>JBBSQE010000116.1:0-10071 GCA_038258095.1 Solirubrobacterales bacterium | reverse complement strand
TGGGCGAGACGCAGATAGAGCCGGGAAAGCCGCGGTAGCCCTTGAACGCAGGGGTGCAGTCCTGCGAGCGGATGAACTTTTCGGCGATCGCGTCGAGATCGGCAGTGGTGGCCCCCGCGCGAGCACTGGAGGCCAGCATCCGGTGACAGCGCGCCAGCACCTCGCCCGAGGCTGCCATCTGATCGATCTGCTCGGGAGTCTTGGTGACGATCATCAGGTACCCACCGCGCCGGCCCGGCGGCCTACTGATCCTCTTCGAGGCGCAGCGTCTTCAGCAGCGATCGGATCTTGTCGGAAACCTGGTCGGGCGGCTGATCCCCGTCCAGCCGCTGCAGCGTGCCGCCCTCCTCGTAGTAATCGACGAGCGGCTTCGTTTTCTCGTGGTAGGTGTCCAGACGGCGATGGATCACGTCGGGGTGATCGTCGTCGCGGATCTGAAGCTCGGAGCCGTCGATGTCGCACTTGCCCTCTTCTGAGGGAGGATCGAAATCGACGTGGAACACGTGGCCGTTCTCGGCACAGGTCCGGCGCCCACCGAGGCGGCGGGTGACCTCGTCGTCGGAGACGTCGATCAGTAGCGCAGCGGTGAGGTGCTTGCCGAGGCTCTGGAGCTCTTCCGCCAGCGCCTCGGCCTGTGGCACGGTGCGCGGGAAGCCGTCGAGTATGAAGCCGTCCTCGGCCTCAGGGGACTCGACGCGCTCGGTGATCATCGCGATGATCAGCTCGTCCGGGACGAGGTCTCCACGGTCCATGTAGTCCTGTGCCTTCCGCCCGAGCTCGGAGCCCTCCTTTACCGCGGCGCGGAGGATGTTCCCGGTCGCGTAGTAGGGCAGGTCGAGATCCGCCTGCAGGCGCTCTCCCTGGGTTCCCTTGCCCGAGCCCGGAGGGCCCAGCAGGACGAGGTTCTGTGCGGACATGAGCCTGAAGGTACCCGGTGCGGGCAGGTCGGTGCCTGCCCCCGGCTACTTCAGGAAGCCCTCGTAGTTGCGCATCATCAGCTGCGCCTCGAGCTGCTTGACGGTGTCTAGCGCGACGCCGATGACGATCAGGATCGATGTGCCGCCGAAGAAGAAGTTCGCCGAGGTCTGGCTGATCAGGATCGTCGGTAGTGCCGCCACCGCGCCCAGATAGAGCGCTCCCGGGAATGTCAGACGGGAGAGGATGCGGTCCAGATATTCCGCCGTCGGGCGGCCCGGTCTCACTCCAGGGATGAACCCGCCGTACTTCTTCAGGTTGTCGGCCTGGTCCACGGGGTTGAAGGTGACGGCCGTATAGAAGTAGGTGAAGACGATGATGAAGAAGACTTCGCCGATCACGTAGGCCCAGCTGTTCGGGGAGAAGAACGCGGCGAAGTCAAGCGCGGCCGGCGTGTTGAGGAGCTGCCCGATCGTCGGCGGGAAGGCCATGATCGAGGCGGCGAAGATGACCGGGATGACTCCCGCCATGTTGACGCGGAGCGGTAGATAGGTCGAGCCGCCGGAGGTCATTCTGCGCCCGACCACGCGCTTCGCGTACTGGACCGGGATGCGGCGCTGGCCCTCCTGCACGAAGACGATGGCGACGATCACGGCGAGCGCGATGAATGGCATCATCACGACGAAGACCTGGTCGGGATTGGTCCACCACTTCTGGATCCCGGGGAAGATCGACGACGCGATCGAGGCGAAGATCATCAAAGAGATCCCGTTGCCGATGCCGCGCTGGGTGATCAACTCGCCCAGCCACATCAGCAGGGTGGTGCCGGCGGTGAGCGAGATCACGATGAGGAACAGCTTCGGGGCGGTGAGCTCACCGACGACGCTGGTCGAGCCCGCGAAGGACTGGGAGTTGAATAGGAAGACGTAGCCGAGCGACTGCATGAGCGCCAGGGCGACGGTGAGGTAGCGGGTGTACTGCGTGATCTTCTGCTGGCCGACCTCACCCTCCTTCTGGAGCGCCTCGAGCGATGGCACGACCACGGTGAGGAGCTGGAGGATGATGGACGCCGTGATGTAGGGCATGATTCCCAGGGCGAACAGGGAGAGCCGCGAAAGGCTTCCACCCGAGAAGAGGTTGAGGAAGCCGAGGATGTTCGACCCCTGGAAGTTCTCCTCGATGCTCTTGACGGCCTGGACGTCGATGCCCGGCGCCGGTATGTAGGTGCCGAGGCGGTACAGCGCCAACATCGCCGCCGTGAAGGCGATCTTCCGGCGAATGTCCGGAATCGCGAAGGAGTTGGCGATCGTCTGGAGCATGTCCGACTAGAGAGTCTCGCAGGTGCCGCCGGCCGCCTCGATCTTCTCTTGCGCCGCGGCGCTGAAGCCGTGGGCGTGGACGGTGAGCTTTTTCGAGATCTCGCCGCGGGCGAGAATCTTGACCGGGTGTGAGCGCTTTGCCAGGCCCTTCTCACGAAGCGTGTCCGGGGTCACCTCGTCGCCTGCGTCGAAGCGCTCCTCCAGATCAGCGAGGTTGATGGGCTGCGTGGCCGTGCGGAAGTTCTCGAAGGGCATCGACTTCTTCATGTGGGGGCCGCGCAGCTTGCGCATCCGCATGTGGATCGGGTTCTGCCCGCCCTCGTAGCCGGCCTTGTCCTTGGCGCCGGAGCGCGAGCCGTAGCCCTTGTGACCGCGGCCCGAGGTCTTGCCGCGGGAGCCCTCGCCACGGCCAATCCGCTTGCGGGGGCGCCGCGACCCGGGCTTCGGGCGCAGGTTGTGAAGGCCGATCTCCTGCGAGCGCTCAGAGGGCGAGCTCTCCGTCTGACTCTTGCGAGCACTCTGAGCGCGAGCGCCTGTGCTCTTGCGTTCGGTCTCGGTCAGATCTGTCTCGGTCTCGGTCTTCTTCGGGGCGGCAGCCATCACTTGCCTTCCTCGACGCCGACGAGGTGGGAGACGACTCGGATCTGGCCGCGAAGCTGGGGGGAGTCCTTGCGCTCGACGGACTTCCCGGGCCGGCCGAGGCCGAGAGCCTCGAGCGTGGCGCGCTGCTTCGGCAGGGAGCCGGCGGTCGAGCGGAGCTGGGTGATCGTGACGGAGCTCATGAGGTCTCCTCGGGCGCTTCGACCGCGGCGTCCTCGGCGCGGTCGGCGGCATCGTCGTCGCCTTCATCGGCGACGGCCACGGCGGCGGGTGCGCTCACGGGCTTCTCGGCGGAGGCCTCCTGCGGAGCCTCACCCGTGGCCTCCTCGGAGACGGCCTCGGCCTCGACCGAGCCCTCTCCGTCGGAGGCGGGGCCCTCTCCGTCGGAGGCCGAGATATGAGTGACCTTGTCGCCCGTGGCCGACTCGGAAGTCAGATGGAGACCGAGGACCTCGGAGACCGTGAGACCGCGCAGCTCGGCGACCTCCTCGGGGCGACGGAGGCGAATGAGGCCATCCATCGTCGCCTTGACGAGGTTGATCGGGTTCTGGGTGCCGATCGACTTGGTGAGCACGTCGCGGACGCCGCCCAGCTCGAGCACCGCACGCACGCCTCCACCGGCGATGACGCCGGTACCGGGGCTCGCCGGGCGAAGGACGACATGGCCGGCGCCGTAGCGGCCGATGATCTTGTGGGTGATGGTCTGCCCATACTTGGGGACGCGGATCAGGCCCTTGCGGGCATCCTCGACGCCCTTTTGGATCGCCAGCGGGACCTCGCGTGCCTTGCCGTAACCGATCCCGACGACACCCTCCTCATCGCCCACGGCGACGAGTGCGGTGAAGGAGAATCGGCGGCCACCCTTGACCACCTTGGCGACGCGGTTGATCTCGATCACGCGCTCCTGTAGGTCCAGCCCCCTCGGGCTGACCGTCTCGACCATGGATGCGTCCATTCCCTTCATCGCAGACCGCCCAAGGTAGCGAAACGGGGGTTCTCAGCCGTGTCTGTCAAAACTTGAGCCCTCCCTCGCGGGCGCCGTCGGCAACCGCCGCGACCCTGCCGTGGTACTGGTAGCCACCGCGATCGAACACGCAGGTCTCGATGCCTGCCGCCTTCGCGCGCTCGGCGATCAGCTCTCCGGCCTTCTTCGCCTGCTCGGTGCGGCCGGAGACCTTGCGGAGGTCGGCCTCGGTCCAGTTGACGGCGGCGAGGGTCTTGCCCTCCCGGTCGTCGATGAGCTGGGCGAAGATGCCGCGGTTCGAGCGGTAGACGGACAGGCGGGGACGCTCCGCGGTGCCGGTGACCCTGGCGCGGACACGACGGCGGCGGCGCAGGCGCTGCTTGGGCTTTGAGGTGACGGCCATGGGCTAGGCCCTCTTTCCGACCTTGCGGACGACGAGCTCGTCGCGGTAGCGGATGCCCTTGCCCTTGTAGGGCTCCGGCGGGCGGCGCTTGCGGATATCGGCAGCGACCTGGCCGACGAGCTGCTTGTCGATTCCGCGCACGATGATCTCGGTCGGCTGTGGAACCTCGAAATCGATGCCGTCGGGCGCCTCGATAGCGATCGGGTGCGAGAAGCCCAGCGCGAGGTTGAGCGTGCGGCCGGAAAGGTTGGCGCGGTAGCCGACGCCCTGGATCTCGAGCCGCTTCTCGAAACCGTCGGTGACGCCTTCAACCATGTTGGCGACGAGGCTGCGGGTGAGCCCGTGGAGCGCGCGATGATCGCCACGGTCCGTGGGGCGTGCAACGGTCAGCGTGCCGTTCTCGCGCTCGATCTTCATGTCGGATGACACCGGCTGGGAGAGCTCGCCCTTGGGTCCCTTGACCGAGACGCGGCCAGGGGCGACCTCGACCTCGACGGCCTCGGGGATCTCGATGGGCTTTCTTCCGATTCTGCTCATGGGTTCAGCTCCTGCCGGCGCTTGCGCGACCGGTCACCATACGTAAGCGACGACCTCTCCACCGACCCCGCGGGACTTGGCCTCGTGGCCGGTCATCACTCCGCGTGAGGTCGAGATGATCGCGGTGCCGGTGCCGCCGTTGACGCGGGGGACGTCTGAGTGGTCGACGTAGCGGCGGCGGCCAGGGCGCGAGATGCGCTCGAGGTCCGTGATCACGGGCTCGTGGTTCTTCGTGTACTTGAGTCGCACGCGGATCTGCTCGCCGACGCGGGCGGGCTCGGTCCGGTACTCGCGGATGTAGCCCTGCTCGGCGAGGATGCGCGAGATCTCGACCTTGAGGCGGCTGGCGGGAATCTCCAGCTCGTCGTGGCCCGCGGTCATCGCGTTGCGAATCCGCGTCAGGTAGTCAGCTACTGGGTCGGTGAGCATCGGCTACCAGCTCGACTTCGTCATGCCGGGGATGTAGCCCTCATGGGCGGCGTTGCGCAGGCAGATCCGGCACAGGCCGAACTTGCGGTACACCGCCCGCGGGCGCCCGCAGCGCCGGCATCGGTTGTAGTTGCGCGTCTTGTACTTGGATCCGCGGGCCTGCCGGACCTTCTGTGAGGTCTTAGCCATTAGGACAATTCCGCCCGCGTGCTCTGCTCTTGCTCATTCGAACTCATGATCACCGGTCACCTTTCTCAGTCGCGTCCGCGTCCGCCGCGGGCGGGTTATCGGCGGACGAGTCCTCGCCAGACGACTCTTCGCCCTCTTCGCCCTCCTCGGGGCGCTCGGGCTTCTCGTAAGCCTCGGGGTTCTCCTCCTTGAGTTGCTCGAGAGCGGCCTGCTCGGCCTCGGCACGCTGACGTGCCTCCTCCTTGCGGCGCTCCTCCTCGGCGTCCTCTTCCTCGGTAGGGCCCTCGCCGGGGCGACCCTCCTTGGAGTAGGGCATGCCGAGGGCCAAAAGCAACGCGAATGCCTCCTCGTCGGTCTTCGCCGTGGTCGTGATCGTGATGTCGAGGCCACGGACAACGTCGACCGAGTCGTAGTCGATCTCGGGGAAGATCAGCTGCTCGCGGACCCCCATCGAGAAGTTGCCTCGCCCGTCGAAAGAGCGGGGGTTGAGGCCGCGGAAGTCGCGGATACGCGGGATGGCGATCGACGTCAGCCGGTCGAGGAACTCCCACATCCGCGCTCGACGAAGCGTCACCGACACGCCGACGGGCATGCCCTCGCGGAGCTTGAACGAGGCGATCGATTTGCGGGCACGCCGGATGCTCGGCTGCTGTCCGGCGATGATGCCCATCTGCTCGACCGCGGCGTCGAGGAGCTTTGAATCCTGCTTCGCGTCGCCGACACCCATGTTGAGGGTGATCTTGTCGAGGCGCGGGGCAGCCATCGGCGTCGAGTAGCCGAAGCGCTTGATCAGCGCGGGAAGGACCTCTGACTCGTAGGTCTCGCGCAGCCGGGGCGGCGGCGCGGCCTGCTGGGGGGTTTCGGTCGCGGCTTCCATCAGTCGATCGACCCTCCTGTGCGCTTCGAGTAGCGCTCGCGGGCACCCGAGTCGTTGACGCGGACGCCGACACGGGTCGCCTTGTTGTCCTTGGGATCGAGCAGGGCGACGTTCGAGACGTCCACGGGACCCTCCTTCTCGATCACACCGCCGGGCTCGCCGGCGCCGCCCTGGGTCTGGCGGGCGCGCTGGTGGCGCTTGACGATGTTCAGGTTCTCGACATAGACCCTCCGGCGCTTCGGGTCCGTGCGGGTCACACGGCCCGTCTTGCCCGCGTCCTTGCCGCTCGTGATGACCACCTGATCGTCGGTCTTGATCCGCATGCGCTTCATCAGATCACCGTTCCCTCGCCAATGCTCCGCTCTCGCAGAGCCAGATATAGACGTTCGCTCCGCATTGGCTCAGAGGACCTCAGGTGCCAGGGAGACGATCCGCATGAAGTTCTTGTCGCGCAGCTCGCGGGCCACCGGGCCGAAGATGCGGGTGCCGCGGGGGTTGTTCTGCGGATCGATCAGGACGGCCGCGTTCTCATCGAAGGCGATGTAGGTGCCGTCGTCACGGCCGAACTGCTTGCGGGTGCGCACGACGACGGCCTGGACGACCTCTCCCTTGCGGATGCCGCCCTGCGGGCTGGCCTGCTTGACGGTCGCGGTGATCACGTCACCGACGCCGGCGTAGCGGCGATGGCTTCCGCCCTTGACGCGGATGCAGAGGATCTCGCGAGCGCCCGAGTTGTCGGCGACGCGAAGCCTTGTCTCCTGCTGGATCATCCGATGCCCTCTACTTCGCCTTCTCGACGACTTCGACGAGACGCCAGCGCTTGAGCTTCGACAGGGGGCGGGTCTCGACGATCCGGACTGTGTCCCCGGGGCCCGCTTCGTTGCGCTCGTCGTGCGCATGCAGGGTGCGCGAGCGGCGGACGACCTTCTCGTAGGTCGGATGGCGGCGGGCGATGTCGATTCGGACGGTGATGGTCTTGTCGGCCTTGTCGGAAACGACGATGCCCTGGCGGACCTTGGCGGCGTTGGGATCGCGCTCGCCCACGGGCGTGCCCTGACTGGTGCCCTTCCGGGCCTCCCGCTCTCCGGAGCGGCGGCGACGGCGGCCGGCGGCGAGCTTCTGACGCCCCGCAAGACGCTCGGCCGCGCGGTCCTCGACGGATCGCTCGGGACGAGCCTCGGCAGGACGGCGGGAGCGCTCGCGGCGGCGGCGCTCCTTCCAGTGAAGGTCGGCGTCGGGGTCCTCGGGAGCGGGCGGAGCCTCGGCGGCGGGCTCCTCGGCGGCAGGGGTCTCCTCCGCAGCAGCGGGAGCTTCCTCCTCGGCGGGAGCTTCCTCCTCGGCGGGTGCTTCCTCGGCAGCAGGGGCCTCCTCCGCAGGAGCTTCAGCGGCGGGAGTCTCCTCCGCTGCCTCGGTCTCCTCGGGTGTCTCGGTTGTCTTCTCTTCGTCCGTCACTTGCTCAGTTCCTTGTGTACGTCGATTCCGCGCTGGCGTGCGATCGTCAGCAGTCGCGCCACATCGCGCTTTGCCCGGCCGATCCCGGCCGAGTTCTCGAGCTCTCCGGTCGCGTGGCGAAACCGCAGGTTGAAAGCATCCTGCCGCGCCTCACTCAGGCGCGCGACCAGCTCGTCGTCCTTCAGACCATGTATCTCGGAGGCCTTCATTGCCCGACTCCGTCACGGCTCACGAACTTGGTCCTGACCGGAAGCTTATGCCCTGCGAGGCGCAGTGCCTCTTTCGCCAGGTCCTCAGGCACGCCGGCGAGCTCGAACATGACCCGTCCGGGCTTGATCACGGCGACCCAGCCCTCCGGGTTTCCCTTGCCGGAGCCCATGCGAGTCTCCGCCGGCTTCTTCGTATAGGGCTTGTCGGGAAAGATGTTGATCCAGACCTTGCCGCCACGCTTGATGTGGCGCGTCATCGCGATACGGGCAGCCTCGATCTGGCGGTTGGTCACCCAGCCGCGATCGAGTGACTTGAGGCCGTACTCGCCGAACGTCACCGACGTGCCGCCCTTTGCGTAACCGCGCCTGCGGCCGCGCATCTGCTTGCGGTGCTTGACCCGCTTCGGCATCAGCATCAGCGACGACCTCCAGGGCCACCTGGTCGGCCGCGGCCACCGCGGTCGCCACCGGGACCGCCGCGTCCACCGCGGTCTCCACCCGGGCCGCCGGAGGGGCGGCGTGGGGGCCGGTTGTCGGCATCGTCCTCGCCGGACGTCTCCGAGCGGAAGCCCTCGGGCATGACCTCGCCCTTGTTGATCCAGCACTTGACGCCGATGCGACCGGTCGTGGTCTTGGCCTCGAAGAAGCCGTAATCGATGTCGGCGCGGAGGGTATGGAGGGGCACGCGGCCGTCGGAGTAGCCCTCGGTGCGGGCCATCTCGGCACCCCCGAGGCGACCGGAGACCTGCACCTTCACGCCCTTGGCGCCGGAGCGCATGGCGGAGGTGAGGGCGCGCTTCATCGCGCGGCGGAACGCGACTCGGTTCTGGAGCTGCTCGGCGATGCCCTGTGCGACGAGCTTCGCGTCGAGCTCGGGGCGCTTGACCTCGCGGATGTTCACCTTCACGGGCTTGCCGGTGATCTTGTGGAGGTCGCGGCGGAGCGCGTCGACCTCGGAGCCGGACTTGCCGATCACGATGCCGGGACGGGCCGTGTGAATGTCCACGGAGATCTCGCCACGGCGCTCGATCGTGATCTTGGACAGCCCGGCGTGCGAGAGCTTGTTCTCGATGTGATCGCGGACGGCGAGGTCCTCGAAGAGGGTGTCGGCGAAATCGCGGTCCTTGAACCACGTCGCCTTCCAATCATGGATGTAGCCGACTCGAAAGCCTTCGGGATGAATCTTCTGACCCATAAAGTTTCTAAAAGTCCTCGCTGTCGGGCGAGAGCGCCACGGAGATGTGGCACGTCCGCTTGTTGATCGGAGTTGCCCGGCCCTGCGCACGGGGGCGGAAGCGGCGCAGCGTCGGGCCTTCGTCGACGGTGATCTGTGAGATGTGCATCTCGTCGGCGATGAGCTCGTGGTTGTTCTCGGCGTTGGATGCGGCCGAGTCGATCAGCTTGTGGATGTCCTTCGCGGCTGTGCGCGGTGAGAACTGGAGGATCGCCCGGGCGCGATCGATCTGCATGCCGCGCACCTGGTCGGCGATCAGGCGGGCCTTGCGGGGGGCAATGCGCACGTAGCGAGCGCTGGCGCGGACCACTGGCATGTCGGTATCGGAGCGGCGCAGGCGGCGGGTCGGTGCGGGCTGCTTTTCCTCAGAAGCATCCGAGGCCTTCGGCTTGGCCGGGGTCTTATCGGCGGCGGGCTTCTTGGCAGCAGGCTTCTTTTCAGCGGGGGTCTTGGCATCAGCCGCTTTCTCCTCGGCAGCGGCCTTCTTCGCGACCGGCTTCTTCGCCGCCGGTTTCTTCGCAGCAGGCTTGGTCGCCGTCGCCTTCTTGGCAGCGGGCTTCTTCTTCTCAGCGGAGTCCTTTGCGGCAGGCTTCGCCTTCGCCTTCGCCTTCGCGGCTGGCGCCTTCTTCGCCGGGCCCTTCTTCTCGGCCTCGTCCTTCGGTGTCTTCTCGTCAGCCACGCTTTATGCCCTTCCGGCTCCCGAGTGCGAGCGGAACGTGCGTGTCGGGGCGAACTCGCCGAGCTTGTGCCCGACCATCGACTCCGAGATGAAGACCGGAACGTGCTTGCGCCCGTCGTGGACCGCGATCGTGTGCCCGACCATGTCGGGGAAGATCGTCGACGTCCGCGACCAGGTCTTGACCACCGTCTTGGTGCCCGACTCGTTCATCTGGCCGATCCGCTTCATCAGCGATTCCTCGACCCACGGGCCCTTCTTTGAGCT
>JBBSQE010000115.1:0-10213 GCA_038258095.1 Solirubrobacterales bacterium | reverse complement strand
TCGCCGTGATGGAGCGGGACTCCGGCGAGATGATCGGAACGGTCGAGGCCGAGCGTTCCTTCACGACCATCCACCCAGGCGCGATCTACCTCCACATGGGGCGCTCGTACGAGGTGGAGCGCCTCGATGTCGATTCGCGCCACGCGGTCGTCAGCTCCTTCGACGGGGACTGGTTCACCCGCCCGAAGAAGGAGACGGACATCTGGATCGACAAGATCCATGAGCAGCGCCAGGCCGCCGGGGTCGAGCTCAACTTCGGCGAGGTGTCGGTGACCGAGCAGGTGATCGCCTACCAGCGCGTCTCGATCTCCGAGCAGGAGCCGATCGACATCGTCTCCCTCGAGTTGCCCGAGCAGAGCTTCCGCACGCAAGCGCTCTGGTACGTCCTGCCGGAGCGACTCTCGCACTCGATCCCGGCGGAGATCCTCCTCGGCTCGCTGCACGCGATGGAGCATGGGCAGATCGCGGTCCTGCCCCTGATCGCGATGTGTGACCGGTGGGACATCGGCGGTCTCTCGACCAACGTCCACTTCCAGACGGGCAGGGCGACGATCTTTATCTACGACGGGCATCCCGGCGGGGTCGGCATCACCCGCCGCGGCTACGAGCAGTTCGAGCGCCTGCTCGGTGACGCCTCCCGGCTGATCGACGAGTGCCCGTGCGAGTCGGGCTGTCCCTCCTGCGTGCAGAGCCCGAAGTGCGGGAACCTCAACGACCCGCTCCACAAGGCGGGGGCCTTCGACCTGATGGAGTCCATGCTGGGCGATGAGGGGGCCGGCCGAGGCGACACCGGGGGCGCGCGCCGTGCCGCGTAGCCGCCAGATCGCGGTGATCGGCGCCGGCTCCTGCGAGCAGGGCTCCGAGGTCTGGGGGCTTGCCGAGGAGGTCGGGCGGCTGATCGCGAGCGAAGGTTGCGTACTCGTCTGTGGCGGACTCGGCGGCGTGATGGAGGCGGCCTCGAAGGGCGCGAGCGAGGGGGGCGGGACGGTGATCGGCGTCTCCCCGAGCAACGACCCGGCGCACGCGAACGCCCACTGCACCCACGTGGTCGCCACCGGCATCGGACATGCCCGCAACCTCGCCGTGGTCGCTTCGGGCGAGGCGGTGATCGCCGTCGGCGGAGCGTGGGGCACGCTCTCGGAGATCGGCTTCGCACGAGCGATGGGCCGGACCGTCATCACCTTGCGGAGCTGGTCGGCGATGGGCCAAGGTGACCTGGCAGACGCGCCGGGCGTCGAGGCCGCAACTACGCCCGCGGACGCGGTCCGGCTGGCGCTGGCCGCTATCTAGCGGTCGCTGACCAGCAGCGCGCGCACCTCGTCGTCCGTCGCGGACACGCTGAGCGTGGAGGGGGCGACCTCGAGGAGGGCATCGCGGAAGCCGCTGACCCCGGCTTGCCCTCCGGTCGTCGCCCGGTTCATCGTGTCGGCGTCGAGCTGGATCCGCTCGGGACGCTCCTCGACCGGGATCTTGGAGCGCTCGCCGCTGTCGATGGCGGCGACCAGCCTGATCTCGGTCGGCTCTCCTTCCCGGCTGAGCGAAACTCCGATTCCCGACGGCCCGAGCGCATCGATCCAGCTGGTGGCGCCGGATGCAAGCGCGCCAACCCCGGGATCGTTCTGGGCAAGCTCGCCGACGTCGACGTAGGCCTTCACGGCGGCATCGGGCGGAAGCTCCTCCAGCGCGTCGTCGACCAGGCCGTCGTCGAGCCGGAGGTCCGGGTCGGAGTCGCGGGTCCGGATGGCCTCCTTGACCCGCCCCAGCGAGGGAGCCACAAGGATCACCCCGTCCCGGACCGCGAGCGAAGCGCTGTCACCCTCGTAGAGGTCCGCCCGGTCCAACCCCCCGGCGGGGCGGAGACCGACCGCCCTGACCCGGTCGCGGACTATCTCGTTGGTACGTCCCGGATCATCCGTGACGACGACGATCAGCGGCTCGGCGGCGCTGCCGTCCGGTTTCGCCGATTGGCCGAGTGCGATCTGGGTCGATTCCGTGCCCAGGGTGGGATCCTTGGTGTCAAGCAGTGGCACCAGCTGCCCGGTCCCCAGGCCCTGCCGCGCCGCGAACCCGGCCTCGCTACGCAGGAATGCCGTGATCGGCGGCACGGTTTCGAGGGACGCAACGGCCTGCGACGGATCGGTGGCATCTCCCGGCGTCGGGTCCACGAGGGCGACGAAAGGAGTGTCCGCGGGGAAGAAGCGCACGGCCTCGTTGCGAGCGTCCACCGTGCGCTTGGGCTCCAGACCCCCTTCGTCGCTGCCGCCGCAGGACACGAGCCCGGCCAGCAGCGCCGAGGCGACGAGCAGTGCCGGTGCTCCTCTCACCATGGATTCAGCGTATCCGGTCGATCCGGGCCTGCGGACCTCAGCGGAGGCCAGAGCTCTGTGAGCGCCAGCACGGCGAAGGCGTGGGGCCAAACGAGCGGCGTGGTGGACTCGGGGATGCCGGTCTCCGCATCCACGCGCTCCGGCAGGACGCCTGCGGGCGTCGCGGCGCGGCGGAGGGAGGCGAGCATCGTGAGTGCGTCGGCGCGGCGGCCGAGCGCCGCGAAGCTCCACGCCACCCAGGCCGTCGGCGCGGCCCACGGCTCGGGTCCGCCCGGCCAGTCGAGCGAGGGCGTGATTCCGTAGGGGCCGCGGCTGGCGAGAACGCGGCGGAGGGACGCGGTCACCTCGTTCCGCAGCGCCGGCCTGGGGAACGGGACCACGGCCCACCCGACAGCCGCGTCGAGCGTCGAGGACTCCTCCCCGGCGATCCGCACGAGGTGATCTCCGGCGCCGAACTCCCTCTCGATCCGAGCGGCAGGAACGCCGGCGGCGATCGCGTTCGCCAGGTAGTCGCCGTCGTCCCCCGAGCGCTCGCCGTAGTCGGCCAAACCGCGCCAGGTCGCCGCGCCGCGCCGCGCCGGCAGCCCCCCGGCGTGGTCTGCGCCGCGCCGCCAGCCCACGGCGTCACCCTGCGCGGGGCGACCCGGGACGGGTTCGCCGTCGCCGTAGAAGCGGGCGGCGGCACCGAGATCGACGCCGTCGAGGAATCGGGCGATGCGCGTCGCCATCCCCTCGTGGCCCGATGCCTTCAGGGCGAGCGCCACGGTTGCGGCATCGCGAGGCCAGACGTAGGCCCAGCCGTCGCGCGCGCCTGCCGCGACGGCGCCGGTTCGCCGGTCGGTGAGAGCGCGGAGGACGAGGAGCGAGCGCTCATACAGGGCGCGCGCCCAGGGCGGGGCGCCGGGCCCGAGCCGCACTCCGGCCGCGAGCCAGCGACGATCGGCCGCCCCCGCTCGATCTCTCTGGGTTTCGGTCCGGATATCGGCCCCAATCCCATAGACCTCGGTGGACTTGCCGAAGGCGCAGTCGAGCTCGGTGTCCAGGCGGCCGGAGCCCGTGAGGTTGATCGTCCCGTCCGGGCCGGTGCTCCCGGCTGCCCGTCCGCCTTCGCTGGCGACACATCGCGCCGGGGAACCGTCGGTGAGGTTGACGCGGATCGACAGGGAGAGCGCCTGCCCCGCCGGGCCGGTCAGGGTCAGCCTCCGAACGAGGATCTCGGCAGACGCGGGTGCCGAATCCTCGATCCGCAGCCGGCCGCCGCCATCGAGCGCCGCCGTGGTGACCACCACATTCGTTCCCGGCCGGTACCCCTGCTCAACGGTTCGTGCCTCCCAGAGCGGCCGCGGGTCTCCCTCCCCGACCCCGGCTGCCACGACGATCCCCGTGTTCCCGGGAACCGTCCCGGCGCTCTGGCGTTCGTAGCTGTTGTCGATTCGGGCCGTGCCGGCCGGTCCCGGCACTCTCAGGTCCACGACGTTCCCGTAGGAGTCGATGGCGGCGGTCAGGCCGCCGCTGCCGGCGACGGCGGTGCCGAGGAAGGGCGGCGGCAGGCCGGGCAGCGCAGCCGGGGTGCTCGGGTCGCTGTCCGAGCCGCCGGAGAGGAGCGCGGCGGCGAGGAGAACGGCCCCGGCCAACCCGGCGAGTGCCCTGAGTGCGCGCATCGTGACTGAGTCTGACGGTCCGGCCCGGTGCGTCGCGCGTTCTTGGCTCGACGAGGGACGATGATGTGTGGGACGAGCAATGGATGAGCCGACTCTTCGAAGCGGAAGCCCTGCGGACGTCCCGGCGCTGGCCGATCTGGTCAACCGAGCCTACGGCCACTACATCGAGCGCCTGGGCGGGCCACCGAGGCCGATGACCGACGACTACGCCGAGGTCGTCCGCGAGGACCTGGTCATCGTCGCCGAACGTGAGGGAGAGATCATCGGCCTTCTCGTGCTGGCAATCGACGACGAGGCCTGTGTGATCGACAACGTCGCAGTCGACCCTGCTCACCGCGGCACCGGGGTCGGCAGGCTGCTCCTCGAGCGAGCGGAGGCCGAGGCCCGAGCGGCGGGGTTCGAGTCGATCAACCTCTACACGCACGAGAAGTTGGTCGAGAGCCTCGAGCTGTACCGCCGGATCGGCTACGTCGAGTACGAGAGGCGCCCATACGGAGACGCGCAGATCGTCTACTTGAGAAAGCAGCTGGACGACCCCACCGGCTCTTCCTGAGCGAGAGCCGACGGCCCGCCCCGCCGAGCCGCGCTGCCGCTAGCCTTCCGTGGCCCGGCCGACCCGCCGGTCCGCAGTTCCCAGGCGAGGTAGCTCAGTTGGTAGAGCACACGACTGAAAATCGTGGTGTCGCCGGTTCGATCCCGGCCCTCGCCATCATCACTGTTCAAGCGCTCGCTGGGCGAGGAGAGGTGAGGAGCGAAATCGGCCACCGAGGCCGACACTAGCCTTGGCACCCCGGCGACGGAGGACACGCTCGGGCTGCCCAACGTTCCCGATCGCCACCTACGTCCGCCTGATGGTGGTCAAGCCGCGGTCCTTGCCCAGTGAGGTTGCGTTCCTCTCGAACACAGGCAAGATGTGAGATAACCGTGATGGTGGAATTCGTGACTCAGCGACTCACCCTCCGGCCGTTCCGGGCCGAGGACTTGACTGGCTTCGCGGCGTACCGCGCCGCACCTGAGGTGGCGCGGTATCAGTCGTGGGACACCAGCTACTCGCTGGCGGACGCGGAGGAGTTCCTGGCCTCACAGCGAGGACTGTCCTTCGGCCAACCCGGCGTGTGGCTGCAGTTGGCGATCCTCGAGCGAAACTCGGGCCAGTTGTGTGGGGACTGCGCGGTGCGGGTTACCGACGACCAGCCGGCGACCGCCGAGATCGGCGTGACGTTGGCACCGGAACACCAGGGCTCGGGTGTTGCCACGGAGGCTTTGCACGCGATCATCGACAGGCTGTTCCTCGCGCTTTGTCTCCATCGTGTCTACGCGGAGAGCGACGACCGCAACGTTGCCGTCCACCGGCTGCTTGAGCGTGTCGGCTTCCGCTGCGAGGCGCGGTTCGTCGATGCCGATTGGTTCAAGGGCGAGTGGACGACCGTGCGGGTGTTCGCCGTTCTGCGGGGCGAGTGGGCGGCCGGCTCGCGGCCGGCCGCCCTTTCGCCTGACTAACGCTTCAAGACCCGCTTGCGTCGCGTTCGGATCTCTCCATGCGACCCGTCTCGTAGGCCCACATCGCAATCTCGACTCGATTGCGCGCGTCGAGCTTGCGCATCAGGCTCGCGAGATGGGTCTTCACGGTGCTGAGGCGGATGTAGAGGTCGTCGGCGATCTCGCGGTTGGTGTGTCCACCGGCGACCGTCAGCAGGATCTCCTCCTCGCGCGCCGTCAGCGGCTCGAGCGGCTGGACCGGGGGGCTGCCGGCGCCGGCATCGGCGAACGCGGCAAGCAGCCGACCCGTGACACTCGGCGCGATCAGCGCATCTCCCTTGGCGGCAGCGTGAATCGCCTGGATCAGGAGCTCCGGCCCGGCGTCCTTGAGCAGGAAGCCGCGGGCCCCCGCCTTCAGCGCTCCGTGCACGTACTCGTCGAGGTCGAACGTGGTGATCACGATGATCGCCGGCGGATCATCGATCTCCCCGCTCGTCAGCCGCCGGGTCGCCTCGAGCTCGTCCATCCCGGGCATGCGGATGTCGAACAGGCACACCTCGGGGCGTAGCGCGCGAGTCAGACGGACGGCTTCGTGCCCATCGGCGGCCTCGCCGACGACCTCGATCTCCTCCTGAGCATCGAGGATGGCGTCCACCTGATATAGGGTCAAGACAATGCTCAGGCGCAATTGGGAGCGGGTCGACGGGACGGTTCTCGCCGAGAGCCTTCACACTCGCCGGCCCTCTTCAGACGGCCAGTGGTATACGCGCATGAAGTACGTCGTCGAGTATCAGCTGCCGGGCGGCGGGGTTGAGCGGGTGGAGCTGAAGGAGCCCGAGAAGTTTGGCGTCAAGGTAATGAAGGGGCTGACCAAGGGCGCGACCGCACCGCTGCTCGTCGACCTGAAGTCAGGGAAGGTTCGGTTCGACACGGACGACCCACGGGTCAACCTGAAAGCTCAACGTCAGCGGAGCAAGCGGCGAGACGACGAAGAGTTTGAGACGGCGCTGAAGGGCTGAGCGGGATCGGGCGGCTCGATCCGGCCGACGGCGAACCTCGGGATCGAGCTCACCGGCGGTCTCGCGGTCGCCGCTGAGCACCGCCGGCAGCGCCTCCGTCCGGGGGCCGCCGCGCGAAGACGATCTCGGTCGGAAGCAGCATCTGGGCCACGTAGTCTCGCTGCACCTCGGTGAAGCCGAGCTCGCGCAGGACCGGCGCGGCCAGCACGCCGCGGCAGTTCGCCGTCACTCCGAGCCCGCGCGCATACAGTGCATCCCAGAGTCGATGCGTGGTCCGCTCGGCCTTCGTCATGTTGGAGAGCACGACCCTGCCTCCCGGTCGAAGCACTCGCTTCATCTCCGCGAGCGCTTTCGGGATCGCCTCATGGGAGAGCAGGTCGAGCATGTAGGCGTTGGTCACGAGGTCGAACGTCTCGTCCGCGAACGACATCGCGAGCGCGTCAGCCCGCAGCAGCTCCACACGCTCGGCCAGGCCGCTCGATTCGAGGCGCTTGCGGGTCCGCGCCAGCATCCCATCGGCGAGCTCGATGCCGACGGTGCGCCCGGTGGGGTTGCGGCGCGCGAGTTCGGCGAGCTGGACACCGGTGCCCGTCGCGACCTCGAGGATCGCCTCGCCGTCGCGCGGTGCGGCGAGCTCGAGGACGCAGCGGCGAGCCTTCGACTCGGTGCCCCGCGCCCAGACCTCGTACACCGGGGCGAGCCGAGAGTAGGTGGCCACTGCCTTCTCCTGAGGCTGGCGAACCTCCAGCACACGCGATCGCCACTCGGCCGGGGTTGGTCGGTCTGCTTCGATAGTCAGACCCACGCTACACCATTCAATGGTGTTGTGTAATATGGCCGGGTGGCCGCACGAGGATCACCTGCCGCGGCGCTCGACCAAGCGCGATCTCCGGCGCTCGGCCCGGCGCGATCGCGCGCGAACGACGCGGGATTGGCGGCTCCGCGAGCGAAAGAGCTCGCGGGCCTCTTCAAGATGCTCGCCGGCGACACACGTCTGCGCCTGCTCGAGCTGCTCGTCCGTGAGCCGGAGGTTTGTGTCCAGGATCTCGCTGCCGCGCTTGAGATGACGCCCCAGGCGATCTCGAACCAGCTCCAACGGCTGGTCGACCGAGGCATCGTGGCGCCACGCCGGGATGGAAACCGCGTCTTCTACCGGGTCACCGATCCCTGTGTCGCCCCATTGCTCGAGCTCGGCACCTGCCTGGTGGAAGCCGGGCGTGCCGGCGAGGGCCGCGCCTGAAGCAGCGGCGGTGGAATTCGACCCATCGCCGTTCCATCGCTATACGAGGGCTTTTCAGGACCATCAGGTCAGCTGGCCCCGTGGGCGTGAGCTGCCGCGTCCGGGGAAGCAGATCGGCCAGGATCACGCAGGCCGTAAGATCTGAGGCGAGGTCGACGCTAGGGAGATATGAGCAACCAGACCTACGTCATCGTCGGTGCAAGCCTTGCCGGCGCCAAGGCCGCCGAGGAGCTGCGCGAGGCCGGTTTCGAGGGGCGCGTCGTGCTGATCGGCGCGGAACCGCAGCGGCCGTATCAGCGCCCGCCGCTGTCCAAGGACTACCTTGCCGGCAACGCCGGCCTCGGGAAGGTCTACGTCCACGACGAGCCCTTCTATGAGGATCATGCGATCGAGCTGCGCACGTCCACGACCGTCGAACGGCTCGTCCCGGCGTCCTCGGAGGTCGTGCTCGCCGGTGGCGAGCGGCTGGGCTACGACCGGCTGCTGTTGACGACGGGCGCCCAGGCGCGTCGTCTGTCGATCTCCGGAGCCCAGCTCGGCGAGATCTACTACCTGCGAAGCCTGGACGATTCCGACCGGCTGCGCGAGCGGCTCGGCCGCGGCGGCCGGCTGGTGGTGGTCGGGGCGGGGTGGATCGGCCTGGAGGTC
Source organism: Solirubrobacterales bacterium (assembly GCA_038258095.1). Classification (GTDB taxonomy): domain Bacteria; phylum Actinomycetota; class Thermoleophilia; order Solirubrobacterales; family 70-9; genus JBBSQE01. Next base: position 1,839 of record JBBSQE010000115.1, on the reverse strand, counting down.
GCGGCGGCTGCCCGTCAGATGGGGCTTGAGGTGACGGCGATCGGCCGGGACTCGGTGCCGCTCGAGCACGTTCTCGGCGCTGAGGCCGGCGCGTTCTACCGTGACGTCCACACCGACCACGGCGTCGACATGTTGCTCGGCACCGACGTGGAGGGTTTCGAGGGCGCCAGTACGGTCGAGCGAGTGCGCACGTCGGACGGCCAGGTGATCGACTGCGACCTCGTCGTCGTAGGCGTGGGCGCGACGCCCCGCACCGAGTTGGCCGAGGGCACCGGCATCGCCGTGGACAACGGCATCGTCTGCGACGAGCTCCTCCAGACCTCTGTCGAGGGCGTGTTCGCGGCCGGCGACGTCGCAAACGCCCGCCACCCGCGACTCGGACAGCTTCGCATCGAGCACTGGGCCAACGCGCTCAATCAGGGCCCGGCGGCGGCCCGCAACATGCTCGGCGGTACCGACCCCGGCGACCCCGTGCTCGACCACCCGGTCGCCTATGACCTCGTCCCGTACTTCTACTCAGACCAGTACGACGTCGGGATGGAGTACAGCGGCCACGCCGTGGGCTGGGACGAGGTCGTGTTCCGAGGCGACGTGGCGGGCCGCGAATTCATCGCCTTCTGGCTGAAGGACCAGCGCATCCTGGCCGGGATGAACGTCAACGTGTGGGACGTCACCGACCAGATCCAGGCGCTGATCCGCTCGGGCCTGCGCGTGGACCGTGACCGTCTCGCCGACTCCGGCACGCCGCTGAACGAGCTCGCCCCGGCCCATCCATGAAGCGATGAGGCTGAACAGCATGCTCGGCCGCTTGGAGGCGCAAAACCATTGCAGCTGCAGGGGTGTTCTTCGATATTTCACGAAAGCCGTGACGGCGCTCGAGGAGACCGAAACCCGTCATGCGCGAGGCAAGCTGGTCGGCGCTGGGTTCAGCACGCCGGCCGCCTGACGGTCGACCTGACCGACCAGATCGATTCCGACAACGTGCACCATGAAAGTGACCCGAGACAAGGCGCGACCTGCCAATGCGCCGTAAGCGATGACTGAAACGGGAGCCAAGCTGCGCTACGCATCCGCGGCCGGGCGATGGGTGCTGGCGGTCGCGGTCCTCGGGTCGGGTGCCGCCTTCCTCGAATCGAGCGTCGTCACGGTCGCCCTTCCCGACATCGGTCGCGATCTCGGCCTCGAGCTCGGAGGGCTGCAGTGGGTGATGAACGGGTTCCTGGTCGCCCTGACAGCGCTGATGATCCTCGGCGGGTCGCTCGGCGACCTCCATGGACGTCGTCGGATCTTCATCGTCGGCCTCGTCGCGTTCGGGGCGACCTCACTGGCCTGCGGGCTCGCTCCGAGCGGCGGGGTATTGATCGCCGCACGCGTCCTACAGGGTGCGGCCGCAGCGCTGGTCGTGCCTACCAGCCTCGCACTCGTCGAGGCGAGCTTCGTGGAAGAGGATCGCGGCAGGGCGATCGGCGCGTGGGCGGGGTGGTCGGGAGTATCGACCCTGATCGGGCCCTTCCTGGGCGGGGCGCTCGTCAACTTGGGCTCATGGCGCCTGGTCTTCGTGGCCGTGGTCGCTGTCGCGATGCCGGCCGCGCTGCTGGCTCTCCGGCACCTTCCCGACGATCGGCCCGAACCCGCCTCGGGGCGCCGTCTCGACTGGGCCGGGGCTACCCTGGCGGCGCTTGGGCTCGGCGCGGCAACCTACGCGCTGGTCGAGGCCGGCGGCCGTGGCCTCGATGATCCGGTCGTCCTCGTGGCAGCCGCCGGCGCGGGTCTGCTGCTGACCTCCTTCCTCCTCGTCGAACGCCGCGCGACCGACCCGATGCTGCCGCTGAGCATCTT
>JBBSQE010000114.1:0-10232 GCA_038258095.1 Solirubrobacterales bacterium | reverse complement strand
TGAAGCTCTCCTACGACCGCTACCACGACTACGAGCGGACGATGCAGCTCAACTACTTTGGCTCATTGCGGCTGATCCTCAGCCTGCTGCCGGGGATGGTCGAGCAAAAGAGCGGCCACATCATCAACGTGAGCTCGATCGGCGTGCAGACCAACACACCCCGGTTCTCGGCCTACGTCGCATCGAAGGCCGCGCTCGACGCGTTCAGCCGCTGCATCGCCTCCGAGGTGATCGAGGACAAGGTCCACATCACCACGATCCATATGCCTCTGGTGCGCACCCCGATGATCGCGCCCACCAAGATGTACGACGCGTTCCCGACGATCACCCCGGACGAGGCCGCGGAGATGATCACCGAGGCGATGATCACCAAGCCGAAGAAGGTGGCGACGCGCCTCGGCAACTTCGGCGAGCTCCTGTACAACGTCGCGCCAAAGGCCTCGGACGCCATCCTCAACACCGCCTACAAGCTGTTCCCCGACTCGAAGGCCGCCCGCGGCAAGGAGTCAAAGGAGGAGGAGAAGGCTCCGTCGACCGAGGCCGTCGCCTTCGCGCACCTGATGAAGGGCGTGCACTGGTAGGGGCGACTTCGTGGGTGGCGACTTATTCGTGTCATGCACGAGAAAGTAGCCCGGCCGTTGCCTGAGCGCCCCTTCAAGCACTGGGGCTGGGGCTACGAGGACCAGCAGCCCGACCGGGCGGCGCTCGAGGCGACGGCACGCACGATCCGCGAGACGCTCGGCTTCGGCGGCGAGGTCTCAGAGCCCGTCGCGCTCGAGGACGTCGCGCTCCGTAAGCCGCGAATCCACCCGCCGGACGGGCTCGGGGACCTCTTCAGCACCGGCCGGCGCGATCGCCTCACCCACGCCCAGGGCAAGGCCTACCGGGACGTCGTCCGCGGCTTCCGCGGCGAGTTCCCGAACCCGCCGGACATCGTCGCTTTCCCGCGCGACGAGTCGGAGATCGAGGCGGCGCTCGACTTCTGCGCCGAGGCCGGCGCCGCGGCGATCCCGTTCGGCGGCGGGACGAGCGTCGTCGGCGGCGTCGAGCCGCGCACCGGCGACCGCCCGAGCGTCAGCATCGACCTCCGGCGCCTCGACCGGGTCCTCGAAGTTGACCCGATCTCGATGGCGGCGCGGATCCAGGCCGGGGCTGCGGGCCCGGTCCTCGAGGATCAGCTCCGCGAGCACGGCCTGACGCTGCGCCACTTCCCACAGTCCTTCGAGTACTCGACGCTCGGCGGGTGGATCGCGACCCGCGCCGGGGGGCACTTCGCAACGCTCTACACCCACATCGACGACCTCGTCGAGTCCATCCGCGCCATCACTCCCCGCGGCACCTGGGAGAGCCGCAGGCTGCCCGGGTCGGGAGCCGGCCCCTCGCCGGACCGCGCGCTGATCGGCTCGGAGGGGATCCTCGGCGTGGTCGCGGAAGCCTGGGTGCGGGTCAGGGAGCGGCCGGTCCACAAGGTGTCGCGCGGGGTCGCGTTCGATGACTTCGCGGCGGCGGCCGAAGCGGTCCGTGAGATCTCCCAATCCGGCCTGTATCCCGCCAACTGCCGGCTGCTCGATCCCCTGGAGGCAGGGACCACCGGCGCCGGCACCGGCGAGCGCAACCTGCTCGTTCTCGGGTTCGAATCCGCGCATCATCCGGTCGACGCGTCGCTCGACCTGGCGCTTGAGATCGCCCGTGCGCACGGAGGCGACCCTGGGGAGCCGCCCGCCACGAAGGGGAGCAAGCCTTCAGAGGACGCCGTCGGCACCTGGCGCTCGGCATTCCTGTCGGCACCGTACCTCCGGGACACGTTCGTCGCCTGCGGAGTCCTCTCGGACACCTTCGAGACGGCGATCACCTGGGACCGGTTCCCCGACTTCCAGGCGACCATGATGGAAGCGGCACGGCGGGCGGTCGCCGAGGTTTGTGGTGGGCCCGGCGAGGGTCACGGCGCCCCGCGGTTGAGCTGCCGGATCACCCACGTCTATCCCGATGGCCCGGCTCCCTATTTCACGGTCCTCGCTCCAGCGAAGCGTGGCGGCGAGGTTGAGCAGTGGGACGAGATCAAGGCCGCCTGCTCGGAGGCGGTCATCGACTGTGGCGGCACGATCACCCACCACCACGCCGTCGGCCGGGACCATCGGCCCTGGTATGACCGTCAGCGGCCGGAGCCGTTCGCCGCGGCCCTGCGGGCGGTAAAGGCGGAGCTCGATCCCGCGGCGATGCTGAACCCGGGCGTGCTGATCGACCCCTGAGCCGGCGCGTCTTCTGACTCGGGCGGGCGCGGCTCCAGGGAGGGCACCCGTACGGCCTGCTCCTCGGGGCGCGGGCGGGCTGGCGGTCGGACGGCGCGGGCCAGGAACTGGGCGGCGGGAAGCATTTCGGGTCCTCTCGTTGAAGTGACTGGTGTAAAAGGTACACCGGTCACGCATGACTTGTCAACCGAGTTTGTCGGTCACGGTATGATCGACGCCATGGAGGTGGCGGAGCTACAGCGCCTGATCGAGTACAAGTTCGCGCCAGAGCCCCTGCTGGCGGTGCAGGGCCTTGCCAACACCTACTCGTTCGACGACGGCGAAGAGGAGGAGCTGCTCGGCGATCCGGAGGCGTCGCGAGGCTGGCTCGTGCGAACCGGCCTCGGCGAGCCGCGGATAGCCGTGACGCCCGCCGAACACCGGCGGCTGGTCGACGTGCGGGCCGTGCTCCGCTCGCTCATCGAAGCGAACCTCGAGGGGGAGGTGGCGGACACCGACGTAAAGGCGCTGGCGCGGTTCGCCGCCGACCACCCGGTCGCGCTGGTCGTGGATGACTCCGGGCGGCTCGCGCTGGACCTGGAGCCGGCCTCCTCGGTGGACGGTGTGATCTCCCGGATGATCGGGATTACCCAGCAGGCCCAGCGCGGGGGTGAGTGGCAGCGCCTGAAGATCTGCGCATCGGACGAGTGCCGGTGGGCCTTCTATGACACCTCGCGCAACCGGGGGGGCACCTGGTGCCAGATGGAGGTCTGCGGAAACAAGATCAAGAACCGGGCCTACCGGAAGCGGCGAGCGGGCGCCTGACCTGGGTCTGCACGCCCCCGCCCGTTGCTTCGGAGCCGGGCGGCGCTACGCTTCCGCGTTCCGATCCGAGCGCGATCCGTTCGACATGGAGACGATCACCGACGAACATCCAATGGTCCGCCCCGAGGACGCTGAGATGCCGGCTCCTCAGGAGAGCTCGCGACCCCCCACGGACGAGTTCGGCCTGCCGCCCGGCCCCCGCCGTTCGCCGGCGCACGCCGTTCTCAAGGAGATGCGCCCGCACGAGTGGGTCAAGAACACCCGGGTCTTCGCGGGCGTCCTCTTCTCGGGACAGTTCGACGACGCGGGCGCGATCGGCGCGGCTGTCCTCGCCTTCGTCGCCTTCTGCCTGATCTCGAGCGCCGGCTACTTCGTCAACGACCTCGTCGATGTCGAGCTGGACCGCCGGCACCCGAAGAAGCGCTTCCGGCCGATCGCCGCCGGGGAGATCAGCGTCCCCTCGGCGCGCGTGTGGGCAGCGGGGCTCGCGGTGGCGGCTCTCGCGATCGCCTTCGCGACGGTCAGTTGGGAGGTCGGCCTGATGGTTCTCGGGTACGGGATCGCGCAGGTGGCCTACAGCCTCGGCATCAAGCAGATCGTGATCGTCGACGTGATGACGATCGCGGGGCTCTTCATCCTCCGCGTCGTCGCCGGCGCCGTCGCCGTCAACGCGCACGCCTCCGAGTGGCTCGTGCTCTGCACCGGCATGCTCGCGATGTTCCTCGGCTTCACGAAGCGCCGCCAGGAGGCGGTCTCCGAGCTCCACGAGGGCACGAGCACCCGCCCGGTCCTCGAGCACTACTCGCTTCCCTTCCTCGACCAGATGGTCTCGCTGGTCACGACCGGAACGGTCATCTCCTACGCCATCTACACGGTCAATTCGCCGCTGATCGGCTCCGAGATGATGTTCACGATCCCCCCGGTCGTCTACGGGATCTTCCGGTACCTCTACCTGATCTATGACCGCTCCGACGATCGCTCGACAGCGGCCATCGTCGCCGAGGACCGCCCCATCATCGCCGCGGGCGGTGTCTTCGCGATCACGGCTTTCCTCCTGATCTACGTGTTCAACTGAGCCTTGCGGTCGAGTCTCACGCCGCTCCTGGTCGCGTTCGCCCTTGTCGCGGCATCCGTCGCCGGGTGCGGCGGCTCGGGTGAGCCGAGCACCAAGGTCGGCAAGATCGAGGTGACGGGTCAAAACACCGACAACCTCGGTGTCGGGACGACCATCGCCGAGCACATCAACCGTGGCTGCAAACGCGACTCGGTTCTGAACTACGCGACGTTCGGGGCCCGCGTGACCGGGCCGGACAGCGTCTCGCGATCGCTGCGCAGCTACTACCTGCTGCGCTACGGCAACCTCCTCTACGCTTACCAGTCGCTCCTGGAGCGCTGCGCAACCTACACATCGATCGACGTCACCGATGACGAGATCACCGTCAAGACGTCGCTCGGCAACCGCAGGATCGACGTGATCACGGCCGATGACACCTGCAAGGAGATCGCCGCCTCGAACGCGGCTGAATCCACGCCCGGACGGGTCCTCGATGCGATGGGCGACGTGCTCACGAAGTGCAGGGCACCGACCGCCTGACCCCGAGCCTTGCCGAGCGCCCGCGCGGCCCCGAACCTCAGTCCAGGATGATCGGCAGGTCGGACACGAGATCCCTCTTGCCAACCCGGGTGAACTGGATATCGACCGTCTCGTTCTTTCGGTAGGTCCCCCAGAGGCCGAGGTACATCGCCATCCAGCGGCTCCTCGTCATCTTCTCCTTGATGATCTGGCGCGTGAAGACGATCAGCTCGCCGTCGACGTCATAGTCGGTGCCCGCGTCCTGCTCGACGCCGTTGATGAAGACGGTGAAGGGAGGCTGGGCACCGGACGGCAGGCGGACTCGTCGACCCACGGCCTCGCTTCCCTTCGGGATCTCCTGTTCTGCTGTATCGCTCATCTATGCAGGGCCGAAGCTACCGCGTCGAATGCGTCCTCCGAGCCCTCGGTGTGCAGCTCCTCACGCCTGACGCTCCCGGCATAGGGGACGAAGGTGCCGTCTCCGCGCACGTCCACCCCGGCGGTCGGAGGCCTGAAGAGGCCCTTTCCGGAGATCTCGAGCCTGGCGTGGACGAGGTCATGGGCCTCGAAGTCCCGTAGCGACCTGACGGCCTCGAGCGGCCCCTCGCCGAGGATGTCCGCCGCCCGGACCCGCATCGCGTCGATCGCCGGCTCGAGAGAGTCGAATCCGACGCGTGAGACATCGGAGCCGTGGCGGACGGTCAGCTTCCAGGGGGACGACACGAATGTGAGCCTAAATGCGAATCCGCGGCGCGGGTTCCGGATCGGTGTGGGATCGACCACCTCCAGGGTGGTGAATCCCACAGAGAAGGGCCCTCGTGACCGGGAGTCCTAGGCCCCGCGTCGCGCCTTGACCGGGCGCCGCGCCGGCGGGCCGGTGATCTTCTCCGGGCCGTCACGGTCCTCGATCGCCACGTAGTCGAGGTCGCGGTCGCCGGTGTAGATCTGGCGAGGGCGGGCGATCTTCTGCTCGGAGTCCCCGTTCATCTCCATCCACTGCGAGATCCAGCCGGACGTTCGCGGGATCGCGAAGATGACGGTGAACATCTCGCTCGGGATGCCGAGTGCCTCGTAGATCAGGCCCGAGTAGTAGTCGACGTTCGGGTACAGCTTCCGCGAGGTGAAGTAGTCGTCGTCGAGCGCGCGCTTCTCGAGCTCGGTGGCGATGTCGAGCAGCGGGTTGGCCCCGGTCGCCTCGAGGACCTCCTCGACGTGCTTCTTGATGATCCGCGCCCGGGGGTCGTAGTTCTTGTAGACGCGGTGCCCGAAGCCCATCAGCTTCTCGTCGCCGTTCTTCACGCCCTCCAGGAAATCGGGGATGTTGTCGGTTGTCTCGATGCGGCGGAGCATCTTCAGGACCGCCTCATTGGCGCCGCCGTGCAGTGGTCCGTAGAGGGCCGCGACCCCGGCCGCGACCGCTGAATACGGATCCACCCGGGAGGAGCCGACAGCCCGCACCGCCGCCGTCGAGCAGTTCTGCTCGTGGTCGGCGTGGAGGATGAAGAGGACGTCGAGGGCCTTCTCGAGCCGCTCGTCGGGCTCGTACTTCACCTCGGTCATCTTCTTCATCATCCCGAGGAAGTTGCCCGCGTAGGACAGGTCGTTGTCGGGATAGATGTAGGGGAGCCCGAGGCTGTGCCGGTACGCGTAGGCGGCGAGGGTCGGCATCTTGGCGATCATCCGGATCGCCGCCATGTAGCGCTCCTCCTCGTCGTCGATGTCCTTCGCGTGGGGGTAGAAGGTCGACATCGCGCCGACCCCAGCGAGCAGGATGCCCATCGGGTGGGCGTCGTGGCGGAAGCCCTCGAAGAATGCCTTCATGTCCTCGTGGACGAACGTGTGGTGGGTGACGTCGAAGGTCCAGCGGTCGAGCTGCTGGGTGGTTGGGAGCTCGCCGAAGGTGAGGAGATAGGCGACCTCGAGATAGGAGGACTTCTCGCAGAGTTGCTCGATCGGGTAGCCGCGGTGCTGGAGGATGCCGGCCTCGCCGTCGATGTAGGTGATCGCCGACCGACACGACGCGGTGTTGGTGAAGGCGGGGTCATAGGACATCATCCCGAAGTCGTCCTCTTTCACCTTGATCTGGCGCAGGTCCATCCCCTTCACGGTGTCGTCTGAGATCGGCAGCTCGTAGGTCTTGCCGGTCCGGTTGTCGGTGACCGTGAGCGTGTTCTCGCCGGATCCGCCGCTCTCCGCCGAAGCGCCCTGGGTCTTTTCAGCTGCCTCCATCGACTCTCACCTCTCCTCGAAGTTCCGAGACCCAAGTATCGCAAGGTCGGCCCGGCCCCACCCTCAAGTCGTCCGGGCCCTGGCCGATGAGAGTGGTGACCCCGAATCAGCCGAAGGCAATCATCGACAGCGAGATCAACATCAGCGCAGCGGTTCCCCCGCTCACGGCCCACGCGATTTCAGAGGACCAGGCGGCCGGCGCGGGCGAGGAGCCGAAGCTCCGCCGCAAGCTGGTGATCCCGATCGTGGTCGGGACTCGTCCCGAGGCGATCAAGCTCGTCCCGGTGATCCTGGCGCTGCGCGAGAGCAGCTACTTCGAGCCGCTGGTCGTGTCAACGGGCCAGCACAGCCGCATCGTCGACTACATCTTCGAGCTGGCCGACATCAAGTCCGACGTCACCCTCTGGGCGGGCGCGAACCGCTCCGGCCTCAACGAGCGGGTCGCCGCGATCCTCCAGCGGTTCGACGACTTCTGCGTCGAGCGCTTCCACATCGGTTCCGACCGGGTCGCGACGAGCGCCGACCGTCTCAGCGGCCGCTTCCCCGCCGCGGTGATGGTGCACGGTGACACGTCGTCGGCGATGGGTGCTGCCCTCGCCTCCTTCAACCTGCAGATCCCGGTGATCCATCTCGAGGCCGGGCTGCGCACGGGCGGGTCGAACCTGACGCCGTTTCCGGAGGAGCTGAACCGTCAGGTGATCTCGTGCGTCGCGGCCCTCCACCTTGCTCCGACGGCCCGCAACCTCCAGAACCTGGTCCGCGAACAGGTGCCGGTTTCGCAAGTCTTCGTCACCGGCAACACCGGGATCGACGCGCTCGAGTGGGCTTCGAAGATCGATGTCCGCTTCGCCAACCCGGCCCTGCAGGCGCTGCACGACTCGGATTCACGGATCGTCGTCGTCACCGCGCACCGGCGAGAGAATTGGGGCGATGGGCTGCTCGGGATCGCCGGAGGCATCAGGCGAATCGCCGAGGAGCGCCCGGACGTGCACTTCGTAATCCCGGTGCATCCCAACCCGCGGATCCGCGAGGTCCTGGTCGCCGAGCTCGAGCACCTCCCAAACGTGCTGCTCACGGACCCGCTCGGCTACGCGACCTTCTCGCGGCTCCTGGCGCGCTGTGACCTCGTCATCACTGACTCCGGCGGCGTCCAGGAGGAGGCTCCGTCGCTGAGCAAGCCGGTCCTCGTGACCCGCGAGACCACGGAGCGGCTCGAGGGCCTCGAGGCCGGAACGCTGCGGCTCGTCGGCACCGATCCCGACGTCATCCATGCCGCGGCGATCAGGCTGCTAGACGACGACGAGGCGTACGCCAACATGGCGACCGCCCCCAACCCCTACGGCGACGGCCATGCAGCCGAGCGGATTGTCGCCGCCCTCGAGCACGTCCTGCGGGGCGGCAAGTCGCCCGCGCCGTTCGGTCCCGGATACAGCCGTGCGGCGGTCGCACATGCCGGCGGGTTCGAGATCTTCCCCGAGCCGCTGGAGATGACGGTGCCGGAGCCCGTCGCGGGTTCGAGCCTGCTCGACGAGGTGTAGGCCAATGGCGAGCGTGGTCTGGCCTTTCGCGGGCCTGCCCGCAGGATGGCAGGTGCTCTTCGGAGTGGCCCTGGGGATCATCGTCTCGATGTTCTGCTGGACGCTGGTGCTGTTCATCCGCGGACAACGTGCGATGCGGCACCCACCCGATGCCTCCGAGGAGGGAGCCGGCCTGTTCACCTGGGTGTTCCTGGTCCCGGCGATGAACGAGGAGGTGACGATCCGCGACTCGGTCGAGCGGCTCCTGGCCATCCCGCTCCCGAGCCGCAAGGTGCTGGTGATCGACGACGGGTCCGATGACCGCACGTCCGAGATCCTCGCGTCGATCCGCCACCCGGACCTGATCCGTGTGCGTCGCGACAAGCCGGACGCGCAGAAGGGCAAAGCGGCGGCGCTGAACCATGCCTACCGGACTCTCGACGGGCTCGCGGAGGGGGAGGAGCGAAACGGGGTGATCGTCACGATCGTCGACGCGGATGGCCGGCTCGACGCCGAGGCGCCTCGATACGCGGCCGGGCATTTCGCGGACCCGCTGGTGGGGGGAGTCCAGTGCCTCGTGCGGATCTACAACCGCCGCAACGTCCTCGCCTGGTTTCAGGACGTCGAGTTCGGCGTCTACGGCCACCTGTTCGGGGCCGGGCGCAACCACTGGGGCACGGCCGGCATGGGCGGCAACGGCCAGTTCAACCGGCTTGGAGCCCTCGATACCGTCGCTGAGGGGGAGGGACCGTGGTAGGACAAGCTCACCGAGGACCAGGACCTCGGCCTGCGGCTGGTCGAGGTGGGGTGGGATGGCCGCCAGGAGCTCCGGGCGACGGTCGACCAGCAGGGCCTCTCACACCTGCGGCCGTTGCTTCGACAGCGGACCCGCTGGTCACAGGGGAACCTCCAGGCCGTCGGCCTCTGCCGCGAGGTCACGCGGGCTCCGTGCCCGCCCCCCGCGCGCGTCGAGGTGATCGCCTACCTGCTGATGCCGTTCTGGCAGGGAGTGATCGGCGCCGCCCTGCTCGGTTCGATCTGGCTGGCCATCACCGGCCAGGCCGCGTTCTGGGCCGGGGGGCCGACGTGGCAACTCGTCTTCTTCTACATCCTCGCGTTCGGCGGGACGGTGCTGGGTGCACTGGCGAGCAGGACCCGGGAAGGGCTCAAGGGCTGGCTCCTCGGCCTGGCGATCGGCCACCTCTACGCCTTCTACACCTGGATGATCTGGCCGGTCCTGATCCGCTCGACAGCCAGGCAACTGAGCTCCCGCGGGGACTGGGCGAAGACGGAGCGCGAGGGCCTGGAAGAGCCGGAGCTCCCGGCGGCGTACCCCGCCGGGGCCCGCGGCTGACCGACGTAGGTTTCACCATCAAGGTCAGGGTGTTCGTTACGTCGGTCCTCACCCGAGGGCGCTGACGGTCCAGGAGTGCTAGAAGCGGGTCATCGACTCGAGCTGTGCGAGCCGCTCGTCGATCTCCTCCCGCGTGAGCCTCGCGACCCGCTCGGTTCCGAACTCCTCGACGTTGAAGGAGGCGAGGACCGTGCCGTGGGCCATCGCCCGCCGCAGCTCCTCCTCGCCCGGCTCACCCTCGACCGAGTCGAGGTAGCCGAGGAAGCCGCCGGCGAAGCTGTCCCCGGCGCCGGTCGGGTCGCGCACGTCCTCGAGCGGGAAGCCGGGCAGGGCGAAGAAGGAGTCCTCGGTGAACATCGCCGCGCCGTACTCGCCCTGCTTGGCGACGACGGCGCTCGGGCCGAGCTCCCTGACCGCCGCGGCCGCCCGGGCGAGGTTCGACTCCCCGGTGAGCTGGCGGATCTCGGCGTCGTTGATGAACAGGCAGTCGACCTCGGAGATCGCGG
>JBBSQE010000113.1:0-10410 GCA_038258095.1 Solirubrobacterales bacterium | reverse complement strand
AGAAGAATCTCGCCTGGCGTCCATGCGACGATTCCGTCGTTTCGTTCCAGTACGGTCCCAGCGGCTACCGGAAAACAACAACGAAGGAGCTCAACCGCTACCGAAGGAGGCATTTTCCGCATGGAATCAATCCATAAGCGTGCACCTGTTGCGCGCATTGTGGTGGGGCTGGTGGCCCTTGTGTCCTTGCTGGCCGTAAGTTCGGCCCAGGGCTCAATGGGTACTTCCAAGACTCTGCTACCGACCAACCGCCCGGCGCTCACCTCGGTGACGATTTCGGGTCCCAACGTCAACTACTGCTTCGCGACTCCGGCCGGACAAGCGATCACAGGAACCGGGCCCGGGGGTGCCTACTCAGTGAGCGACTTCTCGCTCGGTGGGTACGCGTACGACACTTCTGAGAACCCCTTTGGCGGAACCGTTGTCCAGCTGAACAACAGCTGCGTTCAGGCGACTTTCCCGGATGGCGAGCTGGCGAAGTACTCCTACGGTGGAGTCGCGGCCAACGCGGTCAACGCCAATATCGGCGGTTCGTTTCAGGGCAACCTGAGGGACTCCTTGCCGCTGATCGGCTCGGATAGCCACAACGGCACCCGAGGCCTGACCACCGGCCCGGACCTGCAGACGGCGATAGTCGACGGGGCCAACAGCAGGATCTCGTATGTGTTCGACGAGGATGTCAGCGGCAGCGCGCCCCTCTTCGGCCCGGGGGGCCCCTTCCCGTTCTCGTTCCATTTCCTCAACCAGGCGGGCGGTATCTTCACGCCTGATTTCATCCTCAACATCAGCGGCAACATCGTCACGGCGCAGTTCGCGGCCGGTGTAGTCAGCAACGCGACGGTGGCCTATGTCGATCTAGACGGAGCCCAGAGCAATACGCTTGCGCCGACGACCGGCAACGTGCCGCTCTCGGTCAAGGTGCCGGGCTCCCTGGGCAACACCAACAACCCGAACCTGGTCTCGGCCGCACTGGTCGGAACCGGGACCAACCAGGTCGATTTCGTCTACGACACGAATGTCGTGATCGGAAGCTCGGATTGCGATGGCAGGGACGGTGACGGGGACATTAATCCTAACGGTCCCGACGCCTTTGTCGGCAGCGGATGTTTCCAGGTCTACACCTCGGATTCGCAGGAGATCGACGGCATCGACGGCGTAGTGCTCGCCGATGGCAAGACGGTGCGGGTGACGTTCCCGGCCGGAACCGGTCAGGTGACCGAGCTGCTGGTTGCGGCAAGCGCGGCCGAAGATGCCGTCGTCACTCCCTCGGGGAGTGTCGGCAGCAGTCAGGGCGGCGTGCCGATCGGCGGTAACGCCGGTGCGTTCTCGACCGGCTACGTGACAGGGCCCGACGCGCAGTCGGTGACCATCGACGGCTCCTCCGGAGCGGCGACGGTCACGTTCGACCAGCGGGTTGACCCGGCGACGATCAGCCTCGTTGGGGCGCACCTGGTGAACAGCCAGGGCACCGACATCGGCGCTGCGCCGAGCACTGCAACCGTCTCGGGCACCAGCACGCCCGGCCCGGTGCAGGTCGTCTACCAGTTCGATCCGACGTTCGCGGCAAGTGCGGTCGGCCTACGACTGGATGCGGACCGCGTCTCGACGTTTGATGCGAGCGGGAACATTTCGGCGGAGTACAACGTCGCGCAGGTGCTCGCGAAGTAGTCGATTCGCAGAGTCATCGACAGGCTGAGTAAGGAGGCCGCCCTTCCCCTGCGGGGGACGGGCGGCCTCCCTTGTTATCTTCGCGAGACTTGCTGGTACAGTCCGGTGCGCCGAGAGCGGGCAGGGACGCTAGGTTCTCGGGCAGAGACCAATTTCGATGCGGGAGAGCGTTGGCGAAAGATGAACGGCAAGCGACTACTGATTCTCGCGGCGGTGCTGGCGGCGCTCGCGCTCAGCGCGGCGTCCGCACTTGGCGCCGGCCTCGGCCAGAGCGATCCAGGCTTCGGGTCCGGAGGCAGCGTAGTGGTCCCCGGGGACATCCGTCTGCTCGGATCTGCAGTGCAGGCGGACGGCAAGCTGGTCGTCGTCGGCGAGGCCGGGACCCAGGCGAAATCCGTGAAGATCTTCGTTGGGCGCTACACGGTGGCCGGCAACCCCGATCCTTCGTTTCACGGCGGTAGCCCCTACCTAGGCCCGCCGGGTACCACCGCGCACGGGGTGGCGATCCAGCCCGACGGCGGGATTGTCGTGGTCGGGACCGCCACCGATTCGACCGGCTCCGCAAGGGACGGCATTTTGGTCCTGCGGCTGAATACGAGGGGCAACCCCGACTCGTCGTTCAGCGGTGACGGCTACGCAGCGGCTTTGACCGACCAGTCTGGGGAGGGACTTTCGGTCGCGGTCCAACCCGACGGGAAGATCGTCGCGGCGGGTGCCGCCACACTCGGGATTTCATCCGACGGCTTTCCACGGGTTGCTGTGGCTCGGTTCAATCCGAACGGGTCGCCTGACAACGGCTTCGGGCAGGGCGGCACGACCGTGCTGAGCCTAGGAAAGTTCTCGTATGCGAACGCAATCGCCCTGCAGAAGGACGGGCGGATCGTGGTCGCCGGATCGCAGCGCAACGACCTGCAGACGACCCAGGTCCTCGTCGCCCGCCTCACAACGGGCGGAGGGCTCGACCCGAGCTTCGCCTCCGGCGGTCTTTTCCTCGCTCAGTACGGTTTCGGGGCGAGTTTCTCCGCGGTATACGGGGTCGCGCTGGATTCCCAGAACCGGATCGACCTCGGCGGCACTGCGGTGACCAGCAATCTCGGGGGCACCGCGCTGGCGATCCGGCTCACCCCCGGCGGGGATCCCGATGGCAGCTTCGGCGCCGGCGGCGCTCTCTACATTCCCGCCAGCCGCGATCCGGACCAGTTCACCCAGAGCCCTCTGCCGGGCGCACGTTCACTTGCCCTCGCGGGCAACGACCTGATCCTCGCCGGAAATTACGATGACTTCGGCCTTCGCCGGGCGGCGATCTGGGCGGTCGGCCCCGGTGGGACGCTCGACGGGAGCTTCGGCACTGGCGGAGGCACCATTTTCATCCAGCCCGGCAACTCCCAGTTCGACTCGGTGGCCGTCTCGAATATCGGCACCATATTCGCCTCGGGCATCGACAACCCGAGTTTCATGGCACCCCCTGCCGGGCTGATTGCCGGCGTCGAGGGCTTCCCGGTGCCGCTCCGGGTGAAAGTTTTGGTCAGGCGCAAGATCAGCCTCAGAGTCGCCTTGAGGAGGGGGATCCCCCTCTCGGTCGCCTGCAACCGCGCCTGCGTCCTGAGCGGGCAGCTGAAGGCGCTCGGCAAGGTGGTCGCTCGTGCCAGGGGCAGGCTCACCGGCCCGGGGACGAAGCGGCTGAAGCTGCGGTTCACCAGGGCGGGCAAGAGGAAGCTGGTCTGTCGTGGCCGCCGGCGCGCGTGCAGGAGGACGGTTGTCTCGAGGCTGATCCTCAGCGTCCGCGGCGGCAGGGCGGTCCGGCCGGTCCGGCAGACTCGCACGATCCGCCTCAAGCGCTAGCCGGCTCCCCGGAGCGTTCGCGTTGATAGAGATATTCGAGGATCGCGTCTGGCAGATGGCGCTTGGCGAGCGGGCCGCGATGGAGGGCGTGCTGTGCCAGCTCCAGCCGGAGCTCTCGATCGAGATCGGCACCGCCGAGGGCGCCTCGATGCGGCGGATCGCCGCTCATTCGGGCGAGGTTCACTCGTTCGACCTGACTTCCCCCTCGCTCGGGGCTCCGGGCAACGTCACGCTGCATACCGGCGACTCACACCAGCTGCTCCCGGAGTTCCTCCACCAGCTCGCTGAAGAAGGGCTCGAGGTCGGTTTCGTCCTCGTCGACGGTGATCACTCGCCCGAGGGCGTCCGCCGTGACCTCGAGGACCTGCTGGACTCCCCGGCGATCGCGCAGACGGTGATCCTGATCCACGACACAGCGAATGAGACCGTGCGCAGCGGTATCGATTCAGTGGCCTTCGAGGAATGGGACAAGGTCGGCCACGTCGAGCTCGACTGGGTCCCTGGGCATGTCTTCAAGGACTCCGAACTCCGCCACGAGATCTGGTGCGGACTCGGGCTGGTGCTGATTGGCGACGAGGCCCCGGCCTACTCGGGTGAGGACGTCTACCAGCAGCGCTACTTCGATGCCGCCCATCTGCTTGCAGAGGCACGCGACGGCTTGGTCAGGCGCGAAGATGGCAGCGGGGATTCCGAGGCGAACGGAGACCTCGCTTCCCTGTTCCGCCAGAAGTCGGTCGAGCTTGGGCAGGCGCGGGCCGAGATAGCCGCCTACGAGAAGTCGACCAGCTGGCGCCTCACGGCTCCGCTGCGAAACCTCGGTAGGCGGGTCCGCTCGCGGCGATGATCGTCGGAAACAGCTGGGAGGCCCGCCGCCAGCGGGCGCGGGATTCGCTGCTCCCCTGGATCGAGCAGACCGTGGCGCTGGACGGCGCCACGGTGCTCGAGTACGGCTGCGGCCACGCCCCAGTCAGCTGCGCCCTGGCCGACCGCGGAGCCCGCGTGCTCGGCTTCGACATCGACGCCGGCTATATCGAGGAGGCGCACCGATACATCCGTGAGGCGGGGTCGACCGGAATCGAGCTCTTCGCCCACCCCGCAGAGACCATCCTCGACGCTGTCGCCGAACACCGGGGCGAGCCGGATGTCTTCCTGCTCTACGCGGTGCTCGAGCACATGACCCTGAAGGAACGCCTGGCGGTGCTCAAGCTCGCCCGCGAGGTGGTCCGGCCCGACGGGGTGATCGTCGTTTGCGAGACGCCGAACCGGCTCGCCGTCTTCGACCACCACACGACCCAACTGCCCTATTTCAACGCGCTGCCGGACGATCTCGCGCTCCTCTACTCCGAGCGCTCGCAGCGTCCCGACTTCCTCGAGGCGATGGGCAAGGCGGCGGCGCGGGGGGCCGGGGCTGAGTACGAGGCCCTGCAGCGCTGGGGGCGTGGCGTCAGCTATCACGAGTTTGAACTCGTCTTCGGGGATCTCAGCCGGCACCTGATCGCCTCGAGCTTTGATCCCGTCCTACTCGACGAGCGCCCGGTCCACACCGAGGAGCTCGCGGTTGCCGGCTACCTGGAGTCCGTCCGGCCCGACCTGGCGCCGGCCTGGTCGCGGTGGTGGCTTGACCTGATCCTCACCCCCCGGCCGAGCGAGAGCGATAGGCGCTTCATCCGGCCGTGGCGGACCGACACGAGCGGGAGCCGATCTGTCGACTGGACCCGGTGGGACATCCTCCACCTCCCCGAGCCCGATTCAGAGCTCGTGGCGTCATTTCCGGCGCCGACCGAGCGCCTTGTCGTCGGGGCAATCGTCGGTGCCGAGCAGGTGACCGTGAAGGTGCGGGGCGGGGCGGGATCTCGCTCGGTCAGCGCCACCGTTCCGACCCGGCCGGGCGAGGTGGCCTACGCAGAGATCCGGCTGCGAAAGCGCTCTGACCGGGTGACCCTCTGCCTCGAGCCGCCCGGATATATCTCTTTCCTGGGCTATGAGGCATGACCGCAGCCCTCGTACCCGGCGGTCCGAGTTCGGCTGTACCACTACCGTGGTCCGGCTAACATGCAGCGTTCGGGCGACAGCCGGCAGCGACAGGCGAGTGGAGGCAGAATGCGATCCAGGGCAGCACGTTCATGGTCTCACGCGATAGACCGGGGGCGATCGATCGGCTGTCCTGCCCTGATCGCCCTAGGCTTGGCCCTGGCTCTTCTGCCCGGATGCGCCGACGCGGCTTCCGGCGGCATGCTCGACGGCGGCTTCGGCAGCAACGGGATCGCTCAGCCGCCGGGGGGCGACACCACGCTCCTCGCAACGGCCGTTCAACCAGACGGCAAGCTGGTCGCTGCCGGGCGCCGGGGTGGCAGCGTCCTCGTGATGCGCTTCAACGCGAACGGCTCGGTTGACAGCTCCTTCGCCGGCGGCGGCTACGTCGGCCCGGCGGGAAGCGCGGGCGGTGTCGCCATCAGCTCCGACGGCAAGGTCATCGTCGGGGGAACCTCCGGCGGCGGGATGTTCGCGCTGCGCCTCACTGCGACCGGAGCCCCCGATCCCTCCTTTGGCTCGGGCGGCTACGCCAGCGCGCTTGCCGGTAGCGGCGCCCTGGGCAACGCCGTCGCCCTCGACGGTAGCCGGGTTGTTGTCGCCGGCAGCGCCAGCGGTTCCGACGCCTATCCGCGCACTGCGGTCGCCCGCTTCAATGCCAACGGTACGCGGGACTCCAGCTTCGGCTCCGGCGGTGTCGCCATACTCGATCTGGGTCGGTTCTCGGTCGCCAACGCCGTCGCCGTCCAGTCCGATGGCCGGATCGTCTTCGCCGGTTCGCAGCGAAACGACCTGCAGACCACCTCGGTCTTGATCTCCCGTTTGACCAGCGGTGGCGGCCTCGACTCCAGCTTCGCCGGCAACGGGCTCTTCCTCCAACAGTACGCGCGCGGCGCGGCCTACTCGGCGGCGTTCGGGCTGGCTATCGCGCCGAGCGGCAAGATCGTCGTCGGCGGCTCGGCCACGGACGGCATCTCGGGCCATCCGGAGGGAGCCGACGCGCTCGCGATCAGGCTGAATTCAAACGGCACCCCGGATAGCGGCTTCGCCGGCAACGGCGTCGCCTATTTGCCCGCCACCTCGCAGAAGGATCAGTACACGAAAACCGAGCCTCTGCCGGGCGCCTCGGGCGTGGCCCTGGGCGGCGACGACGTCATCCTCAGCGGCTATTTCGATAACACCAGCATCAAGCAGTTCGCAGTCTGGGCGCTCAACTCGAGCGGGGCCCCCGATCCGGCCTTCGGGAGCGGCGGACACACGTTCACCGCCCTGGGCAGCGACAGCGGCGAGCTGAACGGGCTGGCGATCGACAGCTCCGGCGCCATCTTCGGGGTCGGCGACCTCACTTCCGGCCTGGGCCCGCCAAGGGGGCTCGCCGTCAAGTACGGCGGAGTCGGCGCTCCCCCAACCGGCGGGCCGCCGCCCCCACCGGGAAACCCTCCCCCGGCGGTCATTCTTCATCTCGGCGCCCGGTTCAAAGGCCACTATGCCCTCGGGCCCGCCTTTCGCCAGGGAATCCGGCTCAACGTGGGTTGTAACAGGGCCTGCTCGGTGCGGGTCAAGCTGTTGGGCCTCGGCACCGTTCTGGCTCGCGGCAAGGGCAAGCTCAATGAAGCCGGCCACAAGGTTCTGCGGGTCCGCTTCACCAAGGCCGGGCGGCGCAAGCTGAGGTCGCGAGCGCGGGTGACCGCAAGGCTGATCGTGATCGCAAACGGCGGCGGCAAGCGATTTCAGCTCGGCCACAGGGTAGTGCTGACGCGCTAGAGGCAGCACTGAGGCCGGGTCGACAATGAGCGAGCGACCGCGCGTTGCTCTGGTGGCCCGCGAGGTTGCACCCCTCGGCGGGGGAGGGATCGGCGTCTTCGTCTCCGCCACGGCGGAGACGCTGGCCGAGGTCGCCGAGGTGACGATCTTCACCAGCTCCATGCACCGGCGGGCGGCTCGCCGGCTCCGCCGCAGCGGGGGAGGCCTGCCGCCGGTGGAGATTGTCTTCGTGGCGGAGCCGCGCGCCCCCGAGCTTGGGGACTTCTACAGTGCCCTGCATCTGTGGAGCGCCCGGGTCCTCGAGGCGATTTTCGAGCACTACGGCGAGCGGGGGCCGGACCTGATCGAGTTTCCCGATTACCTCGGGGAGGCCTGCGTGACCGCCCAGGCAGCTAGAACCAGTGACCCGCGACTGGCCGAGACGGCGGTTTGTGTGCGGCTCAACACGACCGCCGAGATGTGCTTGGTACTGGACGGGTTTCTTTCACCGAAGTTCGAAGAGCGCTCCACCTTCGAGCTGGAGCGCTACGCGCTCGCCAACTGCGATCACGTGCTCTGGGCAGGGGGCGACGTCCTTGGCACCTTCGGGCGCTTCTACGGGGAGAATGGCCTCGCCTCGCCGCTGCAGGTCCGCCAGCCGTTCGGCGGGGACCCGGGCCCCCTGGGCGCCGGCTACTCTCCGGAGGAGCCGCTGAAGCTGCTCTACGTCGGTCGGCTGGAACGCCGCAAGGGCGTCCGTCAGCTGATCGACGCCGCCGTCGTCCTGCCTGGCGAAGACTGGAGCCTGACCCTGGTGGGCGGCGACACGAAGACCGCGCCGCTGGGCCAGCCGATGCGCTCCTGGCTCGAGCTCGAGGTCGCGGGTGACCCGAGGATCAGCTTTCGCGACTCGGTTTCGCGCGAGGAGGTCGGCCGGCTGATCTCAGAGCACGACGTCGTCGTGTTGCCATCGCTATGGGAGTGTTGGCCGAACGCCGCGCTCGAGGCTCTGGCGCGAAACCGGCCGGTGATCGCCACTCCCACGGGCGGCTTTCTCGAGATGGTCAGGCCGGGGGTTTCGGGCTGGCTCACCGAGGTTGTCAGCACCCTCTCTCTTCGCGAGACGATGGAAGCAGTGCTCGGCTCGCGCGAACAGGTGGCCCAGATGCAGGCCTCGGGCGGCCCGCGGGCGGTCTTCGACGAGCTGACCGACCGCGACGCAATCAGAACCGCCTACCTGGACATCTGCCGCCGGGAGAAGCAGGGCGGCGAGGGCCGGGCCACGCGCAGGGCCCCTGCCCCGGTGGTCATGCCGCTCGTCTCGATCGTCATCCCCTACTTTCACCTACACGAGTTCATCGAGGAGGCGGTCGCCTCGGCGGTCGGCCAGGACTACCCGCGGATCGAGGTGATCCTGGTCAACGACGGCTCGTTCCGCGCCGAGGACCGCCTGCTCGAGGGACTTGCCGAGGAATACGGGATCACCCTGCTGACGCAGGAGAACTCGGGGCTCGGGGCGGCCCGCAACTTCGGGATCGGGCAGAGTCGGGGCCGCTATGTCTTTCCGCTCGACGCCGACAACGTTGCCCATCCGACCTTCGTCAGCCGCTGCGTGGAGGCGCTTGAGCGCGATCGGCAGATCGCATACGTGACATCGTGGTCTCGGTATGTCGATGAGACGGGGCAGCCCTGGGAAGGCCGAGACGTGGGTTACCGGCCGCTCGGGAACTCCGTGCGGATGCTGGCTGAGCGCAACATGGCCGGGGACGCGGCGGCCCTTCTGCGCCGCCGCCTCTTCGACCTGGGCTTCTGGTACAGCGGGGACCTGACCAGCTATGAGGACTGGAGCTTTTACCGTGAGCTTCGGCAGGCCGGCCTGATCGGGCACGTGATCCCCGAGGTCTTGGTCGACTATCGGATCCGCGAAACTTCGATGGTCCGCTCCTACGGCGAACCGCACGCGGAGCGAATTCACGGCGAAATCGAGGCGCGTCTGCGCGAGCAGGAGATCGAGTGGACGCGGTAGAGCGACTCTCGCTTGTAGAGGCAGCGGCCGGGACGCTGATCGGGTGCGAGCACCGCCACCGCTACCAGCTCGCCTCCCGCCTCTGCGCCGGGCTCCGGGTGGCGGACGTCTGCTGCGGCAACGGATACGGCTCCGCCTTCCTCACCGAGACCGCGGCGGAGGTGGAGGGGATCGATCGCGACGCCGAGGCGGTTGCGAGCGCCCGGGAGCTGATCGACGTGCCCGGCCTCAGCTTCACTGCGCGCGACGCGCTCGAGTTCCTCTCCGGGCATCTCACCGAGCGCTTTGACGCAATCGTCATGTTCGAGGCGCTCGAGCACCTGCCCGATCCCGACGAGGCACTCTCTCACCTGCGCCGCCACGCGAAGGACGGGATGAGGCTGTTGGTCTCGGTCCCGAACAGCAAGATCTTTCGGGAACGCAACCCCCACCACACAACCGACTACCACTTGGAGGCCGCCGAGGAGGCCTTCACGGGGTTCGAGGACCTGAAGTTCCTCTATCAGTTCCACGCCGAGGGGTCGATGATCATGGCGGCGAGCCCGGAGGAAGACGAGGGCCGCTTTCGGCTCGAGCCCGACCAGGAGACCGACTATGCGAACCATTTCATCGCCTGCGTGGGCTTCGGCACCGCGATCGGCGAGTCAGCCGAAGCGCGGTTCGACGCGCGGATCGCCCCGATGAACAATCGCTACATGCTTTCCCTGGAGCGGGCCAACCGCGAGCTCCACGAGACCAACGCGCGACTCGCGCGCGGTTATCTCGGTACCTCGGGCTCCGCCGCCGCCAGCCGACTGACCCGGGTTCGGGTGCTCGAGGAGGAGCTGGAGGAGATGCGAAACACGCGAGGCGCCCGGCTGTCCGAACCGGTCCGTCGCCTGCGCAGCGCCTCGAGGCGCCGAAGGATGGCATTGCAAGAGCGGATCCGGCGGATCGTGCTCAAGTTGATGGGGTGAGCGCTCCTAGAGGCCTGATGTGGGTTCGCTCATCGCAAGGAACCCGGTCGCGGGAAAGGAAAAGGGTCCCCAGCCCTGCAATCCCGTGATTGGAGCACGAGATGACAGCATCGCTGGAGACCCTTGTAGTTGCAGCCTACGTTT
>JBBSQE010000112.1:0-10423 GCA_038258095.1 Solirubrobacterales bacterium | reverse complement strand
CCGCCCGGCCGCGCTCCGCCCGCGCGGCCCGCCCCGCCTTGAGCCGCCCGGGCCGCGCGAGCTCGCGTGCCCGCGCCACCCACTTGCGCCGGTGAGCAAACGACTCGCGGACCAGCGCCCGCAGCGCGGGGGTCGCCGCCGCCCCGGTGCGATCGAGCGACAGAACGGCCGACGCGACCCTTGGGCGCGGCCTGAAGACCTCCGGCGAGACCTTCCGCAGCAGCTTCACATCGGTCGCGAGCTGGGCGAGAACGCTCGGCCCGCCGTAAAGGCGGGAGCCGGGCGCCGAGCGAAGCCGGTCGGCGATCTCGCGCTGGACCATCACCGTCCACCGGGCGATCGTCGGCAGCTCAGCGATGGTGGTAAGGATGACGGGCGTTGCCACCGCATAGGGAAGGTTCGCGACCATCGCGGTGGGGGCCGGCTGGATGCCGGCGAAGTCGAAGCGCATCGCGTCCCCCCAGTGCAGCCGGACCCGGGGGTCGGACGCGATCTCCCCCAGCACCGGCTCCAGCCGGCGATCGATCTCGATCGCATGGACGAGCGCGGCCACCTCGGCGAGCTTCCTCGTCAGGACGCCCTCGCCGGCGCCGACCTCGAGCACCACATCTTCCGGGGTGATCTCCGCCTCCCGCACAATCGCCTCGAGCAGGTTCGGGTCGGTGAGGAAGTTCTGTCCGAGCCTCATCGTCGCGCCAGCCGCCGGCCGGTCACCATCCGAAGAGGCGGGCGGCGTTCGCCTCGACCACCGCCTCGATGTGGGCCGTCTCCACCCCGCGCGCCTCCGCGAGGACACGCGCCGTCTCGACGACGTTGGCCGGCTGGTTCGGCTTGCCCCGCACCTGCTTGGGAGCCAGGAACGGAGAGTCGGTCTCGACCAGGATCAGGTCCTCCGGGAGAGCCATCGCCGCCTCGCGCAGATCCCCAGCGCGCGGATAGGTGAGGTTGCCGGCGAACGAGCAGTGCCAGCCGCGGTCTGCGGCATCCCCGGACCGGGCGGGCGCTGAGAAGCAATGGAGGATGACGTCGAGGCCGTCGCCCCGTGAGTCCAGGGTGCCGAACACCTCGTCGACCGCCTCTGTCTCCCCGGCGCCGTCGCGGACGTGGATGACCAATGGCAGCGAGGCCTCCCGCGCGGCCTCTATCTGCGCCGCGAAGGCCGCTCGCTGGTCGGCGCGCGGCGCGCCGTCGCGATAGAAGTCGAGGCCGGTCTCACCGATCGCCCGGACGGCGCCGTCGCGCGCGAGCTCGGCGATGTCGGCCGCGGCCTCGTCACCGAAGCCGGTCGCCGAGTTGGGATGGCGCCCGACGCTCGCGAACACGCCCTCGTATCGCTCCGCCGCCCCGATCGCCTTCCGGTTCGTTGCCTCGTCGAGACCGATGTCGAGGATCCGCTCAACCCCGGCCGCGCGCGCCGCTTCGAGCAGCTCGGCAACGTCAGGTTCGCAGAGCGAGAGGTGGGCGTGGGTATCGACCATGGCGGGATGACCGCCATCGACTGCGGTCTCCCTGCAGTCTAGGTACGGCGCCTCGCCCCGCTTTCGTCCCCGCGGCGCTGGATTGGCCCCCGTGAACGCGATGCCGACCCGGACGCGCTCGCCACGGAAGGCGCCCTCAGCGCCCGGGAACCGCCTTGGCATCGACCCCGAGCCCCAATACTCCGCTCGGCACCGCAGCGATATAGCGACGAGGTACCGGCAGACTCGACACCAGGCGCGCGGTCCAGACTCCATCCGCACCGTCGGATTCGAAGTGAAGCGAGCGGAACTGGGTGGCGTCATGGACGTCGGCCACGCCCAGGGCATCCTGTCGCGCCTGTCCGATCGCGTGGGCGAGCAGGGACGGCGCGGAGCTCGAGATCTCGTCAATCGGGGTAGGTACCGCTGCCTGAGGGACCGGTGTCGACCGTGATCTTCGCGGGAGTGACATCGAGGGCCGTCACATCATCGCCTCCGAGTTGGTCGGAGATATCAGCGAGCGCTTTGCTGAACGAGCCGTCAGCCATCAGCGAGTCCGGATCACCAGGGCCGCTCAGCCCGCGCGGCTGCGACACCCCCGGCTCGGAGCTCGGCAGGTCCGGGGTGATGGCGGGCATCACGGTCAGGGCGGCGAACACCGCTGCGGCGGCGGCCGCGATGTGCACGATCGGGGGAACGGGGCTCATGACTCTGAGAGCACCTGCCTCTTCAACCGCTCGAACTCCTCCTCGGTGAGAGTCCCGTCCTTGCGCATCCGCCCCAGCGCCTCGAGCCGGCTCACAGAATCACCATCACCCAGGACGCGACGATCAGGGCGAAGCCGATGAAGGTGCGGATGGCGTAACGCAACGAAACGGCAGTCTATGCGCATCGACACGACCGCTGGGACAGGGACCTGATCAGAGGTCGCGGCGCCGAAAGCCCCAACAAGCGACGGTCAGGATCGCCGCGGCATAGATGACCGACCATGCGATCAGCGGCGCTCCAGCTGCCTCCGAGCCGCCGAATGGGCCCAGCTGCAGCACGAAGCCGGTGAGTCCGCTGGTGTCGGAGACAAGGGCGTGGAGGCTGCCGGCGTAGAGACCTTCGAACGGAAGGACCCAACTGCCGACCTGCCCGATCGAGTGCAGCGTGCCGGAATCGATGGCCTGACCGATCTGGTCGAGCAGCCCAGCGACGAGGCCGGCCCCGAAGACCATGAAGACCGCGATCCCCTGCGCTGTCGCCGATAGGAATACCGAGACCAGAATCGAAAGCGCGGCGATGATCGCCACTGCGAATGCGAGGCCGACCCCTGGCCCGAGCGCATGATCGGGGCTCCAGTCACCCGCCGTCGTGGTGATCCCCAGACACGCGAAGTACACGCAGAGGACATAGGCGGTCGCGAGCAGGCCGGCGCCCGCGAAGCGGGAGAGCAGCATCACCGACCGCCCCACGGGCCTGACCACCAGCGGTTGCAGGAGGCCGCTCTCAGCATCCCCCCGCACCACCCCCAGCGTCAGGAACACAGCGAGCACCGCCCCGAGGAAAAGGATCGAGAACATCGCCAGGCCGAAGATCGTGGAGCCGGTGAAGGAGACGGGATCGATGAGGCCGCCCTGGCCGGCCGCGAAGCTCTGGACATCGCGAAACGCGAAGTGGGCCGCAACCGCGTAGAGCACGAGAAAGGCGACGGTCAACGCCAGGACGACGGCGAAGATGCGCCGCCGCAGCCCCTCGCGGAGGGCGTAGCCGATGATCGTCCCGACCGGGCCCAGCGCTGACATCAGCCCGTCTTCCCCCCGACCGCATCGAGGTAGATCTCCTCGAGCGAGGCATGGCGCAGGCCGACCTCGTAGATCTCCTCACCCGCGGCCACGAGCTCCGCGACGATCCCGGGGACATCCTCCCGGGTCCTTCCCTCGAAGACCTTCGTCCCGGTGCCGGTCTCGACCTTGACCCCGCCGGGCCCGACGAGCTCGGACGGGCGGCCCTCGCGGACGACCCTCCCCCCGACCAGGATCGAGACCCGGTCGCAGACGAGCTCCACCTCGGTCAGCAGGTGCGAGTTGAGGAGGATCGAGACGCCTGAGTCGCGCAGCCCGTCGAGGACCTCGCGGACGATCCGCCGCCCGACGGGGTCGAGGGCGCTTGTCGGCTCGTCGAGCAGCAGCAGGCGGGGCGACCCGATCAGCGCCTGCGCAATACCGAGGCGCTGTTGCATTCCTTTCGACATCGCCTCGACGCGGGTCCCGGCGGCGTCGGCCAGACCGACCAGGTCGAGGAGGCGCGACCGTTCGGCCTCTCCTCCGGGAGAGCCGGCGAGCCTCTGGTGGAGGGTCAGCAACTCGTCGGAGGTCGCCCAGCCGGGAAACCGAAAGAGCTCGGCCAGGTAGCCGATCTCGGCCCGGGCCTCACGGCTTCCCGCCGCGTGGCCGAGCACCTCGACCCCGCCGTCGGTCGGCGAGACGAGCCCGCAGGCGATCTTCGTCAGCGTCGATTTGCCGGCGCCGTTGGGGCCGAGGAGCCCGAGGAGCTCGCCCTCCCCGATCTCGAGGTCGACACCGTCGAGAGCGCGCTTGCCGCCATAGGACTTCTGTAGGCCGTGGGCGCTGAGCGCGGCACTCACGGGCGCCGGTCAGCCATCGATCTTGGGGAACATCGGCTCGATCCTTGTGACGCTCTGCCCACCGCCGTGGGAGCCGAGCTCGGCGATCTCGCGCCCTTCCACGGAGAGCGCGTCGAGCAGCGTCTCCGTCGATTGCGGCAGGTAGGGGATCAGGAGGAGTGTCGCCACACGGAGCCCCTCGACGAGGCTGTAGAGCACCTGGTCGAGCCGTTCGGACTGAGCCTCGTCCTTGGCCAGCTCCCAGGGCTTGCACTCCTCGACGAAGCGGTTGAGGCGGCGGACGAGCTCCCAGATGCGCTCGAGGGCGGCGCTGATCCTCGCGTCGTCGAGCAGGGCGCAGACATCCCCGGTGGCGCCGTCGAAGTCGGCGGCGAGCGTCTCGTCCGGGGTCGATTTCGGGACGACGCCGTCGCGGTAGCGGTCGACCATCGCAAGGATCCTGCTCGCCAGATTGCCGAAGTCGTTGGCCAGCTCCGTCTCATAGCGGGCCTCGAAGCCGGCCGTCGAGATCGAGCCATCCTGGCCGAAGCTGACCTCGCGGAAGCAGTAGTAGCGCAGCGCATCGGACCCGAAGCGCTCGATCACCTCGAAGGGGTCGAGCACGTTGCCGAGCGATTTCGACATCTTCTTCTCGCCCATCAACAGGTAGCCGTGGATGACCATCCCCTTCGGCACCGGGATGTCCGCCGCCATGCAAAGAGCTGGCCAGATGACGGCGTGGAACTTGAGGATGTCCTTCGCCATCACGTGCAGGTTCGCCGGCCAGTAGCGGTCGGTCAGGTCCTCTCCCCCACGGGCGAAGCTGAGGGCCGTGTAGTAGTTGAGGAGAGCGTCAAACCAGACATACATGCGCTGCTCGGGATCCCAGGGGAGCGCCATCCCCCACTTCAGCTTGGCGCGGGACAGCGAGACGTCCTCTAGCCCGCCGCGGATGAACGAGAGTGCCTCGTTGCGCCGGAAATCCGGGACGACGAACGTCGGGTTGTCCGCGTAGAGCGCCTCGAGGCGCTCGGAAAATGCGGAGAGCTTGAAGAACCAGTTCTCCTCGTTCACCCGCTCGAGCGGGATCTCGTGAATGAGGCAGGTGTTGTCGGGCCCGATCTCACGCTCGCCCTTGAAGTCGGCGCAGCGCGGGCAGTACCAGCCCTCGTAGAGGCCCTTGTCGACCCAGCCGTTGTCGTAAACCCTCTGCATAACCTCGGCGACTCGGTCCGTATGGCGCGGGTCGGAGGTGCGGATGAAGAAGTCGTTCGTCGCGTCGATCCTCGGCATCAGCGCCTGGAACTTGGCGGCGTTGCGGTCAGCCAGTTCCTGAGGGCTGATCCCCTCCCGCTCGGCGGCCGTCTCGATCGGCTCGCCGTGCTCGTCGGTGCCGGTGAGGAAGAACACGTCCTCGCCGCGCTGGCGCATGTGCCGGGCGAGGATGTCGGCGGCCATCGTCGAGTACGCGTGACCCAGATGCGGCTCCGCGTTGACGTAGTAGATCGGGGTCGTTACGTAGTAGCTCAAGGGCGCCTGACAATACGCGCAGCTGAACATGCGGCGTTGGGATCGCCGGTCAGGCGAGGCGCGGAGGCGCGTTTGTCGTCCAAGTCGCGCTGTGCGTGACCGAGGCGACAATTGCATCGGCGAAGCGGCTCGAAGCGCCGGGATCCTCGCGTAGGTAGAGATGGGGTTCGATCGCCTCGAGCTCGCCGAGGACGGGCGCACCGTCGTCACCGGGGAGCATGTCCACCCTGCAGTAGCAGGGCGGCGCGCCGAAACGGTCCTCGACGTAAGCGAGCACTTCGGCAGCCAGGGCCCGGTGCGGCGGCGCCGCCGTGCCTGCGCGGACCAGGTTCTCGTCGCTCATGACGCGAGCCGAGCCGTGAGCCTCGTTGCCGATCCCGGCCACCTCGTCGGGCGCGAGCACCTGACCCTTGCGAAGGACGTGGCTCTCCTCGCCGCCGAAGAAGACGATCGAGCATTCCCCCTCCGTGTCGACCCGGGAGAGGTACGGCTGGACCATCGCCGTCCGTCCCGAGCCGAGGATACGCTCGATCAGTCCCGTCGCCTCGGCGTGGGTGCGCGAGCTGAAGCGGCCGGTGTCGCGCGCTCCTGCGGAGACAGACGGCTTCACTGCGACTTCTCCCTCCAGGGTCGGCAGCGGTGCTCCGGGGTCCACGAAGTCGGTCGGCACCACGGCGAGGCCCGCCGCGGAAAGCTCGCCGAGATAGCGCTTATCGCTGTTCCAAGCGAGCAGCGCCGGCGGATTTTGCAGACGCGCCCCGACTGCCTCGGCCCAGGCGACGAACTGCTCTCGCCTCTCGGTGTAGTCCCAGACTGAGCGGACGACCACCAAGTCGAAGGACTCCCACGCGACCGCCTGGTCCGTCCAGACCACGAAGCCGGCCTCGGCTCCGCGGTCCTTCAGGAGGTCGAGGAGCGGCTGTTCCTGTGGATGCCCCTCGGGAATCACCGAGCAGGTCGCCAAGCCGATTCGCATCAGCGGCGCGGTTCGCGACCCGTCAGCGCGCGGTACAGGTCGTTGGCGCGCGTGCCGGTGAGGGCGGCGACCACGGTGGCCGCCGCTCGCGGTCGGGCGCCCGACTGCACGAGAGCTCTCAGCGCATCGACGGCGAAGGAGATGTCCTCCCCGTGCTGATCGTCAGAGGCGGGGCCGATCACCAGAACGATCTCGCCGCGGACTTCGGCGCTCGTATCGCGCGAGAGCTCGGCGAGGGTCCCGCGCCGCACCTCCTCATGCAGCTTCGAGAGCTCGCGGCAGACCGCGGCCTGGCGATCGGGGGCGATCGCCGCCAGTGCGGCAAGCGAGGCGGAGATGCGCCGGGGAGATTCGAAGGCGACCACCGTCTCGGCCGAGCGCAGGACACGCTCCATCTCACCGCCGCGGCGCGGCAGGAAGCCCTCGAATCGCCAACGGCTGGTCGGCAACCCGGACGCGACCAGGGCGACGATGATCGAGGAGGGTCCCGGCAGCACCTCGATATCGAGATCGCGCTCGATGCAGGCCCGGATCAGGCGGAACCCGGGGTCCGAGATCGCCGGCATCCCCGCGTCGGAGACCAGCGCGATGCGGGCGCCGCGCTCGATGCGCTTCGAGAGCTCCTGCGCCCGCGGCACCTCGTTGCCCTCGTGGTTCGAGACAAGCGTCGGAGCCGGCTTGATCCCGATCTTGTCGAGCAGCCCGCCGGTCCGGCGGGTGTCCTCGCAGGCGATGTAGTCAGCAGCCACCAGGGCCTCGCGGACCCTGGGCGTAACATCGGCGAGGTTCCCGATTGGCGTCGGGCAGACGAAGAGCTTGCCGGGCATCAGGCCCTGTCCAGCTCGATGCGGGCCATCTCAGCCGCGCCGATCAGGCCGGCCTCCGAGCCCAGTTGAGCCTCCTTGACCGGCGTCCGGTTCATCGGCGGGAGGGCCCTGGCCGCGACCACCTCACGCGCCGGATCGAGCAGCAGGTCCCCAGCTTCGATGACCCCACCGCCGATGACCATCACGTCGGGCTCGAAGATGTTGGCGTAGCTCGTCAGCGCCACACCGAGGCGACCGCCGATCAGCGCCAACACGGACTTCGCCACCTCGTCCCCCGCCTTCCCGGCCTTGGTGACAGCCTCCCCGTCCACGGGCTCACCGGCGGCGAGCGAGCGCCCGAGTGCGGAGTCCGGCTCACGTTCGGCCGCCTCGCGCCCCTCACGACCGAGAGCGGTACCGGAGGCCAGCGACTCGACGCAACCGTGCCCCGGGCAGTTGCCCTGACAGCGGGGACCGTCGGCCTGGATGACCATGTGGCCGAGCTCGGCACCGGCGCCGATCGTCCCTCGATAGATCTCACCATCGATGATCAGACCGCCGCCGATGCCCGTCCCCACCGTGAGTAGGACCATGTTCCGGGTGCCGCGGCCCGCGCCGTGAAGGTGCTCCGCGAGCGTCGCGACGGTCGCGTCGTTATCGAGATAGACGGGAAGGCCGGTCCGCTCCGTCAGCAGCTGGCGAACCGGAACCCCGTCGAGTGAGAGGTTCACGGCGGAGATGGCGATGCCCCGCTCATGGTCGATCGTCGCCGGGAGACCGAGCCCGATCGCGGCGACTTCCGGTCGCGCCTGGCGCGCCTTCTCGACCTCCTCCTCGAGCGTGTCGACCAGTTCCTCCTCGGTCAGATCGGCCGACGGGACGCGGTTTCGCCACAGCACGTTGCGGTCCTGATCGAGGACCCCGGTCAGCATCTTCGTGCCCCCGAGGTCCACCCCGATGGTCTCCGAAGCGCTCATCGGGACACGCTACGGGCCTGCAAGGGTTGTGGCGGCAGGCAGGAAAGCGCGGGCATCGCCACTATTTCTAGTGCTTCATGGCATCCGACGATGGGCAACAGCCTTCAGAGGAGCCGGAATACAAGGTCTATCGCTCACGCGGCGGACTCCGTTCCCGGCTTCCCTCGGCAGACCTCTCCAGCCTGCGGGACAAGGCTCGCAGGTCCCTGCCCGGACGCGGTCCGGGGAAGGACCGCAAGCCAGGCGACCGGCCGAAGCTGAAATCCGAGCGCGCCGGAGGTCGTCGCTGGAAGCGCTGGCTGATCATCGTCCCGGTCGCCTGGATCTTGATCAGCTTCCTGGCGTTCGCGATCTCGTCGCAGATCCAGTCGACGAAGCTCGCCGACTCGGCCAAAGCCACCCTCGGCGGCAACCCCTTCCTGCTCGTGAGCCCGCAGACGATCCTCGTCATCGGCACCGACGCGCGCGACCCCAAGACCCTAGAGCCCGGAGCGGAGACGCGGCAGCGCTGCGTCGACCAGGGGGCCCACGGCGACATCCCCCACGCCGGCTGCCCCGGGTTTCGTGCCGACACGCTCATGCTGGTCCGCGCCGGAGGCGGAAAGTTCCAGAAGCTCTCCATCCCCCGCGACAGCTTCGCCGAGATCCCCGGCAACTCACCCCAGAAGATCAACGCCGGCTACGCGTTCGGGGGCGCCGGCCTGGAGGTCAGGACGGTCGAGCAGTTCCTCGGCATCAGCATCGACCACGTGGTGATCATCGACTTCACCGGGTTCCAGGACTTCATCAATGCGATCGGCGGCGTCAAGATCGACGTTCCCCGAAGGCTCTGCGCCGACATCTCCGGCGGCAAGTCAAACGGCGGCATCACCCTCGACCTCAGCAAGGGCGAGCACACGCTGGACGGCGAGGAGGCGCTCGCCTACTCACGGATCCGCAAGCCGAAGGACTGCCCCGGCAAGGGCAAGAGCGAGTTCAGCTTCGGCTACGACGACCTCGACCGTGCCGCCGCCCAGCAGCGCGTGCTCAACGGCATCAAGAGCCGCCTGACCAGCCCCTGGCGCCTCCCCTACAACTTCATCAAGGGACCGTTCATCGGCTGGAGCGCCCCGAAGGCCTTCGTGACCGACATGGGAGCCCTCTCGATGCCCCAACTCATCCTGTCGACAGCCATCGCCGGCAGCGGCGGCACCGATGTCCTCTGCGCCCGCCCGAACTCGGGTTGCGGCGTTGGCCCGGGCGACAGCATCGACGTGCCCGACTCAGAGCGGCGGCGCGCCGTGAAGGCGTTCATGGGGTGAGGGATCAGGGGGTGAGCGGGGGACGAATTTGACGGCCCCCCTTCGCTACAACTGCCACTGATGAGAGCCGCTACGGGGAGGCATCAAACCCGTCCCCCACACGCCGCTCAGTCAGACTTCGAGGCCGCCTTCGCCGTCCTGCCGGAAGATGAGCCCGAATTCGACGAGGAGGACGAGGAGCTCGAGTCGGAGGATGAGCTGGAGTTCGAGTCCGATGAGCCCGACGATGAGTCTGAGCTGCCCGAGTCCGAGCCGCCCGACCCGGAGTCAGACGACTTGCTCTCCGAATCGCCTGATTTCGGGCTGCCCTTCTTCGATCCGTAGTCGGTGGTGTAGAAGCCCGAGCCCTTGAAGTGGACCGACGGCGCGTAGAGCACGCGCTGGCACGGAGCGCCGCAGACCTCGCATTCGCTCAGGGGGTCCTCGGCCATCCGCTGGATGGTCTCGAAGGTGTGTCCGTTCTCGCAGCGGTATTCGTAGGTCGGCATGGGAGCGGGCGCGATTATCGCAGGGGACTCCGGCGAGGGTGCGCGCAGAGGTCCCGCATGCCGGGACCTCTGCGCGCACAGTACGGTTTCCCGATGCCCGAGAGCCCCGCCGAAGCCGAGGAGAACCGCCGCAACGAGGAAGTCTCGATGGACGAGATCGTGGCTCTCTGCAAGCGCCGCGGCTTCATCTTCGCGTCGTCTGAGATCTACGGCGGGATCGGGTCGACGTATGACTTCGGCCACTACGGCGTCCTGCTCAAGGGCAACGTCAAAGCCGAGT
>JBBSQE010000111.1:0-10434 GCA_038258095.1 Solirubrobacterales bacterium | reverse complement strand
GAGCACGAACAACGCGGTCAGCGCACCGAGCACGACGGTGACGACGAAGATCATCGTCGAGGCGAGGCGGAAGGCCTCCTTCGTATTCCCCTTCTCCAGCTGCTCGGTGAAGATCGGAACGAACGCGGGCTGAAGGGCGGCGTCGGCGAAGAGGCTGCGGACAAGGTTCGGCACCTGGAACGCGACCGTGAACGCCGACATCGGCCCGTTGATCCCGTAGTAGCTCGCTGCGACGACCTCGCGAACGAGGCCGGCGACGCGGGACGCGGCGGTTGCGAGCGAGAAGAGCGCGGTCGACCGAGCGATCCGGCCGGATCGTTTCGGAACGACCTTGGGGTCGCTCAGCGCATCGTCGTGCGATGGGGTGTCGGGGGCCTTGGGCTCGTTCAAGCTCGCTATAGTCGTCGGCCGCCCGTCACCGGGCACAGGACCCGGCGCTCGTGCGTCACCTCTAAGACCATGGCCAACATAGCCTCACAGAAGAAGCGGATCCTCAGAAGCGCCAGAGAGCGTGACGAGAACCGACGCCTGACGAGCGCCGTCAAGACCCACTTTCACCGCCTCGAGCAGGCCGCCGAGGCCGGCGACACCGATGCCCTCGAGACCGAGCACCGCTCGCTGATCTCCCGCATCGACAAGGCCGTCCAGCGCGGCGCGCTGCATTCCAACTCCGGCGCCCGCAAGAAGTCCCGCGCCGCTCGCATCGCCACGCGCTAGAACGCGCGTCAAGCCGCGACGCCTGACGCCTCTCGCAGCGCCAGCGTGAGCGCCAGCTCGTCCCCGTACTCGGCGCCCCCGCGACACCAGACCTCCAGGTCGGCCATCGTCTGGGTGGCCGCACGAATGTCCTCGATCGAGGCATCGGCGACCCGATCGATCAGGAGCTTCGCGGCGTAGGGGTGCATCCCGAGCGAGCCCTCGACGCTGCGCCGGGACATTCCGGTTTCGAGCATCGCCATCGCCTCGCCGGCCTTGCGCAGCCGCGACGCGAGCATGTAGACGAGCCCGCCGACCGATTCGCCCTGCGAGAGAAGGCGCTCCGAGAGAGCGATCACCTGCTCGGGCGAGCGGTCAACAAGGACGTCGGCGAGCGAGTAAGCGGCTGTCTCGGAGGTGTCGGACACCATCTCGTCGAGGTCGGCGGCCGTCACCTCGCCCCCGTTACCCGCCCAGAGCGCCAGGCGCTGGAGCTCGTGGCCGAGGCGGACCGGATTCGTCCCCATCCGCTCAACCAGCGCCCGGGCGGCGTCGGGCTCGAGCGTGAAACCGAGCCGGCCGGCCTCGGCCACCAGGCGGCGCGGCATCTCACGGGGGTTCGGCGCTTCGTAATTGCGGATCTCGCCGCCCGCCGCCTCAACCGCCTTGGCGACCACGGCCGGCGCCTTTCCGCGGGAGATCAGCACCACGGTGAGGTCCGGCGGCAGGTCCGCCAGGGCTGCGGCCACCTGCTTCTGCTGCTTCGGGCCCCATTTCTCCACGCCGTCGGCAAGGACGTACCGCCGCCCCATCGCGAGCGAGAGCATTCCGATCGCGCCGAGCAGGCCATCGGCATCCGGTGAGCCGCGCCCCTCGCGCCGGTCGAAGATCTCGATCGAGCCCTCCCCGCCCTCGGCCGCCGCCCGGGAGCGAAGGCGCGAGCGAGCCGCGTCGATCTTCGCGGTGTCGGTTCCGCTGATCAGGTAGGCGGGCTTCATCGAATCGGCCATCGGTGCCCGAGTGTAGAGATCGCCGGGGAGGGGTCCCTTCAGCCTGCGCCCTCGACCTCGAAGCCGTCGCGGTCGACGTCGATCACGACCGAGCCGTCCTCGTCCGTCCGCATGACGGGGACGCGGTGCTCGGCAAGCGTGTCCAGGATGGGTTCGGTCGGGTGGCCGTAGGAGTTGCCGGCGCCAACCGAGATCACGGCGAGGCTCGGGGCCGAGCGGTCGAGCAGCTCGCCGAGCCCAGCGTCCACGCTGCCGTGATGGGCGACCTTGAGGACATCGATGGGCCCGGGGTCCATCGGCACGACCTCGGCCTCCGCGTCGGCTGTCAGGAGCATCGAGAAACGCCCCCAGCGAGCCAGCAACACGAGCGCGTCCTCGTTGCGGTTCGCCGTGACCGGTCCGGAGAGAAGCACGCGCGGCGGCCAGAGGACCTCGAGCCGCAGCCCCCCGGAGCGCAGCTCGCTTCCCTCCCCAACCCGCTCCATGCCTGCGCCCGAGCGGCGGACCTGGTTGAGCAGGCGCCGCGTGACGAACCCGTAGACGACCCGGTGGATCGGGAAGGTGCCAAGGAGGTCCGCAATGCCTCCCGCGTGATCTGACTCGTCGTGGGTGACGACGGCTGCGCCGAGCGAATCGACGCCGGCGGCGCGGAGGTCCGCGGCGATGCCGTCGCCAGGCGGCCCACCGTCGACAAGGATCGCCTCGGCGTGCGCGGGCTGGAGCAGGATCGCGTCGCCCTGTCCGACGTCGAGGACGGTGATGCGAAGCCCACCACCGGGAGGGGTTTGCCCGCTGACCGGCGCCAGCAGGATGAGCGCCGAGATCGCGGCGCACGCGGCCAGCACCACGAGAAGCGCCCGGCGCGGGGCACGCGACCGGCTCTCGTCGGCCGACCGGCGCAGGCGCCACGACCCCGCCCGCGTGACCCGCATCCTCGCCCCGCCCCGCATCACCGCCAGAGCGACTAGCGCCAGTGCCGCGTAGGCCGCGGCGAGCACACCCGGCCGGGGCTCGCCCAGGTCGACCGAGGCCCAGCTCGGGCGGCCGCACCATGCCGCCACCTGCGCGATATAGCCGAGCAGGAGAGCGTTCACGGCGTTCAGCCACTCGACCGGCGCGAACGGGATCTGTGCGAGCGCGGCGGTGATCATGCCGAGCCACATAGCCGGCGCCACGGCCGGAAGGACGAGAATGTTCGCGACCAGCGAGGCGACCGAGAACGTGCCGAAGTGCGTTGCGATCAGCGGGGCCGTCGCGAGGGTTGCGGCGATGGTCAGGGCGCCGCCCTCGGCCACTGCGCGAGAAAAAGCGCCCTCGCCGAGCCGCATCGCGAGCGCATCCCGCAGCGGGCGGGCAATCAGGAAGATCCCGACTACCGCCGCGAAGCTGAGCTGCCACCCCGGGTCCCCCGTCGCCCTGGGGTTGAGCGCGAGCGTCACCGCTGCCGCGGCAAGGAGCGCGAAGACCCGCGACGAGGGTCGTCCGGACATGGTCGCGACCAACGCTGCCGCACCCATCACACCGGCCCGCTGGATCGACGGCCCTCCTCCCGCGATCGGGATGTAGATGGCCACGATCCCGAGGAGATAGAAGAGGCGTGCGCGCAGGGGCACTCCGAGCAAGCCCAGCAGCGGCCCGGCCAGCAGCATCAGCAGGACCACGTTCTGGCCACTCACGGCGAGGAGATGACTCAACCCGGAGCGCCGGAAGTCCTCCACCGTCACGGGGTCGATGCTGTCGTCCTGGCCGAGGACAAACCCACGCGCGAGCGCTGCCTCGCGCTCCGGCATGCCACGGCCGAGAGCGTCCTCGGCCCGGTTGCGAAGCAGGTCGAGGCGCCCGGAGAAGCCGCCCCGCCGGCCTCCCGTCAGATCGATGCCACCTGTCTTCAGCATCAGCGCGATCCCCTGGCGCTCGAGGGTCGACCGGTACCAGGGCGGTGGGACCGCGAGCTCACCGCTCGCCTCGACCTCGGCTCCGAGCCTCAGATCCGCCACCGGCTCGTGGGCTTCGACGAGGACCCGGCCATCCTCCCCCTCCACCGCGACTCGGACCTGCCCGTCGGAGCGCCGAGGCACGGCGACGACGTACCCGCGCAGATCGATGTCATCTCCGGCTGATCCATGCAACGCGCCGCCGTCGATCGCGTCCAGGCGTGCCGTCCCGAGGAGCACGCCCACCACCAGCGCGGCGAGCACGAGCAGACTTGCCCACGCGCCGCGGCTCTGCCCAGGAGCCGCCGGGCGCAATAAGGCAAGTGCCAGACATCCAAGTACGAGGGCAACCTCTGTGGCACGGTCGACTTGGGCAGCAGCGAACGGCGAGAGCGCCAGACCCGCCGCCAAGCCCGCGAGGGCTAGCAGCCGCCAGTCGGGCCTCAGGTAACCCATCTCGAGCCCCTCATCAGGGCCCGAGCCCGTCCCTCAACGCCTTCATGGTCGCCGGCCCGATGCCGCTCACCTCGTTGAGTTGCTCGACCGAGGCAAGACCCCCGTGCTTGTCGCGGAAATCGATGATGTCCTGCGCGGTG
The DNA here is from genome assembly GCA_038258095.1 of Solirubrobacterales bacterium. Classification (GTDB taxonomy): domain Bacteria; phylum Actinomycetota; class Thermoleophilia; order Solirubrobacterales; family 70-9; genus JBBSQE01. Next base: position 6,198 of record JBBSQE010000111.1, on the reverse strand, counting down.
ACCGGACCGATGCCCTCGATCGTGTCGAGCTGCTCCACCGTTGCTGACCCGAGGCTGATCGGGCCCTGGTCGGCGGTCCCGGCTGCCCCGGGCACTCCGGCGGCGCCCGCCTCCGGAACAACGATCTGCTGCCCATCCGCCAGCCGGGCAGCCAGGTTCACCGTCTCGATCGCGGCCCCGGGTAGTGACCCGCCCGCGCGGTCAACCGCGTCGGTTACGCGGGACCCGGCGGGAAGCCTGTAGACACCGGGGCTCTGCACCGCCCCGGTGACGTCGACGACGACATCACCGCCTCCGGAGCCGACGCTGAAACCGCCGCCGTCACCACCGCCGCTCCCGCTGCTGCTGCCCCCCGAGCTATAGCTCGACCCGGCGCCGAACCCGCCACCGGTCGGAGTCCCCTCGCCCCGCACCGCCCGCGCCCCGACCAACAGCAGGACGACGGCAAGCGCGCCGTAGACGGCGATCTGGGATCTCGAGAGCTCGGGCACTCGCGGAGCGTCCCGGCAATACGTATGTGTGTGGCGCACAGGCGCAACGATTCACGCATAGGGGCGAAACAAACTCAGCGCACGGTATGCGCAGCCGGCGTGGCCCCTCAGCGGTTCACGACGCGGCCGGGCGATCCCGCTGTTCGCAAGACTACGATCGAGGCGGCTGCTGGGGCGAGCGGGACGTCGCCGCGTGTGGCGGCAGCTGGGTCCGCCGGCTAGGACCCAGCAGGTGAGAAAGATGCGGCCACGATGCGCGCGAGGGCGCCCGGTCGAGTTCGCAGATGCATCTTTTGGGTCGACTTCGATGACGGTCCTACCGCCGTCCCCAAGGATTGGCTGAGGTGCCCGTCAGACCGGCCGCGAAGCGTCAGGGCGCCCACCCCGCGTCCTGAAGTGTCGAGCGCCGCGGAGACGGTGATCCGGCAAGCCGTCAGAGTTACCGACTCGGGAGGATCACGGACCCGCCTTGTCCGAAAGCCCTGGACAGGCGGCCGTTGCGGCTGAAGCGGCTCATTCGAGCTGGAGCGAAGGTCTCCCTTCCCGCGCCGCTGATCAGAGACAGAGCGAATACGTACCTAGGGGTTACCGCCATAACCACGTCAGGTGGCGCCGCGCGGAAGAGCGAGCCCCCCTTTCCCAGCCTGGGGTCGAGGGCGCCCGACCGTGTGACGTGAATCAGTTCGAAGCCCTGCGCGCACTGCGCCTGATCGTTGGAAGACAGGCAGCCCAACCCGATGGCGGTCGCCACGAAGAGGTCTGAAGCTCGCGTGATCGCAGCCGAGCCGACCTGATCTGAGGGCGGGTAGGATTTTTCGAAGACTCCGCCGTTCCCGAAAGCCATGACCGGCGATCCATCGGGCGTGTACTTCGCCGCCCCTGCGACCTGCCCGATGCTCCCCGCGATCGTGATCGTCCCATCGGAGCCGACAGAGAGATCGTTGAGCGGGACGGTCGTCTCGATGCTCCCCCCTTTGCCGAACGCGGAGTCGAGTTGACCGGTCCTCGAGAAACGCGCGACCGTCGTCTGCAGCGGAGTTATGAAGAATGTGCCGCCGGCGACGATTGACCCGTCCGGACCGACGTCCGCGGCATCGAACTCACCAGGCGTCGAGGTCAGTCCATCCCCGCCGCCGAAGGACCGGTTCAGGCGCCCGGAAGGCGTCAGCCGCACCAGAACACCCTCGGGCGGGATACAGGCCATGGTCGTCGAGCAGTGGGAGATCGTGATCGGCAGAAGGACGCCGCCATTGCCGAGCACGTGGATCGCGCCCGGAATGGGTGGGCTGCTGTAGCCCGACCGAAGGAAGGCCACGAATCCGTCCCCTCCGCCGAAGGAGGGGTCGCGCCGGCCATTTCCCTGTAGCCGCATGGCCCGCACCGTGCGTCCGCAGCCGCCACATCCAGCGATCGTGGCGACGACGAGGAGCTTGCGGCGCGCCAGCGGCTGGATGTCCGCTATCTGGAGGTTCGGACCCGGCAGCCGCACCCTCCCGCGGTGTCCAAAGCTCCGGTCAGGCTTTCCATCTGGGAGCAAGCGAAACACGGTCGCGGTGTTCGTATAGACGACCCTCCCGTTGTCGGTGACAGCGACAGAGGGCCCAACCCGGTTAAAGAACGTGGCAGCTTGACCCTGCCCGACCTGCAGCACCATCGCAACTAGAACCACCCCGGCAGCGGATACTCCGTGCCAACGACGAGGAAGAACGCACCTAGGAGAATACGTTGCTCCACTCGCCTGACCACCTCTGGTCCTCATGTCGGATCGAACACGGGAGGTGAACGAAAGTAGCTGTCAAGGGGCGTCATCGCCATCCGTGACTTCGCCCGTAGACCAACCCGCGCCGCGCATCCCGAGAAGAGTGAGCTCGCGAATGATCCTAATTGAATGCGAGCCGACCGCCTAGATGACTCGGCCGTGACGGTCGCGGGCAAGCGACTGGCGGTCCTATCGCTCGGCCACCGCTGAAGGAGTGGTCGCGCTGGTAAACGCCGTAGACGTGACTGGGACCGAGTCGCCGCTGCCAGCATGCCCGCACGCAGGAATAGCAGGATGGTTGCTGGGACGAGACGTTTTTGGCCTGCGCCTGAGCATCGCTCCTCTTATAAACGCACATGCGTTCGGAGGTTGCGGAACTCCGTCTGATCTCGGACTCAGCGAACGCTGAACCCGCTCAGCCCCTCCTCATCCTCCGTCGCGACCTCGACACCCTCGACCGCCGCATCGCCCGGGCCCTGACGGCAGAAGGCAACCATGCGCTCGACGTCGTCCTCCCCGCCCTCGAGGACCGCCTCGACCGTGCCGTCATCTCGGTTCCTCACCCAGCCCGAAACCCCGAGCGAATCGGCTCGCCGCCGCGTCGCCTCGCGAAAGAAGACCCCCTGGACCTGGCCGATGATGACCACCCGGCGCCTCACGCGCGAAGGCTCCGGCGCTCAGTAATCCTCATCATCGTCGTCATAACCGCCGACGTCGGCCATCTGACCGCCGTAGAGCTCAGCGACCGCAACGGGCGGGGACTGGACCGACAGGAGGGCGAACGGGCCGTCCCCGGCGTTCGAGATCTCGTGGTCGGTTGCCGGGGGGACGAGGATCAGGTCACCGACGCCGAGGTCCTGTGCATCGCCCGCGACGGACATCCTGCCCCCGCCCTGGACGACGACATAGACCTGCTCGGCCTCCTCGTCGGAGCGCAGATTCTGCTCCGCGCCCGGGGGCACCTCGAGCCAGGTGACCGACAGGTTGCGCGAGCCAAGCTCGCCGGCGTCCATCAGGACATGCGAGCGGAGGCGGTGAAACTCTTCTACGGGGGCCTCGCCGAGGCGCCTGACCAACACAACGCGACTTATACAAGAGACACACGCCGACCGCCCGCCGGTGTGTGGCCGTTCGCTCTATTCGGGGCCCTCAGCCCTACCTGACGACGATGTTGACGAGCTTGCCCGGCACAAAGACCTCCTTGACGACCTCCTTGCCGTCGAGGTGGCGCTGGACTCCCTCGTCGCCGCGCGCAAGCTCCAGGACATCTTCCTCGCCGGCGTCAGCCTCGGTCTCCAGGCGGGCGCGGAGCTTGCCGTTCACCTGGACCACATAGGTGACGGTGTCCGTCGCCAGGAGGCCCTCATCGGCCTCGGGCCACTCCGTCTCCCAAACGCGGTCGCCGGTCAGCATCTCGTAGACCTCGGCGCCGAGGTGTGGCGCGAAGGGCCAGATCAGGGAGGCCGCCGTTGCCGTGGCGAACCTCAGCGCGGCGTCGCCGGCGCCCTCCCCGTAGAGCCCGTCCTTGAGCCGGTAGGCCTCGTTGACGAGCTCCATCACGGCCGAGATCGCCGTGTTGAACTGGAAGCCTCGCTCGAAGTCCCGGGTGACCTTGCCGATCGCCCAGTGGGCTTTGGCGACGAGGACCCGCGCGTCGCCGCTCTCCGGCGTCGCGCCGCCCGGCTCGCCGAACTCGGTCCGCTCCGCCACCTCGCGCCCGAGGCGCCACAGCCGCGAGAGGAAGCGCTGCACGCCATCGACGCCCTCGTCACGCCAATCGGCATCGCGGTCGGGCGGGCCGATGAAGCAGATGTAGGTGCGCAGGGTGTCGGCGCCGTAGCGCTCGACGTAGTCGGCCGGCGGGACGACGTTCCCGCGCGACTTGGACATCTTCGCCCCGTCGCGGGTGATCATCCCCTGCGTGAACAGGTTGGCGAAGGGCTCCTGCACGCCGAGGTGCCCCATGTCAGCGAGCGCCTTGACGAAGAACCGCGCGTACATCAGGTGGAGGATCGCGTGCTCGACGCCGCCGATGTACTGGTCGACCGGCATCCAGTTGTCGGCTGCCTCGCGGCTCCAGGCGGCCTCGGTGTTCTGCGGGTCGAGGTAGCGGATGAAGTACCAGGAGGAGTCGACGAAGGTGTCCATCGTGTCCGTCTCACGCCGGCCGGAGCCGCCGCACTTCGGGCACTCGGTTTTGACCCAGTCCTCGGCTGCGGCGAGCGGGCTCTTGCCCTTCGGTGCGTAATCCTCGACCTCGGGCAGCTTCACCGGGAGCTGGTCGTCGGGCACCGGGACCATCCCGCAGTCCTCGCAGTTGATGATCGGGATCGGCGCGCCCCAGTAGCGCTGGCGGGAGACGAGCCAGTCGCGCAAGCGGTAGTTGACCGCTGCCTCGCCGCGGCCCTCAGCCTCGAGCCACTCCGTCACCACGGTGATCGCCTCCGATGCCGGCGTCCCATCGAACTCGCCGGAGTTGACGAGACCCTGGTCCTCGGAGTGCTCGGTATATGCCTCGCCCTCGGGGACCTCGCTGCCGTCAGCCGGCTCGACGACGGTGCGAATCGGCAGGTCGAATGCCGTCGCGAAGTCGTGGTCGCGCTGGTCGTGCGCGGGGACCGCCATCAGCGCCCCGGTGCCGTAGTCCATCAGCACGTAGTCGGCGACGAACATCGGGATCTGCTCACCGTTGACGGGGTTGGTGACCGTGCGCCCGAGTGGGACACCGGTCTTCGGCCGTTCGTCGGACCCGCGCTCCTCGGCGGCCTCGCGCGCCGTCTCGTTGACGTAGTCGCGGACCGCCTCCTCGGCATCGGTCCCCTCCACGAGCTTGCTCAGCTGCTGGTGCTCCGGGGCGAGGACGAAGAACGTGGCGCCGAAGAGAGTGTCGGGCCGCGTGGTGAAAACCGGGAAGTCGAGGTCGAGCTCCTCACAGCGGAAGACGACCTCGGCGCCCTCGGAGCGGCCGATCCAGTTCCGCTGCATCGTGATCACGTGCTCGGGCCAGGACTCGAGAAGGTCGAAGTCGGCCAGCAGGCGGTCGGCGTAGTCCGTGATGCGGAAGAACCACTGCTCGAGATTGCGGACGATGACCGGAGTTCCGCAGCGCTCACAGCGACCGTCGATCACCTGCTCGTTGGCGAGGACGGTCGCGTCCTCGGGGCACCAATGCACCGGGGCCTCGGAGCGGTAGGCGAGGCCCTTCTCGAAGAGCTGGAGGAAGATCCACTGCGTCCAGCGGTAGTACTCGGGCGTGTGGGTCGAGACCTCGCGCGACCAGTCGATCGAGATCCCCCACTCGCGGAACTGCTTGCGAAATGACTCGATCGAGGCTTCGGTTGCGGTCCGGGGGTGCTCGCCGGTCTTGATCGCGTGGTTCTCCGCCGGGAGGCCGAAGGCGTCGTATCCCATCGGGTGGATGACGTGCGCGCCATTGCGGCGGCGGTAGTGGGCGATGGCGTCGCCCACGGAGTAGACCTTGAGGTGGCCGATGTGGGGCTCGCCGGAGGGATAGGGGAGCATCTCGAGCACGTAGGCCTTGGGCTTCGCGGGGTCGAAGCCCTCCTCGCCGGGGTTGGGCACCTCCCAGGTCCGCTCCTCGGCCCACACGGCCTGCCAGCGCGCCTCCACCTCTCTCGGGTCGTATCGGTCCACGGCGGCGATCTTACGGACGGGTGGAGCGGGGCGACGTGACCGCATCCGCGGCCGGCCCTCCTTCGTAGTCTCTACACAGCCAACCCAGGAGGAGGATTCCATGTCGCGACTGATCAGGCTCGACCGCACCGGCCACACCACGCTGGCCGAGTGGACCGCGGGCGACGCCGGGGCCGAGCAGGCGGCGATCGAGGCGTTCCGGCGCGAGCTCGACGCGGGAATGCTGGCCAGCGCCACACGCGCCGGTCAGGCCGAGGTCGTCCGCGAGCTGCCCGTCGACGCCGAGCTCGTGGT
>JBBSQE010000110.1:0-10460 GCA_038258095.1 Solirubrobacterales bacterium | reverse complement strand
TCTACGACACGACTCTTCGTGACGGCATGCAGGGTCCCGGCATGTCGCTCTCGGCCCGCGAGAAGGTGCGGGTCGTCCACGCGCTCGACAAGCTGGGCGTGGATCTGATCGAGGCCGGCTTTCCGAGCTCCAACCCGAAGGAGCTGGAGCTGTTCAACCTCCTCGCGGAAACCCCGCCCGAGCACGCGACGATCTGTGCCTTCGGGATGACGCGGCGGCGTGATGTGGCGGCCGCGGAGGATGTCGCGCTGCGCACCCTGGTCGAATGCTTCGCCCCGGTCGTAACGCTGGTCGGAAAGACCTGGGGCCTCCACCTCGAGAAGGTGACGAAGGTGTCTCCTGACGAGAACCTGGCGATGATCTCCGACTCCATCGCCTTCTGCGTGGCCGAGGGCAAGCGGGTGATCTACGACGCCGAGCACTTCTTCGACGCCCACCGCGACGACCCGGGCTACTCGATGGAGTGCCTGCGAGCGGCTGCGGATGCGGGCGCCGAGAACCTCTCGATCTGCGACACCAACGGCTCGAGCCTGCCACGCGACATCACCGAGGCGACGCGTGCGGTGTTTGCCGAACTGGGGTCAGAGGTCGAGATCGGCATCCACACCCACAACGACGCGGAGTGCGGGGTCGCCAACACGCTCGCCGGTGTCGACGAGGGTGCCCGCTTGGTCCAGGGGACGATGAACGGCTACGGCGAGCGCTGCGGCAATGCCAACCTCGTGTCCATACTCCCAGCGCTCCAGCTGAAGATGGGCTACGAGTGCGTGTCGGAAGAGCAGCTCACCCACCTCACGGAGACGGCTCACTTCGTGTCCGAGCTCTGCAACCTCACCCTCGACTCCGACCAGCCCTACGTCGGGCGGACAGCATTCGCCCACAAGGGCGGGATGCACGTCGCCGGCATCAGCGCCGACGCTCGGACGTTTGAGCACATGGACCCTGCGCTCGTCGGCAACGAGCGCGACGTGCTGCCGTCCGAGCTCTCGGGCAAGGCCACCGTCGTCTCCCAGGCCCAGCAGGCCGGGATCGAGATCGGCGCCGAGGCCGCCGCTCGCGCGGTCGAGGGACTCAAGGAGCGAGAGCACCGCGGCTACCACTACGAGGCGGCGGAGGCATCCTTCGAGCTGCTCCTGCGGCGCGAGACCGGAGACTTCGAGCCCATCTTCACCCTTGAGAGCTTCCGCGTGATCACAGAGAAGAAGAGGGACGGTCGCGTCGAGACCGAGGCCACCGTCAAGGTCTGGGTGGAGGGAGATCGCTACGTCGAGACAGCCGAGGGAAACGGGCCGGTCAACGCGCTCGACCGGGCGCTGCGAGCCGCGATCGTCGCGCGCCACCCGGACCTCGCAATGGTCGAGCTGACGAACTACAAGGTGCGCATCCTCGACATGACCGCCGGGACCCAGGCCGTGACGCGGGTCCTGCTCGACTCCTCCGACGGTGAGCGCGAGTGGGGCACGATCGGCGTCTCCGAGAACATCATCGAGGCATCGTGGGAGGCGCTCGTCGAGTCGCTCGAGTATGCGCTCCAGGCGCGCGCGGGCTCGGCGAGTGAGGGTTCAGCGACCGAGATCGCCGACGACAGCGGCGCGGCTTCGAAGCGCTGAGCTGCGTTTCGCTCCCCACCCCGGTGCCCCGGTTCAACCGTTCAGCAGCGCTTGCTTTGCCGCCGTGTATTCCTCGTCGGTAAAGCCGCCCCTCGCGTGTTGCTCGCCGAGCTCAGCCAGACTGTCGGCAGTGCGCTTGTCGATCTGCAGACTCGGGACCGGCTCATCCGCCGTTGAATGAGGCTCGTCGACCCGGCGACCCGAACGGAGCCTCTTCCAGCCGAAGAACACCCCGAAGCCCAGAAGGGTCAAAAGCGCCGCGTAGAGCGGAACGAGTCTCCCGGGGATCGGCGGCTCGTCGCCGAACCACAGCTGCGGGTTCAATCCGTAGCCGGAGAAGTCGCCACCCGCCGTCACTCGGTAGTCACCGCCCTCGGGGACCTTCAGGTGCCAGACGAGCCGCTGCGTGTCCTGCTCGTCGGTGTTCGCGTTCTGCGTCGACCCGATGTTCTCGGTGATCGTGGGTTCCGCCGAGCCGTCGACCGGCGTCACCGAGAGCGAGAGATCGTTCGGGAGCCTGAGGTCCGGCGTCGCGTTGCCTCGCCCGGGCAGGGCCAACGCCACGTCGACGTCGATCGTCTTGGCCGGCAGGTTGAGGACCTCCGACCCGGGGATGTCGACCCGTCCGAACTGGTTGTCCTCGCCCCAGACGATGTTCGACGATCCGAGGATCCCCACGATCGGGAGCGCGGCCACGAGCCACAGCAGCACGAAGGCGCCGAGGCCGAGGCCGATGCGCCCGGCTCGCGACTCGACGCGGCGCAGTCGCTTCATACCTGCCGCCGACCAGGGCGGGGTGGCGGATTGCGGTTCTCGGGCACGGGCGGAAGCTATCTCTTCCGCCCTCTACGCTGAGCCGGTGAACGGCGATCCCAGGGACCAGCTCCAACTCGCCCGCCCCGACCTGAGCGGGCGCGAGGAGGAGCTGCTGCTCGAGGTCCTGCATTCGGGGTGGCTTTCGCTGGGTCCGATGCTCGGCCGCTTCGAGGAGGCGTTCGCCGAGTGGCTCGGGGTTCCCGACGCGGTGGCGGTCTCGAGCGGCACGACGGCGCTCCACCTTTGCGTGCGGGCCCGGGGCTGGGGTGCCGGCGACGAGGTCGTGACCAGCCCGTTCAGCTTCGTGGCGTCCGCCAACTGCCTGCTCTACGAGGGGGTTCGCCCGGTCTTCTGCGACATCGATCCGGTGACGCTCAACATGGACCCGGGAGCCGCCTACGAGGCCGTCGGCGACGACACCAAGGGGCTCCTGCCGGTCCACATCTTCGGGTACCCGGCCTCGACCGAGCTCCACAGGATCGCCGAGGAGTGCGACCTCGGCGTCGTCGAGGACGCCTGCGAGGCGCTCGGAGCCGTTGACGCGGAGGGGTGCAGGGTCGGCTCGCGCGGCACCCTCACCACCTTCGCCTTCTATGCGAACAAGCAGATGACGACGGGCGAGGGCGGAATGATCATCCCGCCCGACGAAACCTCCGCCGCCCGCTTCCGAAGCGAGCGAAACCAGGGCCGCGCCGCGAACATGGGGTGGCTCGACCACGAGGGCCTTGGCTACAACTATCGGCTGTCGGACCTCGCCTGTGCGCTGGGGATAGCCCAGGTCGAGCGGCTCGACGAGCTTCTCGCAGCGAGGGCCCGGGTCGCCGGGCTCTATGAGGAGGGTCTTGCCGGCATTCCCGGCGTCGAGGCACCGATTTCCGGCCGCGAGGCGGAGCGCCGGAGCTGGTTCGTCTACCCGGTGCGTCTCGATCCTGAAGTCGACCGCGACGCGGTCATCGCCCGGCTCGGCGAGAGCGGCATCGCGAGCAAGGCGTACCTGCCATGCATCCACCTGTTCCCGCACCTGCGCGAGCTCGGCTACGGGGAGGGGCAGTTTCCGGTCGCCGAGGACATCTCAGCTCGCTCGCTGGCCCTGCCGTTCTTCGGCGCGATGAGCGATTCCGAGGTCGACCGCGTCTGCGAGGTACTGGCCTCCGACCCAGCCCTCGCGGGCAGGGGATAATCCGCTCAATGGCGCGCTTTCGTTCAGACCCGGACCCGACCTTCTGGCGCGTCAACCGCTCGATCGACTTCGATTGGCGCCTGGCGCCCTACGACGTTGACCAGTCGCGCGCCCATGCGAGAGCTCTGCGCGAGATCGGAGTGCTCACCAATGACGAGCTGTCGAAACTCGACGGGGGCCTGGAAGACATCGGGACGGAGCTCGAGTCCGGCGACTTCGAGTTCGAGGACTCCGACGAGGACATCCACATGGCGATCGAGCGACGGCTCGGAGAGCTGATCGGCCCGCTCGCCGGAAAGCTCCACACCGGGCGCTCGCGCAACGACCAGGTCGCAACGGACGTGGCGATGGTCGTCCAGGCGCACTCGCTGCGGGCCCTCGAGCTGCTCGAGGCCGCGATGGGCAGACTTGTCAACCTGGCCGAGCGGCATGCGGACTGGCCCATGCCCGGTTACACGCACCTCCAGCGGGCGCAGCCGGTCTACCTCGGCCATCACCTGCTCGCCTACTTCTGGATGCTCAGCCGCGACTCGCTTCGCTTCCAGTTCGCCCTGCAGAGCGCCAGCGTCATGCCGCTCGGCTCGGGCGCGCTCGCCGGCGTCAACTGGGACCTCGACCGCCATGCGATCGCCGACGACCTCGGCTTCGACCATGTCACCCCCAACTCGATCGACGGCTCCTCCAACCGTGACTTCGTACTGGACTACCTCTCCGCCGCATCGGCCTGCGCGATGCACCTCTCCCGCCTCGGCTCGGAAATCGTCATCTGGTCGAGCAGCGAGTTCGGGTTCTGCGAGCTCGACGAGTCCTTCTCCTCGGGTTCGAGCATCATGCCCCAGAAGAAGAACCCCGACTCGGCCGAGCTGCTGCGGGCGAAGGCGCCCCGAGTCGCCGGCGACTACGCGACCGTGCTGGGCATCTTCCACGCCCTTCCCCTGACCTACGGGAAGGACATGCAGGAGGACAAGGAGCCCCTGTTCGACGCAATGGACACGGTGGAGCTGTCGCTCGAGATGACGGCCGGAATGCTCGGCGGCATCACCTTCGACCGCGAGCGGCTGGCCGAGGCGGCGGGTGACGAGATGCTGGCGGCGACCGAGATCGCGGACCTTCTCGTGGCTCGCGGTGTCCCCTTCCGCGAAGCCCACGCGATCGTCGGCGACCTGGTGCGCAAGGCAATCGAGGAAGGAGTCGGGCTCTCCGGCCTCTCTGACGAGGAGCTGGCGCGCCACTCCGACAAGCTCGGTGAGGGTTACCGCGAGGCCCTGACGCTCGAGAGCTCGCTCGAGTCCAAGCGGGTCGAGGGCGGCGCTTCCTCAGCGAGCCTGAAGCGTCAAATCGAGCATGCTCGCGAGACGCTCGCCGCGGTGGGCAAGCGAGTCTCCGACGAGCGCTCCTGAGCTTGTCCGAGCTCCTGAGCTTGTCCGAGCTCCTGGCCTTGCCCGAGCGTCTCGGCGCCGAGTTCTTCGATCGCTCTGTGCACGCGGTCGCGCGAGACCTGGTCGGCTGCACGCTCCTCTTCGAGGGACGGGGCGGCGTGATCGTCGAGACCGAGAGCTATGAGGCCGACGACCCCGCCTGCCACGCGCACGTCGGGCGCACCGCCCGCACCGAGGGGCTCTTCGGCCCGCCGGGCACGGCGTACGTCTATCTCTCCTACGGCATCCACAGCCTGCTCAATGCCGTCGCCGAGCCCGAGGGGAGCGCCGCCGCGGTCCTGATCCGGGCAATCGAGCCGGTAGCCCGAATCGAGGAGATGCGGATGCGCCGACCGGGTCGGCCGGACTCAGAGCTCTGCTCGGGCCCCGGGAAGCTGACGGAGGCCCTGGGCATCGGGCTCGACATGGACGGTGCCGATCTCTGCGCCGACCCGTTCCGCTTCGGGCCCCGGCAGGGAGCCTGGCAGGAGGTCGAGATCGTCAACGGCCCTCGTATCGGTATCACGAAGGCAGTCGATCGCCCCTGGCGCTTCAGTGCCGCGGGCAGCCGGTGGGTCTCGCGGCCGCGACCCCTGGGCGTCGCTGCCCGGAGCTAGGTTCCGGGCCCGGCGCCGCCGCTGACACCGCCCCCCGAGGAGGGCGGTGTGGGTGCCGGCGTAACGGGGGCCGCGGGGGTGGGTGCCGGGGTCGGGGTCGGCGCGGCGGGTGTAGCCGGAGCGGGGTTGGCCGGCGCGGCGGGCGCGGTATCGGTCGGCGCGGGCTCCGTCGAGGGCGCGGTATAGGTCGAGTCCGTCGAGGGGGCGGTGTAGGTGCCGCTGCTGTCCGTGCTCGGCGCAACGTAGTCGGCGCCGGACGCCTTGGCCGCCTTGCGCGCCGCCGCGTCAGCAGCGTGCTGGGCCTTGATCGACTCGTAGTCGGACATCACGCTCGCCCAGATCAGGGCCGGGTAGGTGCCGCCCATGACCGGGCCGCCGTTGTAGAGCGTCGACATCGGCGTGTTCGAGTCCGCGTATCCGACCCAGACGCATGCCGTCGCGCTCTCCGTCGCGCCGCAATACCAGGCGTCGCCGTTGTTCTCCGTCGTCCCGGTCTTGCCGAACTGACCGGTCGCGCCGATGTTGGCGTTGGTGCCGGTCCCACTTGTCACGACGGTCTCGAGAATCGACTTCGCCTCGGTCGCGACGTCCTCGGGGATCACCTGCTTGTGCTTCGAATCGTTTTCGGCGATCACCTTGCCCTTGGAGTCCGTGACCTTCGTGAAGGCGACCGGGCTGTCACCCGGCTCGGGCGCGAGGTTGCCGCTGACCCGGTCACCGTTGTTGGCGATCGTCATGTAGGCGTAGGTCCACTGGAGCGGCGTCACCCCCTCCTTCAGGCCGCCGAGCACCATGGCGGGGTTGACCGAGATCGGGTCGCGGTAGCCCATCTCGTGGATCGTCTTTGCGATCGAGCGGGTCCGGTCCTGGGTGGTCCTTCCCTTCAAAGCCTCGAGGCCGAGCTGGGCGTAGATCGAGTTGTCCGAGTAGGTGGTCGCGCAGACGATGTCGCAGGAGCCCAGATAGGAGTCCTCGTCGTTCGAAACGTAAAAGACGTTCTTTCCCCTCTTGCCGAAGTGAAACTCCTGGGGAGCAGACTCGAAGGTCGTGTAGGGCGAGATGCCCTCCTTCAGGGCCGTGATCAGCGTGAACGGTTTGATGGATGAGCCGGGCTGCCGGTGCCCGTTGGTCGCGATGTTGAAGGGCGACTTCGCGTAGTCAGGGCCACCGACCATGGCCCTGACCGCTCCGCTCTTGTTGTCGAGCACGACGACGGAGGCCGTCGGCGGAACGCCGCCAAGGTAGGAGCTGACGTCCTCCTCGGCTGCCCTCTGGAGGTCGAGGTCGAGCGTCGTCTTGACCTTCAGGCCGCCATAGTAGGCCTTCCCGGGACCGTACTTGTCGACCAACTGCTGGCGAACCCAGGTCGAGAAGTAGGGGGACTCGGAGTCGATCGACGGCGGCTCGATGACGCTCGCCGCCGGCACAGCGGTGATCTTCCCTTCGTTGTAGTCCGGCTCGGAGATGTAGCCCTGTTCGTACATCTTCTGAAGCACGACGTTGCGGCGGCCCTTCGAGTCGTTGGGGTTCAGTTTCGGATCGAAGGCGTAGGGCGATGCGATCAGGCCGGCGAGCGTTGCCGCCTCGGCCGGGAGAAGGACGGACGCACAGGGCTCGGTCTCGGTGCCGCAGCCGGGGTGGTTCCAGCCGAAATAGGTGCGGGCCGCAGCCTCGATGCCGTAGGCACCCTCGCCGAAGTAGATGGTGTTGAGATACGCCGTGAGGATCTTGTCCTTCGACCACTCGCGCTCGAGGTGGTAGGCGAGGGCCGCCTCGCGGAGCTTCTCGAACACGGTCCGGCTGTTCTGGGTCTCGAGGGCGTTCTTGACGAACTGCTGGGTGATCGTCGAGGCGCCCTGCTGTGCGGAGAGGTGGAGGACGTCCTGGCCCAGGGCTCGGCCGATGCCCCTGAAGTCGATCCCCTGGTGCTCGTAGAAGCGCGCGTCCTCGATCGAGACCACGGCGTTCTTGACGGTCGAGGAGATCTGACCCGAGTCGAGCAGGATCCGGTTCTGGTCGGATGTCAGAGTTCCCAGCGGCTTCCCGGTCGAATCGACCATGACGCTGTTCTGGGTGCCGTTGTACTGCACGAAGTTCTCGATCGCCGGCAGGTCCTGGGAGACGGCCATCATCATCCCGAACACGGTTGAGACCATTGCCAGCACCCCGAGGCCCGAGAGCACGAAGAGGAAGCGGAGCTTCTTCATGCGCGGCTTGGTGTGCTTCTGGGGCGGGGGGTTGCCGGTCGGCGCCGGGGGAGGGGAGATGGTGCCGGGTGGCGCTCCTCCGCGACCTCGGCCCGGGACACGAAGGGCCGAAACGGCGCGGCGCCTCAGCGGCACCTTCTCGCGTTTGAGCTGTCGCCGTCGCTGGTCGAGGGGCGGATTGCTGACAACAGGGGTGCGGGGCCTGGGGATCGATGCATCGCCTGGGACCCCGGGGTGCGGGGGGAAATCATCGATCTGGGGCGCGCCCGGGCCGGGGTCCTGGAGGCCGCGCGGCTCGAACGACGTCGCGGCACCGGCGCCGTTCCCATCCCCGTTCACCGGGTCGTCGCCGTCGCCGTTCGGGCTCGGTGTCTCACTCACATCGTCGTGGGTCGAGCCGCTGCCGTTGGCCGAGGCCGGCGTCGCCCCGTCGATGTCGTCGGCCGGCTGCGTGCTTGGCCGGCGAGTCGGAGCCGACGAGAACTCGGGCTCGGTTTCGAACGCGAAGTCGAGTTCCTCCTCGGCGAGGTTGCGGTGCTCGGGTGGGGCCCCGGGACTCGACTCATCACCCGAGACAGAGCCCTGTGGGGGCTCGTTTCTCTCGGCGCCGGGTGAGGAAGGTGTGTCGCTTCTACGGGCCATCGGATGAAGGATGTCGTCCGGCCCGGCGGACACCAGCGGTTCGCATGGGGTTGAGAGTCCTGGGCGCCGATGCCACGCGGCGCTGCGGGACCAACCGAGCCGAAGGGCACTCTAGCATTGGGCCATCGCGGAACCGGCCAAATCTGAACGGGAGATAACGGCCGGAGAAGGCCCGGGCGCCGTAGCGGCGAACGGCAGCGGGAAGATGGACCGGCTCATCCGCAATTCCGTGGACGCCCTGCCGGAGGGCGCACTGGCCGCGCAACTGGCCCTCGGCAGGTCCCTGCGGGTCAAGCTCGGCATCGACCCGACGAGCGCCGACATCCACCTCGGCCACACGGTGGTCCTGACCAAGCTGCGCGAGTTTCAGGACGCCGGCCACACCGTGGTCCTGATCATCGGAGACTTCACGGCGAGGGTCGGAGACCCGAGCGGGCGCTCGGCCCAGCGGCCGGTTCTCCCGGCGGAGGAGATCGAGGCGAACGGCCAGACCTACCAGGACCAGGCGTTCAAGGTGCTCGATCGGGCACGCACGGAGGTCCGGCGCAACAGCGAGTGGCTGGAGATGGACCCGGGGGAGTTGCTCGGCCTCCTCGCCAAGACGACGGTGGCGCGACTGCTCGAACGGGACGACTTTCAGAAACGCCTGGCCGCGCAGGCCCCGATCTCGGCTCTCGAGATCCTGTACCCGCTGCTGCAGGGCTACGACTCGGTGGCCGTCGACGCCGATGTCGAGATCGGCGGCACCGACCAGACCTTCAACCTCCTCTTCGGGCGCGACATCCAGACCGCGTATGGGAAGCCGCCCCAGTCGATACTGACGATGCCGATCCTGGTCGGCACGGACGGCACGCAGAAGATGAGCAAGTCGCTCGACAACTACGTCGGGGTCACGGATACCCCGGAGGAGATGTTCGGGCGCATCATGAGGATTCCGGACGAGGCGATGCCCGAGTACTACAGGCTGCTTCTGGGCGAGGAGCTCCCGGACGAGACTCCCAACCTCGCAAAGAGGGCGTTGGCTCGGCGCCTCGTCGACGTCTACCACGAGGGGAGGGGTGAGGACGCCGAGGCGCACTTCAACAGGCTCTTCGTGGAGCACCGCCCCCCGAAGGATGTTGAAGAGGCCGAGGTGGCGGCCGGCGAGGCGGTTCACCTGCCGGCCCTCCTCGCGGACGCCTTCGGTCTCAGCCGAAGCGAGGCACGGCGAATGATCACCCAGGGCGGAGTGAAGCTCGACGGGGAGGCGGTGAGCGACCTCGACGCCGACGCAGGCGACCTCGACGGCCGCGTGTTGCAGGCGGGCAAGCGCCGGTACCGCCGGATTCGCGCCGTCTGAGACGCCGGGGGACCTTCGTCGGGCGACCTCTGTAGGTCCGCGAGGCCCTCACCGGCCTCGCGGCACCGTCCGGCCGGTCTTCTACCCTGGCGCCCACTGAGGAATAAGCGGGGCTTGAAGCCTCGCCCGAGCAAGGCACGAGGCCCGCGCACGAGAGTTGTGTGCGGGGGTTGTGCCACGCGGGGCTCGCTGCTATATTCCTCGGTCCCCTCGGGGGCCGGCACGAGCCTGCCTCCAGCATCAGGGGTCGGCGAATCCCGTCGGCGAGGTGCAAGCGGTCTTTGAAAACTGAGCAGCGTGCACAACCTCGAGACTTCGGTTTCGAGGTTTCATCCGCATGGAGACGGACCCCGTCCGGCCTCCTGCGGAGCAGTAGAGCCCGATTCACCGGCCACGTCAGCGGCCGGTGAACTAGATCTACCGTCGCGCCGGCAGCCGAGTATGTGTACCCGGTCGCCACATGGCGCGGCATCTCTTCATAAAGAAGTATTTTTACGGAGAGTTTGATCCTGGCTCAGGACGAACGCTGGCGGCGTGCTTAACACATGCAAGTGGAGCGACGAACCAGAGCTTGCTCTGGGGCAAAGCCGCGAACGGGTGAGTAACACGTGAGTAATCTGCCCCGATGACC
>JBBSQE010000109.1:0-10509 GCA_038258095.1 Solirubrobacterales bacterium | reverse complement strand
GCGCCCGGCACGGCCCGCATCCTCGGGATCTGAGCCCGTGGACCTCACGGTCAGCTCGGTGGCCGGGATCCCCGAGATCCGGACGGGCGACGCCATCGGCTCCGTGATCGCGAGCCGGGAGCAGGTGTCGGCGGCCGATGTCGTGGTGATCTCCCAGAAGATCGTGTCCAAGGCCGAGGGCCAGATCCGCCGCCTGAGCGAGGTCTCGCCCGGCCCGGAAGCGTGCGACCTCGCCGAGCGCCTCAGCAAGGACCCGGCGGTCGTCGAGCTCATCCTCGCCGAGAGCTCCGAGGTCCTTCGCGCCGAACGGGGCGTACTGATCACGCGTACGCACCACGGCTTGGTCTGCGCGAACGCGGGGATCGACAGCTCGAACCTCGCCGGCGAGGGCACCGTCGCCCTGCTCCCGCGCGACCCGGACGCCTCGGCTCGCCGCATCCGCTCGGAGATCGGCGCTGCCAGCGGCGGCGCACGGCCCGCCGTCGTCATCTCCGACAGCTTCGGCCGTGCGTGGCGGGTCGGGCAGGCCGAGGTGGCGATCGGCTGCGCAGGGTTCGCTGTCCTCGACGACTGGCGCGGGCGCACCGACCGCGATGGCCGGGAGCTCGCGGCCACCGAGATCGCGATCGCCGACGAGGCCGCGGCAGCCGCCGACCTCGTCCGCGACAAGTCGAGCGGGACGCCGATCGTCATCGTCCGCGGCCTCGAGCGCTACGTAACCGAGGACGACGGACCTGGCGCGGCCGCGATCCAGCGCCCGCCCGGCGAGGACCTCTTCGGCACGCTCTAGCGTTTCGCTCGACCCGCCACCGGCGAGCCGTTCGTTGGGGATCAGGGGCGCTGGGGCACCTCAAATCCCACAATCAATGCCTGCGTGGAGCGCGCCGGGAACTCAGGCCACGGGGCCGCTACTCGGCGGCGCCCCGGCTAGCCGGCCGGCTTCGTCTTGTGATCGAGGGCCGGTGTCGAACCGCCCTCCTCGGTCCACTCGGGCGCCTCGTAGGGGGCACCGGGGACGCCGCCCAAACAGAGGACGCTTGCGCCCTGGTCGCCGGTCAGGAGCTTGCGTGCCTGACCGGGGCCGACGCGAGCGAAGACGCCGGGCTCGAGGACGTAGGTGAGCTCGTCAACCCTCATCGTCGCCTCGCCCGAGAGCACGATGTAGACCTCTTCCTGCTGGTCATGGGAGTGGTCGTGGTGCGGGTACATCGTGAAGTTCGGCGGCAGCTCCATCACCTGCATCCCGAAGGAGCTGACCCCAAGGCCCGCGCGGACGCGGCGCATCCCGCCTCCGAAGATGCCCTCGAACTCCTCCAGCCGCTTCACCGTGACGTCGGCCACGCCCAAACCCTATTTCAACCGTTCCGTGACATAGCGCACATCGTCGTGAATCGCCGCCATCCGCCGGGCAAGAGTTGTCGCCTAAGTCCCGGGCAGCTTCAGGCGGTCAGCGCAACAGCTCGCAGCCCACCCGACCCGGCCCAAGAGCGGGCCGACGCACTGAGACTCAGTACGTCTCGACGATCTCGTAGAGCGTCGTGCGCTGCGCCGGAGTGCGGCCGCCGGCCCGCGCGGCCTCGATCAGCTGCTCCGGCTCGACGCGCGTGCCGTGCTGGGAGCCCGCCATGCGGGAGATGTTTTCCTCCATAAGCGTCCCCCCGAGGTCGTTGACGCCCCAGCGAAGCGATTCGGTCGCCGCCCCCAGGCCCATCTTCACCCAGCTCGCCTGGAGGTTGCGAACCGTTTTGCCAAGGCCGAGGCGGAAGGCGGCGGTGTGCTTCAGGTTCTCAGCCTCGGAGATCTCCTCGACCCCGTGGGTCCGCCCGAGCAGGGTGTTGAAGGGGATGAAGCTGAGCGGGACGAACTCGGTGATGCCCCCGGTGCGCTCCTGGAGGGCGCGGATGACCCGCATGTGCCCGGCCAGCTCCCGAGGCTCCTCGATGTGCCCGAACATGACGGTCGAGGTCGACCGCAGGCCGGCGCGGTGCGAGGCCTCGATGATCTCCACCCAGCGGTCCACGGGCAGCTTGTTCGGTGAGATGCGCTGGCGGACGCCGTCGTCGAGCACCTCGGCGGCCGTTCCCGGAGTCGACCCGAGGCCGCACTCGCGCAGGTAGGCGAAGACGGCGCCGGGTTCCTTGCCGGAGCGCTCGCACATGAAGTGGATCTCCATCGGGCTGAACGCGTGGAGGTGGAGCTGGGGTGCGAGCTCCTTTGCCAGCTCGAGCCATCGCCCATAGTCCTCGAGCGTGTACTCGGGATGGATGCCGCCCTGCATGCAGAGCTCGGTGGCGCCGAACCCGACCGCCTCGTCGATCCTGGCCGCGAAGTCGTCCTCGGATACCTCGAACGCGTCCGGCGAACGCCGGCCCTGTCCGAAGCCGCAGAAGGCGCACCCGACCGTGCAGATGTTCGTGAAGTTGATGTTCCGGTTGACGACGAAGGTCGCGTCGTTCCCGGCGAGCTCGGCGCGCAGGCCATCGGCGGCAATGCGCATCTCCTCGATGACCTCGGGCCGGGTCTCGACGAACAGGGCCGTCAGCTCGTCCTCGGTGAGCGCCACTCCCTCGCGTCCGCGTGAGATCGCCTCCGGCGCGAGGCCGGGGTCGATCGTCTCATCGCGGCGGCGACCCGAGCCACGGCGCGGAATGAAGCTCCAGTACCGGGCCTTGATGACGTCGAGGACCCCCTGCTCCATCCACTCGGCGTCCATGTACTGGGGGTAGACGCAGAGGCGCTCGGTCAGCGCGAAGCCCTGGGGCGCAAGCTCCTTGCGGACCTGATGAGGGCTCGGGAACGCGTGCTCAGGGGAGATGTGGTCGCCGTTCGCCGAGAGCCCTCCCAGGTCGGTCGCTCCGGCGGCAACGAGCTCCGACCACCAATCGGAGAGGTTGGGCGGGACCTGGACACCCACATCGGGCATCAGCCGACGGCACTCCTCGATCAGCCGCTTCATGTCGTTGATCGTCACCGGGCTCGACCACTCGGGCGCCTCGACCGGGTCGGCCCCGCCCGTGATACCCGCCTCCCAGCGCCGCTTGGCGGATTCATCGGCGATCTCCGCCACCTCCTGCCCGTAGTAGCGCGGGTGCGGAACGAAGTTCTGGAGAATCACCTCCTGGATGTGGCCGTGGCGGCCGTGGACCTCGGCGAGAGCCTCGAGGCTCCCGACCCGCTCGGCCTCGGTTTCGCCGATCCCGACGAGGATCCCGCTCGTGAAGGGGATGCGGAGGCGGCCGGCGGCCTCGATCGTCGCCAAACGGACCTTCGGATGCTTCGTCGGCGACCCTGCGTGCACGGTCTCCATCAGGCGCTCGGAGACCGATTCGAGCATCAGGCCCTGGGAGGCGGTCACCTCGCGCAGACGGCCGAGGTCTCGCTCCGACAGGGCCCCGAGGTTCGTGTGCGGAAGCAGGCCGCGCTCCATCGCCCGCTCGCACGCCCAGACGACGTAGGAGGTGAAGTCCTCATGGCCCCAGTCGCGCAGGCGCTCGGCGACCTCCGGGTTGACCTCGGGACGCTCGCCGGTGAGGACGAGGAGCTCCTTGGAGTTGCGGCGCACGGCCTCCTCGAGGCGGCGCTCGACCTCCTCCGGCGGATGGATGTGGGCGCGGTGTGTCGCGAACGCGCAGTACTTGCAATAGCACTGGCAGGTGCGCGAGAGCGACAGCGTGTAGTTGCGTGAGAAGGTGACCCGGCGCACGCGCGTGACGCTACAGAAGGGCGGGCCTCAGCCCGCCCCGCCTCAGCCCTAGGGCTTCTTGGTCTGAGTGGGGCCCGTGTCCGAGGGCTTGGTGGAGCTCAGCGGCTTGCCCGCCCCGCTTGCCCTGCCTCCCGCCGAAGCCGCGGTCGCGACGCGCTCGGGTGGCTCGGTCGGGGCCGGACCACCGGCCTCGATGACGAAGCGGAAGACGACGGCTGCCAGAAGGGCTCCCACGAGGGGGCCGACGAGATAGGGCCAGATCCCGGCGAATCCGCCGAAGTCCCCGTCGACGAGCGTCGGGCCGAACCAGCGGGCCGGGTTGTAGGACCCGCCCGTCAGCGGGCCTCCCACGAAGACGCCGAACGCGAACGTCGTACCGATGGCGAGCGGCGCCCAGTCCTTGACGCTCTTGGCCGAGTAGACGGCCGAGAGGATGACGAGGACAAGGGCGAACGTGCCGAGGGCCTCCATGAATGCTCCCTGGCCGGCCGAGCCGAGCAGGCCCTGGACCTGCGGTGCGCCGTAGTGGGTTGCGCGGCCCTCGTCGAGAAGAAGGAACTTGGTGGCCAGCGCGCCGAGCACGCCGCCGGAAAGCTGGGCGAGGATGTAGACGACGGCATCGATCGGGTCGATGCGGCGGATTGCCGCGGCCGCGACCGTCACCGCCGGATTGAAGTGGCCGCCACTCACCACGCCGAACATCACGATCACTCCGAAGAGCGCGAAGCCCTGCGCGAGACCGATGACCGCGTAGTCGGAGCCGAACTGCGCCTGGTTGCCGGTCGCGGTGAACAGCACGACCACGCTGGTGATGAAGAAGACCAGGAGGAAGGTTCCGATCAGCTCGGATATGTATGCCGCGAGTCCACGATCCTGCACTTGCTCGGTACCTCCTGAGTCGGTTTTGGGACGCCGGGAGCCTCCCACGCCACGGGCGCGAGGAGTCTAACTGTCAGAGGCGCGGCCCGCGCCGCGCTCGGAGTCGAGCTGGGTCTGGAGCCGCTTGCCCTCGGCGATGACCTCAAGCGCCTCCTCGCGAGAAGCCCAGCCATCGACCTCGACGACCTTCCCCTCCAACTGCTTGTAGACCGAGAAGAAGTGGGTGATCTCGTTCTGGAGCTGGTCGGTGAGGTCCTTGAGCGTCTCCGCCGTGTTCCACCCCGGGTCGTGGATCGGCACGCAGACGACCTTGTCGTCCTCACCGGCCTCGTCGCGCATCCGAAACAGGGCGATCGGCTTCACCGGGATCACGCAGCCGGGGAAGGTCGGCTCGGAAACGCAGATCATCACGTCGAGCGGGTCCCCGTCACGGCCCATGTGGTTCAGCAGGTATCCATAGTCGGTCGGATAGACCATCGATGACGAGAGGAAGCGGTCGAGGATGACGTGGCCGATCTCCCGGTGCCACTCGTACTTGTTGCGGCTGCCCTTCGGGATCTCGACGAAAGCGAGCAGCTCGTGGTCGGGATCGATCAGATCGGTCATCTGCGCTCAGACTATTGTGCCCGGTCACATGAGACGGGTTGCCGCGCTGCTGGCGGCCGTCCTTGCGCTCGGCTCGGTCGCGCTCGCGGCCGGCTGCGGCGGGGACGGCGCTGAACCGGGCGCGCCTGACGGCGCGGCCCTGATCCTCGACTTCACACCGAACGCCGTCCACGCCGGCATCTACACGGCCCTGGCTGGCGGCTACTACTCCGACGCGGGAGTCGATCTGACGGTCCGCCAGCCCGGCGAGTCAACCGACGCCCCGAAGCTGCTCGAGACCCGACGGGCTGATTTCGCGATTCTCGACATCCACGACCTCGGGCTCGCGCGAGAGAAGGGCCTCGACATCGTCGGGGTGATGCCGGTCGTCCAGCGCCCGCTCGGATCGATGATCGCCCGCTCGGATCGCGGCATCGAGCGTCCCACGGATCTCGAGGGCAAGACGGTCGGGGTGACCGGCCTGCCGTCGGATGACGCGATCCTCGATTCCGAAGTCGCCGGCGATGGTGGCGACCCGGGTGCCGTCAAGCGCGTGACGATCGGCTTCAACGCAGTCGCCGACCTCGTCGCGGGAAAGGTCGACGCCGCGACCGCCTTCTGGAATGTCGAGGGCGTCGCTCTTCGGCGCAAGGGTGTCCCGATCCGCATCTTCAAGGTCGACGAGTTCGGCGCTCCGCGCTACCCGGAGCTCGTGCTCTGCACCTCGGGAACAACGCTCTCGGAGCGTCCAGGACTGGTGCGTGCGGTGCTCGCAGCGACTCGCCGCGGCTACGCGACCCTCGCCGCCGACCCCGCCCCAGGCCTCGACGACCTGCTCGCTCAGGTCCCGGCGCTCGACCGCGCCGAGGCGGCGGCCCAGCTGCGGGCCCTGGGCCCCGCTGTCGCTCCCTCGGGCTTCGACCGGGCGATCCTGCGGCGCTGGGCGACATGGGACGTCGCGCACGGCATCCTCCGCGAGCCGCCGGACCTGGCCGAGATGTTCCCACCCATGTGACATTGACTACCTATCCGGTACACGATGTGACATGGGTCGCGGAGATCGCGACGAATCGGGCTCGCGGGAGCGGCCGGCAGCTACGCCGTCCCGCCCGTGATTCGCTCGACGAGCTCGGGCATCTCCCGCGCCATCCGCGAGCGGGGCACCGCCATGTCGATGCCCGCCGCGTCGGCGGCTCGCTTCGTGTCCACGTTGACGTGCGAGTAGTAGCCGAGCACCGGAGCACCGAGCCCGACCAGATCCTCCGGGCGCCCGTCGTCGAGGTCGGCGACGACCAGGTCGGGCTGCTCGGTCACGGCATCGGCGACGGAGCCGACGAGCATCACCTCGTGCCCGACGGCCTCCAGGGTCGCCTGAACCTTGCTGGCGAACATCAGGTCGCCGGAGATCGCGAGGACGCGGGCCATCGTCCGTGCCCGCTAGAGGCTGCGGCGCTGGCGGAACTCCTCGCGCACCGACTCCGGGCGTCCCCACATCTGGACGGTCTCGGCGCGCCCCTCGCGGACCTCGCGAAGGCGAAGCTCGCCGGTGACGCCGTCGGCGTCGATCTTGGCGAGGACTCCCTTCACCGTCTGGGCGGCAGCGGCATGCCCGAAGCTCTGGGCGACCAGGAGCTTCCAGTGCCAGTCAGCGCGCGAGTAGGGCTGGGCGTTGACCTGGCTGAGGGCGACCGCGCAATCGATGTAGGCGTCCTCGTCGTCGATCCGGAGGTCGAGCTCGAGGTCGGTCCAGTCCTCGGGGAGCGCGTCGAGGGCCTGCTGGAAGTCGTCGGCCAGAGCCACACCGCAAGCGTACCCGCCGTGGCAACCGCCCGCTACGCGAAGAAGAGCTGCTGCAACAGGAAGAGGTTGAGGGCGATGATCATCGCCGCGAGCACGCTGGAGAGCGCGGTCAGCCACCGGGGGTTGACCATCTCGCCCATGACGCTCCTCTTGGCGGAGATGATCACCAAGGGAACCAGCGCGAACGGGATGCCGAACGAGAGGACCACCTGGCTGCCGATCAGGGCGCCGGTCGGCTCGATGCCGAGCGCGAGGACCAGCAGGGCCGGAGCGAGCGTCGCCGCCCTCCGGTAGAAGAGCGGGATCTTGCGCTGAATGAAGCCCTGCATGACCACCTGCCCGGAGAGCGTCCCCACTGACGACGAGGCGAACCCCGAGGCCAGGAGGGCAACTCCGAATATCGTCGCGGCGTTGTTCGACACGGCGGTCTTGAAGCCCTCGTAGGCGCCATCGATCGTGTCGATGCCGGCGAGGCCGGTATTGTGGAAGAGCGCGGCGGCGACGATCATCATCGACATGTTCACGACGCCGGCGAGCGTCATCGCAATGACGATGTCGACCTTCTCGAAGTTGAGGATCTTGCGGCGCTCGGTCAGGTTGCGGCCGAGGATCCGCCGCTGCGTCAGCGCCGAGTGGAGGTAGACGACGTGCGGCATGACGGTCGCGCCGATGATCCCGGTTGCCAGCAGGATGCTCGCTGTGCCGTCGAAGCCCGGGATCACCAGGTGCTTGGCCACCTCGGCCCCGTCGGGCTTCGCATTGAACAGCTCGACGATGAAGGACGCGACGACGATCCCGACGAGCACGGTGATGCCGGCCTCGAACCGCCTGTAGCCCGCCTGCTGGAGCGCCAGCAGGGCGAAGGCTCCGACCCCGGCGATGCAGCCCGCCGTGAACAGGGGATGCCGAACAGGAGATAGAGGCCGAGCGCGGCGCCGACGACCTCGGCGATGTCCGTCGCCATCGCCACGAGCTCCGCCTGGAGCCAGAGGAAGATCGACATCGGGCGCGAGAAGGATTCGCGGCACAGCTCGGCGAGGTTCTTCCCAGTGGCGATCCCCAGCTTCGCCGAGAGGGTCTGGACGACCATGGCGATCAGGTTGGCGCCGAGCACAACCCAGAGAAGGAGGTAGCCGAACTGCGCCCCGCCGGCGATGTTGGTCGCGAAGTTGCCGGGATCGATGTAGGCGACGGCCGCGATGAACGCGGGGCCGAGGAAGGGCCAGACGCGGCGCAGGCCGCGGGAGTGGCCGTCGAGCGAGCGGCGGGCGGCCTCGGCGACCGCCATCTCCCCCGGGAGCGCCAGGTGGTACTCCTCGTTGTACATCCGAATCTCGGTCGCCCGGGCATCCTCATCCTCGTTGGAGGGCTCCGCAACCTGCGGCCTCTCCAGTGTCTCCGGGGGCGGCTTCATCGGTCCTCCTCCCGGACCCTCATCCGGTCGACCAGCTCGTCTCCGAGCGAATGCTCGGCGCCCTCCGCTTCAACTATCAGCGAGCCGCCGAACGGAGCGCGCCCGAACACCCGAAGCGACACACCGGGTGCGATACCCAGCTCTGTCAGGTATCGGAGCATCGCCGGGTCGGAATCCGAGACGCGGACGAAGGTGGCGACGGAATCTGGGGCCAGATCTGCGAGGGGCAGGCTGGCGGCGTCCTCGGGCGGCTCGAGGTCGGGGCCCGGAATCGGGTCGCCGTGGGGGTCGTGGGTAGGGTCGCCGAGCTTTGCCGCGATCAGCGCTTCCAGATCCTCGGAGATGTAGTGCTCGAGGACCTCGGCCTCCTCGTGCACCCGGTCCCAGGGCATGCCGAGCGCATCGGCGAGGTAGGACTCGAGGAGCCGGTGGTGGCGGATGACCTCCAGAGCGACGCGTTCTCCCTCGGGGGTCAGCGTGACGCCTCTGTAGGGACGATGCTTGGCGAGCCCGCGCTCGTCGAGGCGCTTCAGCATCGCCGTGGCCGTGGCGGGGGTCACCCCGAGCCGCGAGGCGAGGTCGTTCGTCCCGACGGGCCCTTCGTCTCGCCTCGACAGCGCGTAGATCGCCTTGGCGTAGTCCTCGATCGCCTCCGAGTGGGTGGCGCGGCGCTGCGGACGAGCGTGGCTGGCTCGCGAGGCCTTGTTTTTGGTGACCACAACCAAGAGTTTGACACATCTAAACCAACGGTCGCCAATGGAGCCTCCCAATACACTGCGGAGAATGAGTCCGGAGACCGCAATCGAGCTCGACGCCGAATACCGCCAGCTCCGCGAGAAGTGCGGGCTGGTGGAGCGCCCCGGCCGCGGTGTGCTGACCCTGCGAGGCAGCGAGACGGCCGAGTACCTGCAGGGCCAGCTCACCAACGACATCGAGGCGCTGGAGCCCGGACAGGGCTGCTACGCCGCCCTGCTCGACCGCAAGGGCCACATCCAGGGCGACATGCGCGTCCTGAGGGTCAAGCCCGACGAGGTCCGCCTCGACCTCGAGCCCGCCGCTCTCGGCACGGTTCGCCGCCACCTCGACATGTACAAGATCGGGCGCGAGGTCGAGCTCGTCGATGAGACCGGCTCGCAGACCCTGATCTCGCTGATCGGCCCCGGGAGCCCAGGCGTCTGCGGGGTCTCCCCGGGAGGCGAGCACGCGAACACCGCAACCCGGATCGGCGGAGTCGACTGCCTGGCCGTCTCGACCGCCGACGACGGTGTCGACCTCTTCTGCGCGGCCACTGACGCCAACCCACTCCGGGTGGCCCTTCTCGAGGCCGGTGCCGTGCCCGTGTCCGAGGACGCCGCTGAGATCCTCCGCGTCGAGGCCGGCGTCCCGCGCTTCGGGCCCGAGCTCGGCCCGCAATCGATGCCCGCCGAGGCCGGCATCGTCGAGCGCGCCGTCAACTTCACCAAGGGTTGCTACATCGGTCAGGAACCGGTCGCGAGACTGCACTACCGCGGCCGTCCGAACCGCCACCTGCGGGGGCTCCGTCTGGAAGCACCGGCCGACTCCGGCACCCCGTTGCACGCCGGCGACCGCGAGGTGGGCGTGGTCGCGACCAGCGTCGTCTCCCCCGCCCTCGGGCCGATCGCTCTGGCGATCGTCCGCAAGGAGGCCGAACCAGGGACCGCCGTCGCCGTCGGCGCCCCGGATGCCGGAGACCAAGCCCAGGCGGAGGTCGTGGAGCTGCCGTTCCGCGACGAGTCGTGAGCGGCACTCGTCCCGGCCTCGGCGGGAAGCCGCTGTCGGCCGACAGCCCACTGCTCGGGGGAGCCGGAAGCTCGACCGAGGAGCCTCCCATCGGCGTCGATCTCGATGCCGCGAGCGCCGGCTCCGAGCGCTCGCACGCCAGGGCTGCCGAGTTCGATCATGCGGCTGACGACTACGCGTCCCCCCTGGCCCCGCTCCCGCCGAGGTCGAACCTTCCCGACCTCAGGGCTCTGCTTCCGGCCTCAGACGAGGAGCGCGCCCTCGACGACTGGGGGCGCTCCGAGCGGTTCGTCAGCCTGGTCGAGCCCGCCCTCAACTTCTACTACCGCTACTGGTTCCGGGTCGAGACGGAGGGGATCGAGAACAT
>JBBSQE010000108.1:0-10517 GCA_038258095.1 Solirubrobacterales bacterium | reverse complement strand
GTTCACGATCCTGCCCGAGGAGTGGGCCCCCGGAGGCGACGAGCTGACCCCGACGATGAAGCTGAAGCGCCGCCCGATCGCCGACAAGTACGAGACGGAGATCGCCGAGCTCTACGGCGCTTGACCCGGCGCGTCCGGGTTGGCGGCTGGAGGACCATCTAGGCTCCCTCTCACCTCAATGAGGGTGTGACCGGATGAGCCGATCGGAGCAAAATCAGCGGGTGCCGGGGTCTTCGACCCTGCCCGACCACGTGGAGCGCGTCCGCGAGCTGCGCGACTTCGCTTTCGCGAAGCTTCCATCGATGCAGCTCGCCGACGGGGCCTTCTGCCACGAGGTCGACGCCGACGACCACTGCCGAGCAACGGGTAGGTCGCTCCGCCACACGCTGGTGGCGATGATCGGGCTGCTCCGGGCGGAGGACCAGGGGCTCGAGCAGCCTTTTCACATCGGCGCCCTCCGCGCCCGGGTCCTTTCGGAGCTCGGCGCCGAGGAGCTGACGCCGGGCGATTTCGGCCTCGCGCTTTGGGCGGAGTCGCGCACCGACCGAGGAGCCGAGGACGAGCTCGTCGCGGCGCTCGAGCGCTCCCTGGGCGGACATATGTCGCTTGCTGGCCTGGTCGGCCCCGAGCTGGCGTGGATCATCATCGGCCTGAGCGAGTCTGAGGCGACGGGACAGGATGGGGCGGGGGAGCGGATACTCGCGGAGGCCCGCGAGCAGTTGCTGGAGCGGGCGACCGGAAGCGGTCTGTACATCCACACCACCCGCGGGCCGCGTCGGAGGTTCCCGAGCTTCGCAACCCAGATCTTCGGCATCCAGGCGCTTGCAAAGCTGGCCCGGTCCCGCGACGACGGCGAGGCCCGCAGAGCCGCTCAGGCGGCCGGAGAGCGCCTTCTCGCCCTACAACTGCCGGATGGGGGCTGGCCCTGGATCCTGGATGCAGAACGTGGCTCGATCGTCGAGTCCTACCCGCTCTACTCCGTCAACCAGGACGCCCTGGCCCCGATGGCCATGCACGGCCTGAGCGAGGCGACCGGAGACGAGCGCTACCGCGCCGCCGCCGTTTACGGCCTCGACTGGGTCTGGGGGCGAAACGAGCTGGAGGCGCAGATGCTCGATGGCGAGACGGGGATGCTCTACCGCTCGATCCGGCGCCGCGAACGCCTCGACCGCGCCTACCTCTACGGGCGCACCGCCGTTTCCTACATGCGGCCGCCGAAGTTGAAGGACGCGCGCAAGACGCTCGAGGTGAACCGCACCGGGCGCCCGGACCACCTGGGCTGGATCCTCGAGGCCTGGGCCGGCCGCGAGGACCTCGCGGCACTCTGAGGACGCTCAGATCGTCGCTGCGGCGGCGCCGGCGATAGCCGCCGAGCCGCCTGCAAGCGTGGCTGTGGTCTTGACGCCGTTGTCGGGCAGACGATCGCGGACGGCGAGTGTGCCGACGAGGTCCGCGATGTCGGAGAAAGCCTGGGTTGCGAGCCAGAGGCGAGCCGCATCGCCCTCGCCGCGCAGGAGAGCGAAGGCCGCACCGCCGCCGAGGGCGATGTCGCGCGCCCCGAGCGACCGCGTCAGGACGCTGACGCGTACGGATCGGCCGGCATCACCGATCCAGCTCTCCGCGATGCGTTCGGGGGCGACGATCATGGCGACGCCGAAGGCGGCCCGGGCAAGAGAGACCGCGATCGCCGCCTGACGGATGGGTGTCTTGGGCATGCCGGTGACCCTACCCGGCTCCGGCCGGCGGGTAACCTCTGTCGCATGGCTTCGAAGCGACAGATATTCGTCGGCGGCGTCCCGATCGGCGGCGGCGCTCCGGTGGTCGTACAAACGATGACCAAGACCGAGACCGCGAACCTGACGGCGACCATGGATCAGATCGAGAAGGTCGCTGAGTCGGGAGCGGACCTGGTGCGCGTCGCGGTTCCGCGCGACAAGGACGTCGAGGCGCTGCGGACCATCGTGGCCGAGTCGCCGATCCCGATCATCGCCGACATCCACTTCAACCACACGCTCGCTCTGAAGGCGATCGATGCCGGCGCCCACTGCATCCGCCTCAATCCCGGCAACATCGGGGGGCGTGAGAAGGTCGCCGAGGTCGCGGTCAAGGCGAACGAGGCGAACGTGCCGATGCGAATCGGGGTCAACTCGGGGTCGCTCCCCAAGCACCTGCACGAGCTGGAGCGCGAGAGCCCCGTCGAGGCCCTCGTCACTGCGGCCGGAGAGTTCGTCGAGATGATGGAAAGCCTCGACTTCGAGAACTTCAAGGTGTCGATCAAGTCGACCAACGTGCCGAACACGATCGCCGCCAACCGGCTGCTGGCCGACCGGATCCCGTACCCGATCCATCTCGGGATCACCGAGGCGGGCACCAAGTGGTCCGGCTCCCTGAAGTCGGCCGTCGGGCTGGGAACGCTCCTCGCCGACGGGGTCGGGGACACGATCCGCATCAGCCTCTCGACCTTCCATGCCGAGGAGGAGGTCAAGGTCGCCTGGGAGATTCTCAAAGCCCTGCAGCTCCGCGAGCGTGGCCCCGTCCTGATCGCGTGTCCGACCTGCGGCCGCCTCCAGTTCGACATGGACTCCGTCGTCGCCGAGATCGAGCAGCGGCTCGAGTCCTACGAGGAGCCGATCGAGGTCGCCGTCCTCGGCTGCGCCGTCAACGGAATCGGCGAGGCATCCCACGCGGACTTCGGCATCACCGGCGCCCGCAACGAGGGCCTGATCTTCGCCCACGGCAAGCCGCTCCGCAAGGTCCCCCAGGAAGAGCTCGTCGACACGCTGTTCAGGGAGATCGACGCTTCTCTTGATCGCGGCAAGACCGAATTCGAGGAGTCCTCGTCCAAGGAGGGCGCCGTGTGGCTCGCGAAGATCGAGGAGGAGAACGCCGGCGACCTGACTCCGGAGCGGATCGCCGCCATGGAGAAGGCGGCGGCCCAGGAGGAGGACCCGACCGCAGGGGATGGAGCCATCGTCGGCTCGACTGCACCTCCGGCGGCGAAGAAGCCCGTGCTCGACGAGGAGGCTTCGCCGACGGCGAGCCGCCGCTTCACCCGCGCCTAGAACCCGTCTCGAAGGTATTCAGGCGACCGACGTAACCCTCGCCATGAAGTCATGGTGATTGTTACACCGGTCAGCCGGCGAGGGCCGATTCCTCGGCGCCCTTCGGCAGCGGGAAGCTGAACGACCGGGTCCACGGCCCCTTGACCGTCTTGCCGCCGGGATCGGTCCAGCGCAGCTGCCAGAGGCGGCCCTGCTGGTAGTCGGAGGTGGTCTGGAGAATTCCGGTCGAGTTCGTCTCCACGGACTCGAGCTTCTTTTGCACGCCCCCGTCCTGGACCCAGATCTCGGCCGTGGTCTCTCCCTCGGCGGGGCGGATGAGGCCCCAGATGTCCACCTTCGGGCCCTGTCGGCGAACCACAAGCGGCACCGGGAAGGCATCGAGTGAGGGCTTGCGGATGCCATTGAAGAACCGCAGTCCGGATTCGAAGCCGCCGAAGGACACGCCGGGCACGTGGTCCGGGGGGTCGTCGCGCATCAGGTACTGGGCGAAGCTCACGACCCGCGGGTAGGCGTAGGCGAGATACTCGGAGATCGAGATGTACTCGGCCTGGGCCTCGAACGAAACGCCGGCCGTGAAGTCGGGGTAGCTCTGGATTCCGTACTCGTCGATGTAGACCGGGAAATCGCTCGGCAGGGTGTCCTCGTCGGAGGCCCTGTCCAGGACGTCGACGAGCGACTGGATCCCGGCGAGGGTCACGAATGACTTCTTGACGGGCGGATCGAAAGGTGCCTGCCCGATGCCCTGATATGGGTGCGTGGCCCAGCCGACCGCGTCGATCTCCCCTGAGTCACAGGACGGGTCGTCCTGCGCTGCGTCGGTCTGGCAGAGAACGCCCTGCGCGAAGGGGACCGGGTCGACGGAGTCGGTGCTGCCGGTCGGCGCGGTGTCTCCGATGAGGATCTTCGCGCCGGGGTCCTCTGCCTCGATGGCCTCCTGTCCGGCGAGGTACAGATGCCGGTAGAGCGTGGGTGAGTACGGCTTACCGTTCTTGAACTGGGGCTTGAGGAAGGATGAGATGTTCGGCTCGTTCCACAACGACCAGAGGTATGGGGAGGGGAGGGGCGAGCTGTCGCCCTTCGGCGTGAAGGTCCCTCCGTAGCGCTTTGCGACGGCGCTGACGAACTCGCCGAACTGCTCCGGGTCCGGCTCGCTGTCGGGCTTGCCGCTGAGGGTGGTCCAGGCCGGCCCGGGCCCACTGACGGTCGCGAGGATCTTCAGGTTGTGGGCGGCCGCCGCGCGCATGAAGCTGTCGTAGTCCGAGAAGTCGTAGCCGCTGTCGCGCGGGTTCGATGGCTTGAATCCCTGCGGTTGCTCCTGGGGCGCGACGTCATTCCAGAAGATCGCGACCCGGACACGATCGATGCCCATGCCGACGATCTCGTCGAGGGTGTCGTCGCGCGCCTTGCCGACCAGTTCCTCCGGGCCGGGCTCGAAGAAGACCGGCTTGCTGCCGCTCACGAGAGGGGAGACACCGTTTGACCCACCGGACCCACCGGAGCTGATGAGAACCACAGCCGCCGCGATGACGATCAGCGCGCCCGCCCCGAGCGCAATGAGTAGCGCGCGGGAGGGCTTTCGGGCTCCGGCCTTTCCGGGTTTGCCGGGTTTCTTGGCCGTCCCAGTCTTCCTGGCCTGCGGCTTCGCGGGAGCCTTGGTCTTCGGGCCCTTGGTCTTCACACCCTCACCCTTGCCCGCAGGCGGGGGCTTTCGCTTCGAGCCCACAGGCTCTCGGCGGCGTCCGGAGGACTTCTCGTCGCGAGGGCTCAGAACGTGTACGCGGGGAGGTACGGGCCCTGCAGCCTCGGCAGGCCCCGGACCTTCGAGGTAGCGGCCCAGGTGCGTCCCCTGGCGTAGGAGGCTCCGAAGCTGAAGTAACCGTTCCTATTGGTCCGCACCTTCCTCAGCCTCCTCGTTTTGCGCTTCTGGCGGTAGGTGACGACGACCGTCTGGCGACCGAGACCCGGCCGGACGTGGCCCCAGATCTTGACCCGTCGCTTGCCCACCTTCTGCACGAGGAGGGTCATCGGGAAGGAATCGAAGGACGGCTTCGCCTTGCCACTGAACGTCATCAGCCCGGTGGTGAACGGAGAAGCCTGCTTCAGGGAATCGTCACGCAAGAGGTACTGCGAGTACATCTTCACCGCGGGATTGCGCCAGAGCAGGTACTCGGCGATCGCGAGGTAGCCCGCCTGGGTCCTCAGGCCGACGCCGAACCGCCGGTCCGGAACGGTCTGCACGCCGAACTCGGTGACATAGATGTTGAGCCGTCCCCGGGTTGCCCCGGCTCCAGCCGCCCGCCTCAGCGCCACGGCGAGTCGCGAGATGTTCTGCACGTTGACGAGGCCGGCGTACCGCGAGCGCCGGAACGGGGCGATCCCCGGGCTGTACGGATGGTGGGCCCAGCCCGTTGCTTTGATCGGCTTGCAGCTCTTTGCCCGCTTGTACCGCCCATTGAGGCAGAAGACGCCGCGCATGAAGTCGATCGGGTCGACGCCGTCGCGGCCACCGGCGGGCGCGGTCTCGCCGATGAAGATGCGGTCGCGCGCATGTTCGGGTGTCACGAGCCCGCTCTGACCCGCGAGGTAGAGCTGACGGTAGAGCTTCGGCGAGTACGGCCTCCCGCGCTTCGTCTGCGGCTTCAGGAAGAGGCTCTGGTTGGGCTCGTTCCACATCGCCCAGTCCGTCACCCGTGGAAGAACAGGTGAGGGGTCGCGGGGCTGGCACCGCGGTCGGAGTGGGATGTCGAGGGAGGGGTCGAACGGGATCAGGGGGGAGATGGCGTCGGGCGGGCAGACCTGGCCCGGGTCGACCCTGTAACCGTCGCTGTAGCGACGACCCATCGCCGTGACGAAGTCCTTGAACGCGCTGGGCTTGGGGTAGCTGAGCTTGCTCTTACCGGACCGACTCGCCCAGTTGGGGAAGGGAGAGGACGGCGTCAGGAGCGGCCTCATCCCGCGCTGTCTGATGCCGACGACCGCCGCGTCGAGCCCGGCCCAGGCGTTCTGGTCGTATTCGGCGGGGTTGGCGGGATTGAAGCCGGCCGGCATCGTCGATGAGCCCGGCGCGGGCGCGAGGAAACGCCATGGCACGACGATCCGCACGGTGTCGACGCCGAGGGCGGCGATCTGGTCCAAGGTCCGGTCCCGGAACCCGGCGGTGGGCGCGCCGAGGAGCGATCCGGTTGCGTCGAAGGTCGTAGATTGGGAGGCCGAAGCATCGGCTCGCTGGGCGCCCGTGAGCGCCAGGAGCGAGAGCAGGATGGCTGCTCCGAGGGCTGCTGTGGATGTCTTTGCTGTCGTCATGAAGGAGGGCATCCTAGAGATCGAGGTCGTCGTTGCGACTCTTGACCACCAACACCACGAAACGCCCGATGATTCGGGGTCGCCCCTGCGACTTGATCCGCGCCCGGAAGGATGCGGCCACTAGTTTACGGGGCCGATGACCCGAGTATCCCAGTCGTTCTGGCCAACCGTGAAGGACGCTCCCGGCGACTCTGAGGCGATCTCACACAAGCTCATGGTCAGGGCTGGGCTGATTCGCCAGCTCGGCGCCGGTCTCTGGACCTATCTCCCCGCCGGGTGGCGGGTCCATCAGCGGGTGGAGGCGGTGATTCGCTCCGAGATGGACCGGGCGGGCGCCCAGGAGATGTCGATGCCCGTCCTGCAGCCAGCGGAGCCCTGGCAGAAGACCGGCCGGTACGCAATCACCGAGCTGTTCAAGCTCGACGACCGCAAGGGCTCGCCCCACGTGCTCGCGATGACCCATGAGGAATGCCTGACCCTGCACGTGTCCCGGGATGTGCGCTCCTACCGTGACCTGCCGCTCCTCCTCTACCAGATCCAGACCAAGGAGCGGGACGAGCCGCGGCCCCGTGCGGGGGTCCTGCGAACCCGCGAGTTCCGCATGAAGGACGCCTACTCGTTCGATGTCGACGAGGCCGGGCTCGACGCCAGCTACGCCCGCTGCATCGAGGCCTACGACCGCATTTTCGATCGCTGCGGCCTGCGCTGGTACCGGGTGGAGGGTGATGTCGGGATGATGGGCGGCTCCGGTGCACACGAGTACATGGCCCCCTGCGCTGCCGGCGAGGACGAGGTCGCGATAGCCGACGGCTACGCGGCGAATCGCGAGATCGCCTCCGCCGACCCGGCTCCGGTCGCGCTGGACGCGGCCCTGGATGCCCCGGAATCCGTCGAGACCCCCGGGTTGACGACGGTCGAGGAGGTGGCGGGATCGCTCGGCCTGGCGCCCGGAGCCCTCATCAAGGCGATGCCGATGATCACCGGGGGGCGCGGCTTCGTGCTCGTGTTGCTGCGCGGCGATCACCGCCTGAACGAGATCAAGCTCCGCAACGCCCTCGGCGAGGACGCACGCCCCGCCTCGAGTGAGGAGATCGAGGAGAGGCTCGGCCCGCCCGGGTACATCGGGCCGGTCGGCGCCGGCGTCCCGGTTCTCAAGGACGCCGCGATCCGAGGCGACTCGTTCGTGGTCGGCGCGACCCGCGCCGACCAGCACCTGCGCGGGGTGAGGCCGGGGCGCGACTTCGAGTTCGAGGAGGTCGATGTGCGCATGGTCGAGGCCGGCGACACAGCTCCGGGCGGCGACTCGATCACGATCGAGCCGGCGATCGAAGCCGGAAACATCTTCAAGCTGGGGACGCGGTACTCGGAGCCGCTCGGCGCGACGTTCCTCGACGAGGGCGGCAAGGAGCGGCCGATCGTCATGGGGAGCTACGGCATCGGACCCGCCCGGATCCTCGCCGCGGCGGTCGAGCAGCGCGCCGACGAGAAGGGGATCCGCTGGCCCCGCGCCCTGGCGCCGTGGCAGATCCACCTGGTCTCGCTCGGCCGTGAGGGCGAGCCCGAGCGCGAGGCCTCCGACAAGCTCTACGACGAGCTGATCGCGGCCGGCGCCGAGGTTCTCTATGACGAGCGCGGGGTCGGCGCCGGGCAGAAGCTGACCGACGCCGAGCTGCTCGGGTGCCCGCTGCGCCTGGTGGCGGGCCGGCGCGGCCTCGCCGATGGCGTGATCGAGGCCCAGCCGCGCTCGGCCGATGATGCCGACGAGCGCCTCCCGGTGGCCACGGCAGCTGCCGGTGCGCTCGAGATGCTCGAGAAGCTCGCCTGATGGCGGATCGAGAACACCCGACTGCACCGTTCGGACAGGGCCGCATGCGCCGCCTGTTCGGCCTCGACCGCACCGCTCCCAACCCGAGGGAGACGCGGAAGGGTGAGCCGCTTCGGCCGTGGACCATCCCCAACCTCGTCGGCTACTTGAGACTCCTCGGGATTCCGGTCTTCTGCTACCTCGCGTTCAGCTCGGGCGACGGGCGCACACCCGCCGCGGCAACTCTCTACTGGCTGATCGCCGCCGGCGACTACCTCGACGGGCTCCTGGCACGCGTGACCGGCCAGTACAGCCGGCTCGGCGCCCTCATGGACCCCGTCATCGACCGCCTGACGATCCTCAGCGGCGCGTCCGTGTGCTGGTACTTCGAGCTGCTGCCTCGCTGGGCGCTGGCGCTGCTCGCCCTGCGTGAGCTGGCGACCCTCGGCCTCGCCCAGTACGGCCTTCGCCAGGGCGTCGACCTCGAGATCAACTGGCTCGGCCGCGCCGCCGTGTTCCCGGTGATGTCGGCGATCTTCTTCGCGATGGTGTTCGACGGCTGGGTGCCGACGGCGCTCCTGATCATCGGCCTCGTCCTCGGGATTATCGCCACGGCCCTCTACTGGCGGATGGGCCAGGAGGCCGCTCGGGACCTGGCCCTGGCTCGATCCGAGGTCGAGGCAGCGGGTCCGGCCTCACGCACGGCTCCGGGGAAAGAATCGATTCAACCGTAAACCTTTGGTTGAACCTTGGCGCAGGCGACGTATACTCGCAATCCGTAGCCCTGAAGAACTTAAGAGAGGACGCGTCGCTTATGGAGGAGACCTTCCCCGATCTGGGGTCCCTGGCCGACAAGGAGCTCAAGGCCCTGATCGAGAGCCTCACCGAGGAGGAGCAGGAGGTCTCCTACCGGCGCCGGGTTCTGCACGGCAAGATCGACATCCTTCGGGCCGAGCTCGTCAACCGGCTGCGTTCCAAGCGCGAGCACGGCGAATCGATGATCTCCGGCGACGACGTCCGGCAGCTCACCGAGATTCTCGCCGGCAAGGCGCGGTCCGCGCCCGAGGACGAAGACACCGCAGCCTGAGGTCCGGGAAACCCTTTCGATGGCCGTCCACTGTCCCGAATGCGGGTTCATAAACCCGGAGGGAGCCAACTACTGCCAGAAGTGCGGCGCGTTCGTCGGTCGCGCCGAGGGCACCGAGGACCCGTCGACGATGACTTACACCGTCGACGAGACGGGGGACATGCAACGGGTCGACATCGACGAGGTCGTCGCGGAGGCCGGCGCCGCTCTCGTCATCCGCTCCGGCGGTGGGCGCGCGGGCGAGTCCTTTTCGGTCGACGACGAGCGCCTCTCGATCGGTCGTAGTCCCGATGCAGGGGTCTTCCTCGATGACGTGACCGTTTCGCGAAACCACGCCCTTCTGGTGCGCCGCCGCGATGGCCTCTACATCGATGATCTCGGCTCGCTGAACGGCACCTACGTCAACCGGCAGCGGATCGAGTCCCAGATTCTCGACGACGGCGACGAGATCCAGGTCGGCAAGTACAAGATGAGCTACCTGGAGCGGTGACGTTGGCCGTTCCCGGACACCCGACGATGGACGCCTCCGAGCGCGGTGGGGCCCGCCCCCGCGACAGCGCCAGCCGCCCTCGCAAGGCACTCACGATCGGAGCGGTCTGCAAGATCATCCAATCCGAGTTCTCCGACATCTCGATCTCGAAGATCCGCTACCTCGAGGACCAGAAGCTCCTCACTCCGCGGCGCACGGCCGGCGGCTACCGCCTCTACAGCCAGTCGGACGTCGAGCGCCTGCGGACCATCCTCCGACTCCAGCGCGATGAGTTCCTCCCGCTCCGGGTCATCCGCCAGGAGCTCGCCGCCGGGCATGACATCGACTCCGGCGGCGGCGCTGACCGTCGTCCCGCTTCGGGGGCCGTCCGTCGCGCGATTCTCGTCAACACTTCGACCGCCTACCTGACCCTCGACGAACTCGTCGAAGAGACCGGCGCCCGCGCCGAGCTGATCTCGGAACTCGAGGACTTCGGCGTGATCCAGCCCCAGGCCCGCGACGGCAAGCCGGCCTACGACGAGACCGACCGCGAAATAGCCCGCGCGGCCAACGAGCTCTCCCGCTTCGGAGTTGGGGCTCGCAACCTGCGCGTGTTCCGCTCGTCGGCCGATCGTGAATCAAACCTCCTCGAAGCCCTGCTCGGACCGTCACTGCGCTCGCGCAACCCGCAGCGCCGGAAGGAGGCGCTCGAGAGCCTGGAGAGCCTCGCCGCCACGGTCAGCCACCTCAAACACCTCCTCCTGGTCCGCGATCTCCGCCGGCTGGCAGGAG
>JBBSQE010000107.1:0-10592 GCA_038258095.1 Solirubrobacterales bacterium | reverse complement strand
TGCTTCAGGAGGTCTTCGTGAACTCATACAAAGCGATGCTCGCCGACAACCGCGACATCAACCTTCGTCCCTGGCTCTACCGGATTGCGCGAAACCGCTGCCTCAACCACATCCGCAAGCCGACCGCCGACGCCAAGGAATCGATGGACCACGTGCCGATCGTCGAGGCGGCGTCAACCGCCGAGCGCGTCCACAACCGTGAGGAGTTCCGCCAGATCCTCGGCGACGTCCAGAAGCTTCCCGAGACCCAGCGCACAGCGCTTCTGCTCCGTGAGATCGACGCGATGCCCTACACCGACATCGCCCAGGCCATGGACACCACGATCGCGTCGGTCAAGTCCCTGCTCGTCAGGGCGCGTATCTCCCTCGCCGAGGCCAGCAAGGCCCGGCTGCTCACCTGCGGCGAGGTCCGCCTCGAGCTGGCCCAGGCCGCCGAGGGGCTCGGCAAGGCATCCGGCGAGGTTCGCCGCCACGTCCGCAACTGCCCCGAGTGCGAGGGCTTCCGCAAGCAAGTTCGCTCCGACGGCAAGGTTCTCGCCGCGATCGCACCGGTGGGACCCATCGTCGCCCTCAAGGCCTTCATCTCCAGCAAGCTCGGATTCGGCGGCGCCGGAGCGGGCTCAGGAGCCGCCGGCGCAAGCGGCGGGGCCGCGGGGAGCGCCGGCACGGCCGGAGCCACCGGAGCTGCAGGCGCAGCCGGGGCGGGCGCAGCCGGGGCCGGTACGATCGCGGCCGGCGGCTTGACCGGCGGCGGCACGGCCGGCGGTCTCGGTGTCGTGGGTGGCGCCGTCGGCGCTAAGGCCGTCGCGGGCGTCGTCACCGCTGCCGTCCTCACCGCTGGCGCCGTCGAGGTGAAGCGAACGGTCGTCACCGATCCGACCCCCCCCTCCGCCATCACGAGAGTCGTCACGCCGAGCCCGAGGCAAGCCATCGCGCCGGCAATCGTGAGCATCCCGGTCGCAGTGAAGGCTGAGCCGAGCATTGCCTCCGAGGTCACCGAGCCAGCACCGGCCGCCGATGTCCCCCCCGCGCCAGTCGAGGCCCCGGTGACAGATGTTCCCGTCTCCGAGCCCGCACCGGCGCCCGCGCTCGACAAGGCCTCAACCGTCGAGCCGAGCATCACCAAGGTCCCCACCGAGATCACGGTGACCACGACCCCGCACTCCTCGGGCGACACCGCGACCGTCACGGTCGGCGACCCGCCCCCCGCAGCGACCACGTCTCCCCCGCCGCCTCCGCCACCCCAGGTTCAGGCACCCCTTCCTCCCGTGACTCCCATCGCCCCGGTCGCTCCCGAAGCCCCGGCGGATCCGGCAGCTCCCGTCTCCCCATAGACCTTCGGCCCGGCCGGCCTGGGTCTAGAGCCGGCGCACCTTCCAGATCTGCTCCATCGGCCAGCGTCTGGCCCAGGCAGTCTCCGCCTCGGTTCGGTAGGCCGACTTCGCGCCCTCCTCGGGCTGGATCTCGATCAGATCCTCGATCACGAAGTCGTTGTCGCGGTAGAGCCGAATCCAGTCGCCGATCGTGAGGTTGAACTCGACCGAGCCCTCCGGGGTCACCCAGCGGTGCATCCCGAAGTAGCCGACCTCGAGCCTCTCGACGAAGGCATCCTCACCCTCGTCGTAGGCGACCCAGCAGAGCGGAGTAGCGCCGCTGAAGACGAAGATGCCGCCCTGGCGCAGGACCCTCGAGACCTCGGGAACCAGCGCGTAGGGGTCCGCGAACGTCATGGCGCCCCAGTCGCAGAAGACGATGTCGAACGCGTCGTCGGGGAGCGGGATGCGCTCGGCGCTCGCCGTGACGAGCGGGAACTCGATCTCCGCCGCCTCGCACTCCTCGGCAGCGCGCGCGATCCGCACCGGGGAGTTGTCGAGCCCGACCGGCCGAGCGCCGCGACGCGCCAGGGAGCGCGACCACTCGGCCGCGCCGCATCCAAGCTCCAGCGCGTCCTTGCCCTCGACGTCGTCGAGCAGCCCGAGCTCATCCTCGGAGACCTGCCACAGACCCCACGCCCAGCCCTCGGCGATGAACTCGCCGGCCCGTTCGTCGTACTCGGGTGAGCTCAGGTCCCAGTAGACGCGGTTCTGTTCTGCGTCGGCCGAGCGATGGACACCCTGCCTTCCCTCAGCCATACGTTCCTCAGCCGAGGCCGATGACCTTGAGGCGGCGCATCAGGCAAGTTCCGGCGAACTGGCGGGTCTCCTCGAGCGAGTAGCCGAACAGATCCGTCCACTCATCGTCGGCGGCCCAGGGCGGCGAGAGCACGCCGTCGGCAACCGGCAGCGCCTCCTCGAGCATCCGCTTGATGGCCTGCTTGTAGCGCTCGTCCTCGCTTGCCTTCTCGCGGAGGAACACCGATCCGAAGGCGACGTGGCGGTGCTCGTCGCGGGCCACCTTGCCGAAGCCCTCGACGAAGCCCGGCAGCGTCCCCTCGCGCTCGTTGTAATCCATCATGAAGTGCTGCCCGGTCAGGGCGAGCATCCCCTCGATGACCATGTGGTAGAGGGTCACGGCCTCGACCAAGGCCTCGGTGTCCTCGGGCTCCGCCTCGAGACGCTTCGTACGAGACGAGAGCATCTCGTCGAAGAGCCGACCGAAGTTCTCGTTCAGGTGCTCGGAGGTCTCCGCGAGCATCCCGGCGAGGCCGGCGTCAGTCTCCAGCACCTCGACCTGCTCGTAGAAGCGCTCGAAGAAGCGAACGTGCCGTGCCTCGTCGGCGATCTGGGTGCAGAGGA
The DNA here is from genome assembly GCA_038258095.1 of Solirubrobacterales bacterium. Classification (GTDB taxonomy): domain Bacteria; phylum Actinomycetota; class Thermoleophilia; order Solirubrobacterales; family 70-9; genus JBBSQE01. The sequence continues at coordinate 7,857 of JBBSQE010000107.1, read as the reverse complement.
AGATCCGCTGGTCCTCGGTCGGCGCGGCGCGCATGATCGGGCCGAGCTCTTCGGCCACCTTCTGCTCACCGATGAAGAACGACGATAGTCCGTACATCCGCTGGTAGCGCTCCTCGGCGTCGAACTGGTCGTGCCACTGCTCGCGGTCGACCGAGAAGTCGAGGTCCTGGGTCGCCCACTGCTGGCGCTCCCACAGCTCGTAGAGCTGCCGGTAGTCGAGCAGCTTGATCTGGGACGTGCTGTCCGCGGCCTCCTGCAGCGCCGGATCCGACGTGGCCTGGTAGTCGGCCCTGTCGGTGCGGCTCGCGGTTGTCTGCGGTGACTGCGTGGGCTCCAACTCTCTCTCCTGTGGATCGGTTGCGTTCCTTCGACCTGGGTTGCGGTCCTAAGGCTCGATTGGGCCGAGCCTACCACCCGGACTGGCTGGCTGGCCAGTTTCAGGGGCGGGGACGCCCTCCCGCTCGTCGAGTGGACGAAAGTGCGGATCTATTCAGCAGAATCGTCCACTCGATGAGGAGGCCGGCACGGGCTCAGAGTGTGTGGGTCTCGCCCGGCGCGAGAACCACGACGCCGGAGGACGTCTTCGACTCGACGTCGGACTTGAACGCCTCCGCGTCGGTCTCGATCGGGGGAAACGTGTCGTAGTGCATCGGGATCACCATCTTCGCCCCGATCAGGGAGGCCGCCTCTACCGCGTCCTCGCGATCCATCGTGTAGTGGCCGCCGATCGGCAGGAGGGCGACATCGATCGGGTGACGGTCGCCGATCAGTTTCATGTCCCCGAAGAGGCAGGTGTCGCCAGCGTGGTAGACGGTCGTGCCGCCCAAGGTGATGACCAGACCGGCGCAGGTCCCGATGGCGATGCCGTGCTCGGCTGAGAACGGCTTTTCTTCGGACCCCGGGATCGTGTTGGTGTGCCAGGCCGGGACGAGCTTCACCGAACCGCCGTCGAAGGTGACGGTGCCGCCGAGGTTCGGGTCGGAGCACTCCTCGACCCCCTGGCCCTCGAGCCAGTTGGCGACCTCGACGATCGCGATGCAGTGCGCGCCCGTGCGCTTGGCGACCGGGACGGCGTCCGCGATGTGGTCGGCGTGGCCGTGGCTGATTGCGATCACCGTCGGCTCGACCTCGTCAGCCGTGCGGACGGCGACCGGGTTGTTGGGCTTCAGGAAAGGATCGGTGAGGACGGTCTTGCCACCCTCGCTCAACTCGAAACAGCTATGCCCGTGGAACTTGATGTCCATGCTCAGATCTCTCCTTGGGTCGTGTCGTCTTGGTCTTCGTCCCCTACCCGATGGGGGCGGGACAGATCCGCGTGCAGGGCCCAGCCGACGGCGACGCCGACCATCATCCCCATCCGGGCCTCCTCGGCCAGGAGGGTCCGCACCGCCGTGATCCGGGCATCGGGGTCGGGGTTGGTGGCCGCCTTCAGGGTCTCGGCGTCGTGAGTGGGACCGAAGTAGCCGCCCGCCGCGAGCGCCGAGTCGAGGACCCTCTGAAGCTGCGGCGCGGCGCGGGACACGATCGCCTCGGCCTCGCTGAAGCTGTCCTCCTCAGTCAGCCGCTCGATCGCTGCGTCGAGGTGCTGGTCGCTGAATCCCTGCTCCACCCGGCTGAGACTAACGAGGCGAAGGCCTCAGCCCCGCTTCAGGGCCAGGGTGATGCCGTCGGCGACGCCGATCATCGCGCAGAAGACGCGCTCGTCATCGCGGATCGTGTCGTTGACGGCGCGGATCGCGACCGCGCCCTCGTTGTCGGCCGCGGGATCGACCACTTCGCCTCCACGAAACACGTTGTCGACAACGATCAGCCCACCGGGACGCACCAGCCGGATCGCCTCCTCGTAGTAGGCGGGGTAGCTCGTCTTGTCGGCGTCGATGAAGGCGAAGTCAAACGGCTCGGAATCCGGGAGGAAGCGCAGCGTCTCGATCGCCGGACCCATGCGGAGGTCGATCCGGTCGGTGAGGCCGGCGCGCTCCCAATGAGGTTCCGCGATGGAGGTCCATTCGTCGCTGACGTCACAGGTGACCAGCTTGCCTCCAGGCTTGAGACCGCGGGCGATGGCGATCGAGCCGTAGCCGGTGAACGTCCCGATCTCGAGAGCACGAGTGGCGCCGATGGAACGGACGAGGATCGTGGTGAGCGCAGCCTGCTCGGGCGCCATCTGCATCTCGGAGATGCCACCGAGGGCCGCAGTCTCGGCGCCGAGAGCCTCGAGGACGTCGTCGGTCGCGGAGTGCTCCACCGCGTAGGCGTGGATCGCCGGCGTCATCGCCGTGAACTTGTCAGGCATCGTCGATCACCGGGCTCGGCGCATACGAGCACTTGAAAAGGCCGCCACGGCCCCGAAGAGCCCCCCGATGACGCCAGCGTAGACGTTCGCCGAATGGTCGAACACGGGGAGCAGCAGCAGGACCAGTCCCGCCACAGCGACACCGATGCGGTCGAAGTCGTCGTCGACCGCCCGCGCGGTCTCCGCCATACGCAGCACCAGGTAGGCGGCAAGAGCGCCGAGCGCGACCCCGTTGCCTCCGGAGATCACGGTGATCGTGTCGCGCGAGTTCTCGATCCCGTAGGCCCCCAGAGCCCCCAGAGCGCCGCAGGCGATGAGGAGGATGGCCGTCGCCACCGTCCCGAGACGGCGCTCGAGCGGCGGCCCGAAGATCGCCAGGGCCAGCGCGATCACGAACCAGTAGCCGACGTCGCTGTAGACGAACGGCGTCGTGATGTAGCGCCACGGTGCGTGGGCGAGCGGCACGATCAACCCGCCGTAGGCATCGAAATTACTCCCGGCCGCGGTGAGCAACAGGAGCATCACCGCCGAGACACCAATCAGGGCGAACGTCGCCACCGGCTTTTCGGAGAGATCGGGGCGGCTGCGCGCCCGGCGGCTGGCCGCGCGGCGCTGCCTGCGGTCGGGCTTGGCCTCCAGGTTGCCGTCGCGGCGCTCGAGCTTCGGCGCACGCTTGCGGATCCGGGTCCCGCAGTACGGGCACTCGGTCACGTAGGGGCTGACCTCGGAGCCGCAGTTCTTGCAGACGACGCTGAGCTGTGTGTCGCTCATGGCCCCCGAGGATAGCCCGGCCCGGGGTCCAGGGACCTAGGTTTCTTCGCAGATGGCGCGGATCAGGGCGTCGGTGCTGTCACCCGCCTCGAGTAGGTCGAGCTGGTGCCTCGCACCGGTCCCCGAGTCGATTATCTCCTTGAGGCTCGCCAGCTGTTCCTGGCATCCGAGCTCCGCCGCGTCGCCCTCGAGCTCGGCGAGCGTCTGCCGAGCCAGCTCGGCGGCCGGGATCTTGCGAGGGCGCGGGAAATCCACGAGATCTCCCTCGAGGCCGCGGAGCGCGGCTCGGACCTTGTCGTCGTCGATCAGTTCGGTCGGGACCTCGACGAGCGGCTTGCCCTCGTCGAAGTTGACCGAGTAGCGGTGAGCCAGGCAGATGGAGAGCGCGGCGAGGCCGATCGTGTGGTGGACATGGGTCTGCTGGTCGAACATGCGGACCTCGATCGTCCCCAAGTTCGGATGCGGCCGGATGTCCCACCAGAGATACGTGTAGTCCTGGATGGCGCCGGCCTCCACCATCAGGGCGACCCGGCGCGAGTAGATCTCCCAGTTCCCGTAGTGGGGAGGAATGCCGACGCGCGGGAAGTGACGGAACACGGGCGTCCGCGACGAGTGCAGGCCGGTCACGACGCCCTGCCACATCGGCGAGTTCGCCGAAAGGGCGAGCATCAGCGGAATGTGCCGGCGCATCCCGTCGACGACGTAGATCGCCTTGTCCTCCCCGCTCATCCCGATGTGGACATGGGTGCCGAAGATCATCTCCTGGCGGGCGATCCAGCCGAGCTCTTCGATCAGTTGCCGGTAGCGCGGGCGGTCGGTCACCTCCTGGTCTTCCCAGCGGGCAGTCGGATGGGTCCCGGCGGCGCCGAGACACATGCCGTGGCGCTCGGCGGATGCCGCGACGCGAGTGCGCAGCGAGCGGATCTGCGTCTCTGCCTCGGCGAGGTCCCTGCACGGATCCGTGGCGATCTCGAGCACGGCCTCGAGTAACTCGGGCTTCACCATTCCGGGGCCACGCTCGCCGGCCCCGCCATCTTCGAAGTCGGCCAGGATCGGCTCGATGCCCTGGGCCAGTTCAAGCGTCTCGGGATCGACCAGCATCAACTCCTCCTCCACGCCGACCGTGAAGGGGGTGCCCGAGAAGGCATGTTTCATGAGATCCATAGCCTGGCCCTGCCCTTTGGGACCCCGATCCTAAACCGGTGCCCGGCGGGTCGGTCCCTCGACGGCCGGGCGGCGGTCTCAGGGAGGCACGGAGAATCCGGGCATTCTGAGGCTTGAACCCCCATGAAGCCACTCAGCGGACCGCCGCGCGGATGGATAGGGGTCGTGCTCGTTCTGCTCGCCGGGTTGGCGCTTTTTCTCCAGCCCGGCCCGAAGGACGGCGGCACCGGCCGGGAGCGCTCCGGCGGCGGCGGGGAGCCGAGCGCCGAGCCGGTCGAGGCCTTCGTCACCCGCGTCGTCGACGGGGACACGATCGAGGCCGAGTTCGGCGGCCGCTCAGAAGACGTGCGCTACATCGGAGTCGACACTCCGGAGACGGTCAAACCCGGAGCGCCGGTGGGCTGCTTCGGCCCGCGGGCATCCGCCTTCAACCACGCCACGGTAGAGAGGCGGCACGTGCGGCTCGTGTTCGACGCCGAGCGCCGGGACATCTATGGCCGTCTGCTCGCCTACGTCTATCTCGGGAAGGACTTCATCAACGCGGAACTGGTGCGGCGCGGGCTGGCACGCTCCCTGACGATCCCCCCGAACGACTCGCACGCTCCGCTGTTCAAGCGCCTCGAGCACGCCGCGGGCCGGGCCGGCCGCGGTCTCTGGAGCCACTGCGCGCCTTGACCCGGGCGGAGGACGGGTTCCGGGATTGTCGGGGGAGTCGTGTGAGTTTGTGCACAGTGTTGCGATCTCATGGGCGTTCGCCAATCCGGCTCTGGTAGGTTCCCGCGGGCGTCCTTGGGCGATTTTTCCCGGGCCCGCCCCACACCTATGAAGATGCGCCAATCCATATCCCAGTTCGAGGTCGCCTTCGAACAGGAGACGAGCCTCGAGCGTCGTCGTCGCGAGCAACTCCGCCGTCGTGCGGCGAACCGTTCGCGCGCCCGCCGCATCCACCGCACCGAGCAGTCCGGCAAGGTCCGCTTCAGCGTCCTCATCGTCTGCCTGATGGTCACCGTCGTGACCGTGGTCATCGCGATGTTCGAGGCGCTCGCCTTCCTGATGGCGTAGCTGAGGCGGGCGGGCGCCGCACGGCGCTTTTTCTCAGGTGTGACTCGGCGTGGAGCCGGTGATGCTTGCCGGATGGGCGCGGTCGCCGTTCGCGGCCGGCGCTGACCCCGTCCCCGCCGCGCTCCCCTGCGACTCGATCCGATCGAGCACCTCTTCGCGATAAACGGGGGTCTCGGCCGGTGCCGAGATCCCGACCCGGACCTTCTCGCCAGAAACGCCGAGGATCTTCACCTCGACGTCATCGCCGATCATGATGCTCTGATTGCTCCGTCTGGTCAGTACTAACACGTCGCCTCCTGCGAGCCGCTGACTTGGATTACCGATCGGGACCCCTGCGGGCCCCCGGGCTTTACTACCCACTATTTGGTAGTTGAACCCTGGGGCAGCTTGTCAGGTCGTGGCCGCCAATGCAAATCGGAGACTCCGCAGAAGGGCCCGGAGGGGTGGGCTGGTCAGATCCCGTGGTTGTCTAGACTCGCCGCAATGGCAAGACGATCGCTACGACCGCAGTTGAACCAGATCCGCGCCTGGGTCCGCCAGGGCCGCACGGACGCTTGGATCGCCCACCAACTCGAGGTTTCCGGCTCCGAGTTGCGCGAGTTCCGCCGCCAGCACGACCTGACCGCGGATGACGAGACCGGCACCGGGGAGATCGACCTCCGCGACGAGATCGAGGCTGAGATCGAGGCGGCCACGGTGGAGGAGGCTGAGGCTGAGGAAGCCGAGGTCGAGGACGGCGACAAGCCGGAGTCCGAAGGCGAAAGCACCGAGACGTCCGATGACGACGACGGCGGCGAAGCAGAACGCGCCGAGCAGCCCCGGCGGCGGCGGCGGCGCGGTCGCCGCGGCGGACGCGGCAGGCGCCGTTCCGAGCTGGAGGCGACCTTCGACCACGGCGAGTCAGATGGCTACGGCCTGTGGCTTGACCCGTCGGTGAAGGACAACTCCAACTACTCCGAGCACTGGGCCGGCCATCGAGCCGTCACCGTCACCGTCGAGCCCGACCAGATCGTCATTCGCCGCGCGGGGGACACCTCCGGGTCGGACGACGACGGCGCTTCAGACAACAACTAGTCCAGCGACGGGCTCAGACCAGTAGCTGGCGGCCGCCGGCGAAGTCGCTGGCACCCCGCAGATACAGCCAGAAGGCGGCGTCGGCCAGGTCCTGCGGATCAGCGGGCGGCGACGTCACCTCACTGGTGGCGGCCTCGAGGCACCAGTCGGTGCCCATCCCGTAGAGCGCCGCGAGCTCGGCGGCCGTGAAGGTCGGCCCGATTCGGCGTCGCAGCTCGATGCGCACCGCCGTGATGATCCGGTCAGCGAGACGGTAGGCGCGAGGGTCCGTCTGCAACCCCTGTAGGCGACGGTAGCCCTCTTCCCACTGGAAGAGTGCGTTCTCGAGCGGGTATGCGGCCTGGTCTGCCACCGAGCGGAAGATACCCTGAGCGATTCCCAGGAAACGCCCAGGCTCGCCACGCAGTATTGGTGCCATGAAGACTCAGGCTCAGAACGCCACCGCCCGCATCCTCGTCGTCGACGACGAGCCGAACATCGCCGACGTCGTCTCGATGGCCCTGCGCTACAACGACTTCGAGGTCGAGACGGCCGCCAACGGGCAGGAGGCCCTCTCCGCGGCCTCGGCCTTTCGTCCCCACCTGATCGTCCTCGACGTGATGCTCCCCGACCTCGACGGGTTCCAGGTGGCCAAGCGTCTCGCGGAGCGCCGCAGCGAGGTCCCGATCATCTTCCTGACCGCGCGCGATACCACCGAGGACAAGGTCCGCGGCCTCACGCTCGGCGGCGACGACTACATGACGAAGCCGTTCTCAATCGAGGAGCTGCTGGCCCGGGCACGCAACATCCTGCGGCGCTCGGGGGTCGGAGCCGAGGAGCCGACGGCGCTCCGGTTCGGTGATCTCGAGCTCGACGACGAGACTCGCGAGGTGTTCTGGACCGGCGCCCCGATCGACCTCACCGAGACCGAGTTCCGGCTGCTGCGCTACCTCATGCTCCATCCGCGCCGGGTCCTCACGCGGGCGCAGATCCTCGACCACGTCTGGGACTACGACTTCGCCGGTGACGCCCGGGTGCTCGAGACGTACGTCAGCTATCTCCGCAAGAAGCTGGAGGAGCACGGGCCGCGCCTGATCCACACCGTTCGCGGCGTCGGCTACGCGCTGCGACTGCCGCGGGACTGATATGTCGCTCCGCCTGCGGCTCCTCCTGGGCCTGCTCGCCGTCACGGCGGTCGGGCTCGCCGTCTTCGCATTCGTCTCCTACGGGTCGCTCGACTCATATCTCGGGGCCCGGGTGGATGACCAGGTCCGCTCCGCCGCTGACCCAGCGGCGATCGCCCTGCTCTCCCGGCCCGGGAACCGGGCCTGCTCCAGAGAGTCCGCGCCCTCGACCGCGCCATCCGCCCCCGGAGCGCCCGGTGAAGCCGACCGCGGCCCCCTCGGTGGGCCCCCGCGGCCGGGGTCGGGGCCGCTCGGGGTCGGCCCGGACGAGCCGAAGACGAACGTCCAGCTCCCGCCCGGGACCTACGCCGAGCTGCGCAGCCCGTCGGG
>JBBSQE010000106.1:0-10594 GCA_038258095.1 Solirubrobacterales bacterium | reverse complement strand
CGCGAAGCCCGCCTCCGAGCACTCGTGCATGACCATCACGAGGCGAGCGTCTGACCCGGCGCCGCGCTGGACCACGCTCTTGACCGAGATCTCGTGGCGGCCGAGGACCTCGGCGACCGCGGCGAGGACTCCCGGGCGGTCGGCGACCTCGAGGTGCAGGTAGAACGATGAGCTGACGTCGGTGACGATCGGCAGGGCCTCGTGGGTCTCGGAGGCCGGCGACTCGCCCGCGAAGATCGAAACGACGTCGCCGAGCACCGCAGACGCGGTCTCGATTCCCCCCGCCCCGGGCCCTGACATCGTCACCTCGGTGATGGCCGGCGCCTCGACCATCACGGCGTTGAAGGCCCCTTCAATCGGCGCGAGCGGGTGCCCGCTGTAGAGGAAACAAGGGAAGACGCGGACGCTGATGCCGCCGTCGCGGCGCTCGGCGACGCCGAGCAGCTTCAGCGACAGCCCGAGGTCCTTCGCGTAGGCGAGGTCGTCGGGCTGGATGTGCTCGATCCCCTCGTAGGGGACCTCGTCGAAGTCGACCGGGGTGTGGAAGGCGAGCCGCGCGAGGATCGCCATCTTGGCCGCCGCATCGGCTCCGCCGACGTCCGCCGTCGGGTCCGCCTCGGCGTAGCCGAGCTCCTGGGCGCGCGCGAGGACGTCCTCGTAGGCGGCACCTGTCGCCGCCATCTCGCTGAGGATGAAGTTCGTCGTGCCGTTGACGATGCCGAAGACCTTGTCAATCTCGGTGACCCCGAAGCTCTCCTGGATGACACGGATGATCGGGATGACGCCCGCCACCGCCGCCTCGAAGCGGAGCTCCACACCGGCCTCCCGCGCCGCGGCGAACAGCTCCTCGCCGCACTGGGCGATGAGCTGCTTGTTGGCGCTGACGACGGGCTTGCCGCCCCGCAGCGCGGCGAGCACGTACTCGCGGGCCGGCTCGGTGCCGCCGATCAGCTCGCAGATGACGTCCGAGCCCGCGAGGATCTCGTCGAAGTCGCCGCGGCTGGTGGTGAGGACGCCGGAGACCTCGGGGCGCCGCCCGGTCGCGGTCTCGATCGCGGCGGAACGCTCGGCGACGAGGTCGGCGAAGGCACCGCCGACCGTCCCGCTCCCGAGCAGCCCGATGCGGAGCGGCTCTCCCACCTAGATCTCCTCCTCCACGTCGCGCGCCGTGAGGTCCTCGTAGGTCTCGCGCCGGACCACGACCCGCGCCTCGCCCTCGTTGCAGAAAACCACCGGAGGCCGCGGGACGCCGTTGTAGTTGTTGGCCATCGAGTGCCCGTAGGCTCCCGTCGCCGGGGTCACGAGCACGTCGCCGACAGCCGGGTCGGCGAGCATCGCGTCGCGCACGAGGATGTCCCCGGATTCGCAGTGCATCCCGGCGATGGTGGCAGGGGTGGAGGCAACCTCGCCGGCACGGTCGGCGATCAGCGCCTCGTAGCGGGACCCGTAGAGCATCGGGCGCAGGTTGTCGGACATGCCGCCATCGACGGCGACGTAGGTCCGCACGCCCGGAATCTCCTTCACCGTCCCGACCGAGTAGGCGGTGACCCCGGCCCTCCCGACGAGCGACCGGCCGGGTTCCACGAGGATCTTCGGGCCCGCGCCGAAGACATCGCGGACACCGCTGACCTTGACGTCGATGTAGCGGTCGAGCGACGGCGGCTCATCGTCGGCGGAGTAGGCGATCCCCAGGCCGCCCCCGACATTGACCATGCGACACCAGTCGGCGCCCCCGGCGAGCGTCCCGAGCGCCTCGATCGCCAGCCTGTAGGGCTCGAGCTCGAAGATCTGGGAGCCGATGTGGGCGTGCAGGCCGACGAGCTTGAGGCGCTTGGAGGCGAGCACTCGGTCGATGGCCCGCGCCGCCAGGCCGTCCTCGATGCCGAAGCCGAACTTCGAGTCGAGCTGTCCGGTCTGGACGAAGTCGTGGGTCGAGGGCCTGATCCCCGGCGTCACCCGGATCAGGACATCCTGGCGATGCTCGAGGAGGTGCTCGCAGCGCTCGATCTCGTCAAAGGAGTCGAGGATCAGGTGCCCGACCCCGGATCGCGAAGCGAAACGGATCTCGTCCTCTGTTTTGTTGTTGCCATGCATGTGGATCCGCGCCGCGTCAAAGCCTGCGGCGAGCGCCGTGTGGAGCTCGCCGCCGGAGGCGACATCGGCCGACAGCCCCATCGAGGCGAACAGCCGATATGCCGTGGTGCACGGGAATGACTTGCTCGCGAACAGGACCTCGAACTCCGCGGTGCGCGATGCGAGTGTCTTCAGGTAGGAATCGGCGGCGGCTCGCAGGTCGGGCTCGGAGTAAACGTAGGCGGGTGTTCCGACCTCAGCGGTGAGCGCGACGACATCGCACCCCGCGATCTCCAGGTGGCCGAGCTCGTTCACCCGGGTCTCGGCAGGCAGAACGGCCCGGAGCGCCAGTTCCTGCGCACCGGCGAGTGCGCCCCCTTTCGACGAGTCGGCCATGGCGGGCATTCTGACGAGTCGGCGCCGGTTCCCGTCCCCCGCACCCGCGCGATCTGCGACAGGATCACTCTCATGGACCTGCCGCCACCGCGGACCTCGACGAGCACCGGTCGCCACGAAGGGCTCGCGTTCGAGCTCTGGCTGCCCGAGACGCCGCCCCCGTGGCCGGGCGTCGTCGTCATCCACGGCGCCGGGTCGCGCAAGGAGAACCACGCCGACTTCGCGCGCATCGCGAGCGGTTCCGGTTGGGCCGCCCTGTCCTACGACCAGCGGGGCCATGGGGACTCCGAGGGCGAGATGTCGCCGGTCGCCGTCGGTGACGCGACACGAATGGTACGTCTGCTCGCCGCAGAGGACAGGGTCGACACGGAGCGCCTCGTGCTGCGGGGCTCGAGCATGGGCGGTTTCGTCGCCATCCACGCCGGGGCCGTGACCGACGGTGTCGCCGGGGTGATCGCAGTCTGCCCGGCCAGCGAGGAGATGCTGATAGACGGATTGCGGCGTGACAGGTTCGGGATGCGGGCCGACAAGGATGCGCTGATCGCCTGGCTCCAGGAGCACGATCTGCGCGATGCCGTCGGTCTGCTCGGCCCGAAGCCGCTGGTCCTCCTGCACGCCGACGGCGACGGGCAGGTTCCCTCGAGCATCTCGACCGAGCTCTACGAGCGGGCGAGCGATCCCCGGAAGTTGATCCTCGTTCCCGGCGGACACCACCGCAGCGTCCAGCACGACGCGGAGCTCAGCGCGGTCTCACTGCGCTGGATGGAGCGGGCGCTGGATGGGTGACGCTCCGACCGGGGCTACCTGCTGGGTTTACTTGCCCCCGCCGAGGAGGTTGTTGACGGGTCCGGCGGCATTGTCGAGGGCCTGCCCCGTCCCCGACCCAGGGCCGAGCACCCCGTTCGTCGCTCCGTGCACGACCTGGGGAACCCCGGTCTGACCCAGAGCGCCTCCGGTGGCGTGGTCGAGCGTGTCCACCGTGTTGTCGACCGCGCTCTTGACCGTGGCGGCGCCAAGGGGCTGCGCCGGCGTGCTCGTCCCTCCGCCACCCGAGCCGGTGCCGTTGCCGGTCCCTCCCGGCGAAGTCGGGTTCGCGGGGCCGTTGCCGCCCGGGTCTGACCCCCCTGACCCGGGGGCGGCCGGGTCGCCTCCGCCGACACCCTGGTTACCACCGGCCGGCGTGTTGCCGGGGCCTCCGCTGCCCCCCGCTCGGGCCGGCGCCCGGGTCGCAGCGGCTTCCCGCCGCCCGGCAGGCGGAGCACCCGAGCGCAGAACGAGTGCCGCGTTACGGGCCGATTGCGAGGAACCGTCGAGCGTCGGAGTTGAGGTGTCGCCACCGAGACCGGGCACCCCGAAGCTGCTGAAGCCACCCAGGGAGCCGAGGATCACGAACGCGGCCAGAGCGACGGCGAGGAGGGCGACGCTCAGGCGAGCGCCTACGAGATATGTCTGGGCCTGCCTGATCATGGTCGGAGTAATGATTGCGGAGGTACGGCAGCGCAGTCAAGTGAACCGACCGGCTTCTACGCGACAACCGCTTCGGGCTCCGAGCCGGCTGCCTCCGCGTTCGTGATCCTCGGCCGGAGTCGAGACGTTCACCGCATCGGTGGCCACAGCCGCACCGAACGCCAGGCGCTCGCCGTAATCGCGGGCCTGCATCCTGGAGATGACGAGGCGCTGAATCTCGGCGGTCCCCTCGAACAGCTGGTAGATCTTGGCGTCGCGGAACCACTTCTCGAGCGGGCAGTCGGTGGTCTGCGCGTAGGGGCCGACGAGATCCATCAGCTCCGTCGTCGCCCACATCGCCACGTCGCCGGCCTTCAGCTTCGACATCGAGCCCTGGCCCCCGGTCATCGGCACACCGTTGCGACCCATCCACGACGCGCGCTGCACGAGCAGGCGGGCGGATTCGATCTCGGTCGCGACGTCGGCGAGCTTCTGTTGGATCCGCTGCGTCGTCAGCATCGGGACGCCGTCTGACTCGCGGTCGTCGAGGTACTCGAGCGTCCACTCATAGGCGGCCTGGGCGATACCGAGCGCGGATGCACCGACGAGCGGCCGGGTCACCTCGAACGTCGCGAGGGCGTCAGCCGAAGAGCGCGATTTCTCCCCCGAGCGTGCGCGCTCCAGCTTGCGCTCGAGCTTCTCGATGCCGCCGAGCAGCTGGTCCAGCGGCACGCGGCAGTCCTCGAACACGATCTCGGCGGTGTGGGAGGCGCGGATGCCGAGCTTGGTCTCCTTCTTGCCCTGGGTGAGGCCGGGCGTGTCCTTGGTGACGATGAACGACGCCTGACCCTTGGTGCCGAGAGTGGGATCGACCGCCGCGACCACCACGGTCACGTCGGCGATACCGCCGTTGGTGATGAAGACCTTCGTGCCGTTCAAGACCCACTCGTCGCCGTCGCGCTTCGCGGTCGTCTTCAGGCTCTTGACGTCGGAGCCGGCCTGCGGCTCGGTCACGGCGTAGGCGCCGAGCTGGATCTTCTCCTCGGTTCCGAAGCACGCCGGGACCCAGCGTCCGATCTGTTCGGGGGTGCCCGAGGAGGCGATGCCAGCCGCCGCGAGCGATGAGCCGGAGATCGCGAGTGCGATGCCGGCACAACCCCAGTGGAGCTCCTCCGAGTAGATGGCCGACATCTGGCCGTCGTCGTCGGCGGCGATGCGCTGAAGGACGTCGACGCCCTGGAGGCCCCACCTGCGGGCCTCGCGGATGACCTCCCACGGGGTGCTCTCATCGGCATCGTGCCGGCGGGCGGCCGGGCGCATCACCTCCCGCGCGAACCTGCGGCAGTAGTCGCGGAACTCGCGCTGCTCGTCGTTGAGTGCGAAATCCATGCGCCCCGTCTCCTTGTCCGGGCGGCGACAGCCGGTCGCCGCGGGATTGATTGACTGGTCAATCAGTCGTCGGGGGCAAGGATATCCCACCAGTGTCACGTTGACTACCTGTGCGGTACCAAACGTGACGTCGGTCAGCCGGCCGGGGCGCGCGTCGGCCAGGTATGCACCCGCCTCCGCACCGACCACGCCGGTCAAATACCGTTCCCTGGGATGGCCCGACTCCCACGCCTGCGCCGCGAGCGGCCAATCAATGCCGAGAACCCGCCTCCGGGCACCACGACGGCCGACTCCGAGCCGAAGGCGGCCCACTCCGAGGCGAAGACGCAGGTGCTCCGCACAGGCCCGGCAGCGCCCGCCGTCAAGCCGTCCCCGCCCGCGAAGCCGTCGTCTGCCGGGGCCGGGCCGGTCGCCCCGGAGAAGCGCAAGAAGGAATCGCCGGCCGTCAAACCGGCTGAGAAGGACGCTAAGACCGACGGGGGGAAGAAGGCTGCCAAGCGCGCCAAGACGCCCAGAGCTCCGCGAAAGCCGATCAAGCTCACCCCTCGCGCCAAGCTGGCGGTGGCCGCCGTGGCGGGCGCCGCCGTGGCGGTCGCCCTCCTGGCCCTGACCGGGACGCTCGGCTCCGACGACGGGCAGTCGGTCTCCCCGCCCGCGCCGGTCACGTCCTCCGGCTCCTCCGGCAGCGGTGCCCAGACCGCGACCGCGCTCGGGTTTCCCGCGTTCGCGACCCGTAACACGACCCGCGTCGGCGGCGGCGACCCGGCGTCGAATGCAGCCGGAGTCGCACTGGCGGCCTTTCCCTCGACGGGCGGCGCCCGTTCCCCCGTCGCCGTCTCGCTCGTCTCGGGGAATGACTGGCAGACCGGCATCGCAGCGTCGAGCCTGGTGGCGCCGCCCCTGGGGATTCCCGTCCTCATCTCCTCCCCGGATGGCGTTCCCGACGTCACGAAGCAGGCGCTGGCGGCACTCGCTCCCCGCGGCGGCGCCCTGAGCGGCGGGACCCAGGCGTTCACGTTCGGCGAGGCCAGCGCTCCCGACGATCTGCGCGAGCGCCCCGTTCTCGGCGACGACCCCGCAGCCCTCGCAGCCGACATCGACCGCCTCCGGACCGAGCTCACCGGCGAGGAGCCGGCTGCGATCCTGGTCACCACTTCAGAGTTCTCCGAGTTCGCGATGCCGGCGGCGAGCTACGCCGCGCGTTCCGGGGACCCCGTGCTCTTCACGGGGTCGAAGAAGCTGCCGGGCGCGACCGCGAGGGCTCTCGGAAATCACAGGGGCGTGCCGGTCTACGTGCTCGGCCCTCCAAGCGCCATTCCCGACGCCGTCCTCGGCGAGATCAAGGACGCCTCCGGCTCACCTCCGGTCCGCATCTCGGGTGAAGACCCGGTCTCCAATGCAATCGCCTTCGCCCGCTACTCGCAGGGGAACTTCGGCTGGGACATCAACGACCCGGGACACGGGTTCGTCGTGACTCGCTCCGACCAACCGATGGACGCTGCGGCGTCGGCCGCCCTGTCGGCAACCGGCACGTGGGGGCCGCTCCTCCTCACCGACAGCGCCGATGTGCTCCCGGGAGCCCTCCGCGGATATCGTCTGGACGTGCAGCCGGGGTATCAGGACGACCCGACCCGGGCTTACTACAACCATGTCTGGATCATCGGCGACGAGGAGGCGATCAGTGTGGATCAGCAGGCGGCGATCGACGAGCTGGCCGAGCTGACGCAGATCGGCGTTCCCGAGCCCGCGACACCGCCCGCCGGACGCGGCCCGAGCGGTGCAACACCTCAAACCGGCGCGACGGGCGCCTCTGGCGCGAGCGGCGCCACTGGTTCGACCGGTGGGAAGCCATGAGCGAAGCCGAGAACCCCGAGGTTCTCGCGGGTGGTCACCGCATCACGACCGAGGACATTCGGGCCCTTACGGGTGCCGTCACCCCCCACTTCGCCCTGCAGGTCCGCAACCGCGTCAGGCGCCTGATCGAGCCCCTCGAGCCCGATGACCCGGCACGAGTCCTAGGCCAGCGCAAGATCGCCGAGCTGGAGGAGCTCTCGCGCCACAGCGGCGAGCCGCGGGGAAGTTGAGCGACTCCGGGCGCGGGACGGCGCTCGAGCCCGCGGCCGCCAGGATGCAGGCGCTCCTCACTCCGGAGGCCCAGACGAAGGCGGCTGACACCGGCCGGCTCGACCCCTATCTCGACCTTCTGGACGAGGACCTCGAGTCAACGGGAGTGACCCAGGACCTGATGCACACCGGGGTCGTGCCCCAGATCTACGAGCGCTACTGGCGGCCGGCGCTCGGCAGGGTTGCGAAGGGCCTCCGCGGCCCGGGGATGGCCGAGGAGATCCGGATCGCTCGCCTCCTGCTCGGGCTGCGCCCCGGCGACGGCGTCCTGGACGTCGCCTGCGGTCCCGGCAACTTCTCCCGAGCCTTCGCCTCGACGGTCGGCGACAGCGGACTCGTGGTCGGAATCGATGCGTCGGAGACGATGCTCTCCCGCGGCGCGGCCGACCTGCGCCGCTCCGCCGTCACCAACCTCGCCCTGATCCGCGGCTCGGCGCTGGAGCTCCCTTTCGTCGACTCGAGCTTCGACGCCGCCTGCTGCTTCGCGGCCCTCCACCTCTTCGAGGATCCGCTCGCGGGCCTCGACGAGATGGCCCGCGTGCTGACGCCGGGCGGGCGCATCGCCCTGATGACGTCTGTCCAGCGCCGGCTCGGCCCGCGCGGTCCTGCCAAGCCGCTGACGGAGCGGCTCAGCGGGATGCAGGTGTTCACGCAGGATGAGATCGTCGAGGCTCTCAGGGCCCGAGGGTTCGGAGACATCCACCAGCGGCTGAGCGGGATGGTCCAATTCGTCGGCGGTAGGCTCGACCGATGAAGCAGCTCGCGTCCGGCGTCTGGCGCGTCAAGGAGGTCCCCCGGCCTGTGATCAACGTCTACGTGGCCGAGACGGTCCTGGTCGACGCCGGCCGCCGCTGGGACAAGCGCCGCATCTTCAGCGAGACGAAGGACCGCGACATCACCCTCCTCGCGCTCACCCACGTGCACCCCGACCACCAGGGCGTCGCCAAGGTCTTCTGCGAGGAGCGCGGGGTGCCGCTGGCCTGCCACACCGACGACGTCGACGCGATGGAGGGGCGCCGTCCGGTCCAGGAAGCGGCGAGCGACGCGCTGGTGAACAAGGTCATACGCAAGATCTGGGAGGGCCCGCCCCACAAGGTGGACCGGGTGCTCGCCGAGGGCGATGAGATCGCGGGCTTCCGGGTCATCCACGCCCCCGGCCACGCCCGCGGCGAGGTCGTCTTCTTCCGCGAGTCCGACGGCGTCGCGATCTGCGGCGACGTGATCCGCAACATGAGCTACCTGACGACGCTGGCCGGCTTGCGCGAGCCCCCCGACGACTTCACCTACGACCCGGCCGAGAACCGCCGCTCGATCCGCAAGCTCGCCGACCTGAACCCGAAGCTGATCCTCCCGGGCCACGGCCCCGAGGTAACCGACATGGCCGAGTTCGAGCGGTTCGTGGAGGACCTGCCCCGGGACTGACCCGCCCGGGGCACGACCGGGCTACGCGGCGGGCGCGAGCACGGAGTCGGCGACCCGCGCGCGGTGCCACTTCGCGTCGCCGAACATCGCCGCGTTGGCGCGGGCGCGCTTCAGGAAGAAGTGGAGGTCGTGCTCCCAGGTGAAGCCGATGCCGCCGTGGACCTGGATCGCGGCGTCAGCGACCCGCCAGCCGGCGTCCGAGGCGTAGGCCTTCGCCATCGAGGACGCGAGCGGAAGGCTCTCCGGCTCGGAATCGGCGCTCCAGGCCGCGTAGTAGGCAGCGGAGCGGGCGTTCTCGGTCTCGAGCAGCATCTGCGCGCAGCGGTGCGAGACCGCCTGATAGGCGCCTATCGGGCGGCCGAACTGGTTGCGGTCCTTCGCGTATTCGACGGACATCTCCAACGAGCGCTGGGCGATCCCGGTCAGCTCGGCCGCCAACGCGATGCAGCCGCGCCCGAAGACCGGCGCGTAGTCGTCGTTCTCACCGGGGAGAGTGTCCTCCGCGGCCACCGAGACGTTCTCGAATGTGACCGAGTAGAGCTTGCGGGTCAGGTCGATCGAAGGCTCGGCGGTGACGGTGACGCCCTCGGCACCGCGCTCGACCAGGTGGCGCTTGCCGTCGGATGTGGCGACCAAGAAGACGTCGGCGGCGTCAGCGTCGGGGACGAGGACCTTGACTCCGTTGAGGGTGACGCCGTCCCCGGCCGGCTCGGCCTCCATCTCGAAGACTCCGATCTCGGCTCCTGAGCCTGCGTCGAAGAGCGCGGGCGTGCCGCGCCTCTCACCGGCGGCGATCGGCCGCAGCCAGCGCTCCCGCTGGTCATCGGAGCCACAAAAGGTCAGCGCGAGGCCGGCGATCGTGTTGGAGAAAAGCGGCGAGGGCGCGAGCGCGTAGCCCATCTCCTCCATGACGACCGTGAGGTCGACCATGCCAAGGCCCTGTCCGCCCCACTCCTCGGGAACGGCGAGGCCGGTCCAGCCCAGCTCGGCCATCTGCTGCCAGTCGTCGTCCTCGAAGCCGCGGTCGGTCGCGGCGAGCTCGCGGATGCGCTCGGAGCGGTAGCGGGCCGCGAGGAAGTCCTTGGCGGTCTGCTTGATCGCCTGCTGCTCGTCGGTCAGGTCGAAGTACATACTCGCTTTCGCGTCCGCGATGGGCGGGTCATCGTAGGCGGGGCATCCCGAGGACCCGCTCGGCGATGATGTTGCGGAGGATGTCGGTCGTGCCGCCCTCGATCGAGTTGGCGCGCGAGCGCAGGAACCCATACTGCCAGCGGCCGCCGGCGATGGCGTGCTCGGCACCGCGGTCAAGCGGCGCGTAGGGGCCCTCGATCTCGAGCGCGAGCTCGGTGATCCCCTGGTTGATGTCGGCCCACTGCCATTTCCCCAGCGACCCCTCGGGGCCCGGGGTCCCGGTCTCCATCGTCTTGGTCAGGCCGCGGTAGGCGTTCAGGCGCATCGTCTCGGCCTCGATGTAGAGCTGAGCGACCTTCTGGCGGACGATCGGGTCATCCGCCGCGGTCTTGCCGTTCACGCGGGTCTCCTTGGCAAGCTCGGAGAGGCGGTTGAGGCTGTTGTGGATCTGCGCGATCGCGCCGAAAGCCAGCCCGGAACGCTCGTTCATCAGCGTGGTCAGCGCCACCGTCCAGCCGTTGCCGACGCCGCCCACGACGTTCTCTTCGGGGATGCGCGCCTCCTCAATGAAGAGCTCGTTGAACTCCCCCTCGCCGGTGATCTGGACGAGCGG
>JBBSQE010000105.1:0-10900 GCA_038258095.1 Solirubrobacterales bacterium | reverse complement strand
TCGTGGTGTCCCTTCATCGATTGGGTTGGTCCTCAACCGATGAGTCTGGGGCCCGCGGTGGCCGGAACTTTTCTCAGGGGTGGTTCCGCGGAACCACCCCTGCCGCTACGGGCTCGTTACACCACTTCTACCGACGTGACCGCCGGGCTGCGCCGGCACCGGGCTGAGCATCGTTGTGGAACCAGCGGTGCCATGGCGCTGTGGATCCCACAACGACTTCGTCGCGGGCGGCCCGCCGGCACTTACGCGGCGCCAACACACCCTTTCGCCCCGCTCGGCGTGCCGCGGGGGCCGGCGCTCCGGCCGCCGCGGCGTCAGCCCACTCGGGCGGGCACTTCGAGCTCGCGGACCTCGACCTGGCCGAGGATTCTCTCTACGCGGTCCCGGTCGACGGTTCCGGCGCCGAAGTGCTGGGTCGACTCGGCGCCGCAGGCCACTCCGTAGGCGAGGCATTCGCCCGGTGAGCCGCCGTCGTAGCGAGCAGCGACGTAGCCGGCGACGAAGGCGTCACCCGAGCCGACCGTGGAGATCGGCCCGAGCGGCTCGGTCGACACCGTGAGGCACTGGCGGTGGTGAGGCTCCCCGACCAGGGCAACGCAGCCGCTCGGCTGGGTGATCACGGCCTCGGTTGAGCCCATCTCGACGAGCTCGGTCAAGCCGCGGGCGAGGTCCGACGGGTCCCCGAACTCTTGGCCGACCAGCTCCTCGGCCTCGAGCTCGTTGGGCGTCACGACCGAGGCGCCGGCGCGCAGGCCGGCGCGCATCGCCTCGCCCTCGGCGTCGAGGACGGTCGTGATGCCGCGGTCCTGGAGACCGTGCACGAGGCGCGCGTAGAGCTCGACATCGGCATTCGGGGGGAGGCTCCCCGCCAATACGCAGATCCGGGCGCCACGGGCCAGGTAGTCGAGGCGCTCGAAAAAGGCCTCTACCTCCAGATCGGTCACCTCGGGCCCGCGCTCGTTGATCTCGGTCTGCTCTCCCGACGTCGGGTCGATGACGGCGAGGTTCGTCCGGGTCTCGCCCTTGATCCGCGTGAAGTCGGTGAGGACCGACTCCTCCTCGAGGACTTCGAGCACCCGCGCGCCGGTGGCGCCCCCTGCGAGGCCCGTGGCGATGACGGGACGACCGAGCAGCCCGAGGGCCCGGGCGACGTTGATGCCCTTGCCGCCCGCGCCGGTGCGGCTCTCCACGACCCGGTGGCGGTGGCCCTGGCGGAAGTTCGGGACCGCAACGGTGCGGTCGATGGCGGCGTTCATGGTCACGGTGAGGATCATCGGCCTTCTCCCTCTACCCGTTCTATCCGTCGATCCTCACGCTCGCCGCGCCGCTGCTCGCGATCCGCTCGCATGTCGTCCCGCATCTCGTCGGCCTCTCCTCCCTCCCTGCCTCGCAGGCGCCTCCATAGGCGCCGCAGCATCAGGAGAGCAAGAAGTATCGCGAATACGGCGATGATGAGGGCAATCGTGTTGTCACGCGCGAAGCTCTCGACCCGGTCGAAGGTCGACGCTTCGGGGACGGCGCGCGAGGCGACCAGCGCGACGACTGCAGCCTTTCGCCCGTCGACGAAGACGGATGCGGTGCCGAGACGTCTTCCCCGTGCGAGGGGCCCGGTCACCTCCGAGGGCGCTCGCACCTTGACATCGACGCTCTGCCCGCGGCGAACGCCGAGCTTGACTCCACGCGCCGCCCTCAGCGGTAGCTCCCCCCCGGAGTACTCGATGTCTGGCCTGGCGTAGACACGACCCTTACGAATCGCGCTCCGCTTCGTGAACAGGCTGAAGCCGTAGTCGAGAAGCTCGAGCGAGTCCGTGTCGCGGGCCTCCTCGCTGGGGGCTCCAAGCACGGCGGAGATCAGCTTCGTGCCTCTGCGCTGGGCCGATCCGACGAGGACGTACCCGGCGCCCAGGGTGTGGCCGGTCTTCACGCCGGTCGCGTACGGCGCTCGGAAGAGCAGCGAGTTGCGAGTGATGATCGAGAACGGAGGGTCCACGCTTCGGAGCTCCTCGTCGCGCGCATCGGCGATCCGGGCGAACGCCGGGATCCCGAGCAGGCGCTGCGCGAGGGTCGCCAGGTCAGCGGCGCTCGAGTAGTTTCCCGGCTCATCGAGGCCGATCGGGTTGGAGTAGTGCGTGTCGGTGAGCCCGAGCGCCGCGGCCCGCACGTTCATCTCGCGGACGAACCGGGTCTCGGAGCCCGCGGTGGCGAGGGCCAGCGTGTACGCCGCGTCGTTGCCGCTTCGCAGGATCAGCCCATAGAGGAGGTCCCGCACGCTGATCGTGGACCCGGCAGGCACGCCGAGCAGGGACTCGGCCGGGATCGCGTCGTAGGGCGCCTCCTTGATCCGCTTGTCGAGCGGCAGCTGCTTGAGCACCAGGTAGGCGGTCATCAGCTTCGTCGTGCTGGCAATCGACAAGTGGCGCTTCGCGCCGTGGGAAGCGAGGACATCTCCGGTCCGGGCGTCGATCAGCGTCCAGGCTCGCGCGTCGAGTCGCGGAGGAGCGTCGGCCCGGGCCGATGGTGCTCCGAGAGCGAGGACGAGCGCGCCGCAAGCGAGCACACACACGAGTGCAAGCGAAAGCCCGCAGAGCGATTGGCGGCCCGGCAGCCTCGGGAGGCGGGTCAGCGGAGTTTCAGCTTGGCGCCGACCGCAAGGGACTGTGCGTCGATCTCCGGGTTCAGCCCGAGGATGGTCGAGACGCGGAGGCCGTACCGCCCGGCGATGGCCTGGAGGGTGTCGCCCTCCTTGATCTTGTAGGTGGCTGGCGTCTTGATCTGCTTCTTGGGCTTGCCATTCGACTTGCCCTTTCCGGCCTGCTTCGTGGGTTGGTTCCCCCTTCCCTTGCCGTCGCCCGATGACTTCGTCCCGTTCAACACGACGACATAGATCGCGATGAACGCAGCGACGACCGCCAGGACGGCGAGCAATCTCGTGATGGCTTTGCGGGTTCTCTGCATGCGAGGGGGCTTCGGGTCCGATGGCAGCGCGAGATGGTATAGACGGTCGAGGGGCCTTTACCCGGCCGAGATTTCCCAGACACTGGCCCTCAGGTCCTCCGCGGCGGCGGCGGGATCGGCTGCCGCTGCGATCCCGCGCGATGCTGCGACCAGAGCCGATGCGGGCCCAGCTGAGAACGCCGGCCCGAGGTCCTCGGGCTTGCCACCCTGTGCTCCGACGCCCGGGACCAGGAACACGGCTCGGGGCATCAGCTCCCGCAACCGGGCGATGTGCTGGGGCTCGGTCGCCCCGACGACCGCGCCGGCGCCGCTGAGGCCCTCCGAGCCGCCGAGGCGATCGGCGAGGCCGTCGACGATCGCGGCGAGACGTTCGTGAAGCGGGACATCCGGGGAGGCGAGATCCTGCACGTCAGCCGCACCGGGATTGCTCGTGCGCACGAGGAGGAAGATCCCGGCCCCCGCGTCCTCGGCGGCGGCGACGAGCGGCTCAAGCGAATCGCGGCCGAGCAGGGGGTTCGCGGTGAAGGCATCCGCCCCGAGGCCCGCCACCGAGCCCCACGGCGTCGGGGTCTCACCGACCAGGGTCTGAGCGTAGGCGGCGGCGGTGACCGGCACGTCGCCCCGCTTGCCGTCGGCGATCACCAGAAGGCCCGCGGCCTGTGCGGCGGCGGTGACCTCCGCGAGGGCAGCCCATCCCGGCGCACCGAGGCGCTCGAAGCAGGCGAGCTGCGGCTTGACGGCAACGCAGGCCGGCCCGGCTGCCTCGATGAGATGCCGGCAGTGATCGGCGACCGCGCGACCGGCGCGCTCAGCCGGTGACCCGACATCAGGCTCCACCCCCGCGGCCCCGGTCTTCTCAGGGTCGGGGTCGAGCCCGAGGCAGACCTGGCTGCGACGCTCGGAGACGAGCGCCGCGAGCCGGTCTGCGAACGGCGAGGGCGTCAGCTTCCCTTGACCTGGGCCTTCAGGGCCGAGCCGGCCGAGAAGCGCGGCACCTTGCCGCCCGGGATCGTGATGCGCTCGCCGGTACGCGGGTTTACACCCTGACGCGGCCCGCGCTCGGCGACGTGGAACTTGCCGAAGCCGGTGAAGCTGACCTCGTCGCCCCTTTTGAGAGCTGCGGTGATCGTCTCGAGGACCGCATCGACGGCGTCTCCCGCCGCCTTCTTGGAATCGATGCGGTCGTCACCTGCGAGCTGCTCTAGGAATTCAGCCTTTGTCACGTTCGAAGTTCTCCTTGATCTTTGTGTGGGGGCGGGGCACCCTAACAATGGGGGCGGAGAACAAATCTCCAGCCGCGCTCCGTACGGCTACGCCCCGCTCACCGTCATCCGCGACACCAGCAGCGGCGGCGTGCGGACCGACCCGCCGAACGGCACCCAGCGGGACTCGGCCCCGGCGGCGCTGACCGCGCGGAGCATCGAGACGAGGTCGGAGGCGATCGTGAACTCCCGAACCGGCTCGGCGAGTTCGCCGCCGGAGATCGCCCGGCCGGACGCACCGACCGAGAAGACACCGGACACAGGGTTGACGCCCGAATGAAGCCCGGCCACATCGGTCACGAAGATCCCGTCGCCGGCCTCGGCGAGAAGCTGCTCGAAGCTGTCCCTTCCCTCACCGACGACGAGGTTCGACGCCGATACGGACGGTTGGGAGCGGTACCCCCCACGCCCCGCGTTGCCGGTCGAATGCGCCGCTCCGCGCCGCGCCGTGTAGGTGTCGTGAAGGAACGTCTGCAGGCGGCCGTCGGCGATCAGGGCCGTCCGGCGCCGGGTGACTCCCTCGCCGTCGAAGGGCGACGAGGCCAGACCATTGGGGTCGATGCCGTCGTCGGTGAGCACCAGCGCGGCGGAAGCGATCTCGTCGCCGAGGCGCTCCGCAAACGGCGAACGGTCTCGCTGGACGGCATCGGCGCCGAGGGTCGACCCGATCAGGCCCGCGAAGCTGGCCGCAACGGTGGGGTCGATCACGACGGGGCAGGCGCGGGAGGCCGGCTTCCCGGCACCGATCATCGAGACGGCTCGCTCCCCACCCTCCCTGCCGATCTCCGACGGATCCAGCTCGGCGGGACCGCGCCCCATTCCGAACCCGAGGCCGGTCTCGGCGCTGCCGTCACCCTGGGCGAGCGCCTGGAGATAGGCGAATGCGCTCGACGCGCTGTAGCCGCCGGCGATGCCGGTCGAGGATGCGATCGCGACGCGCTCCGAGCTGTCGGCGTAGACGGTCTGCTCGACACCGGTGACCCGGTCGTCCGTCGCGAGCGCCTCCCGTTCCACGGCGAGCGCGAGCTCGATGACGCGCTCCGTCGGCCAGTCGCTGACCGATGGGTCGCTCAGGCCGGGGATCTCGGCCGGTTGGCCGTCGGGCTGTGGAGGTCGAGCGTTCTCGTCGGAATCAGCAATCCCGGCGCCCTCGGCCGCACGCGCCGCGATGGCCTCGAGGCCCGCATCGGAGAGATCGGTCCCGAAGGCGTAGCCGACGCGGTTGCCGATCCATGCCCTGACACCCAGGCCGCGCTCGGTCGCTGCGGTGAGCGACTCGACCTGACCGTCGTGGACCCGGACCTCGCGGCCGGTCTCTTCGACGACATAGGCCTCGGCGTCCCCAGCGCCGGCCGCGCTCGCAAGCTCGACCGCCCGGCTCGCGGCTGCTTCGAGCGCGCCGCTCAAACCTCGGTCCCACCGACCGTCATGGCGCGGATCCTGACGTGCCCCTGGCCCGTCCCCACGGGGACCTTCTGACCGCCCTTGCCACAGAAACCGGTCTTCATCTCGAAGTCGTTCGCGACCGCATCGATCCCCGCCAGCGCCTCGAGGCAGTTGCCGATCAGGGTCGCACCGCGACACGGCCGCGCGACCTTCCCGTCCTCGATCAGGTAGCCCTCGGAAACGCCGAAGACGAAGTCGCCGGTCGCCGGCTCGACCTGTCCGCCGGCGAACGACACCGCGTAGAAGCCGCGCTTGACGCCGGCGATCAGATCCTCGGGCTCGGCGTCTCCAGGCGCGATGTAGGTGTTGGTCATGCGTGGGATAGGCAGGTGGCGGAAGCTCTCCCGGCGCCCGTTGCCGGTCGACGGGACCCCGTCGCGATCGGCGCGCACCTTGTCGTACAGGTAGGAGGTGAGCCTGCCCTCCTCGACGACCATCGTCTTCTGGCGGGGAGCCCCCTCGTCGTCGATGGCGTCGGTTCCCCACTCGCCGGGGAGCACGCCGTCGTCGTAGGCGTTGAGGAGAGGCTCGGCGACCTGCTTTCCCATCATGCCGATGTAAACGCTCGCGCCCTTCTGGATGTGATCGGCCTCGAGCCCGTGGCCGGTCATCTCGTGGAAGAGGACGCCCCCGAAGCCGCCGCCGACCACGACCGGCATCGAGCCCGACGGCGCCGGACCGGCGTCGAGCAGGGTGAGGGCTTGGCGAGCGGCCTGTTCGGCGATGCGGCCCGGATCGCCATCGAGCAGCTCGAAGCCCCGGTGCGCGCCGAGCGTCGCCATTCCGGTCTCGACCACGTCGCCGCGCTTGGCGACCGCCTGAACCCCCAGACGGACGCGCGTACGGTCATCCCCGGTCAGCAAGCCGTCGGAGTTGGCGACGGCGACCCGGCGGCGGCCCTCGCTGTAGGAGGCGTTGAGCTGCGCGACCTCGCCGCCCTGTGAGCGCGCCCGCTCGTCCGAGGCCCGAAGCAGGTCGGCCTTGTCGGAAGCCGGCACGTCCTCGGGACGCTTGGCGATCGGCTGCGGGGTCGCCTCGCGGCGGGTCAGCGCTCGCGGCTCGGTCGCGCCCGCGCTCAGCGCGGCGGCGGCCTCACCCGCGGCACGCTCGAGGTCCTCGGGAACCAGCCCGTCGACGTGAGCGAAGTAGGTGGTGCCGTCAGAGATGACACGGATACCCGCCCCTTCCTCCCCGCCCGCCTGGACGCCCTCGATCCGCTGCTCGTCGATCGAGAGCGCCAGCCCGCTGCGGCGCTCGGCGTAGATCTCGGCGAAGTCGCCACCGTTGACGAGTGCGCACTGGAGAACGCGGCCGGCAACTTCGGGGTCAAGCAGGCCGGTCACGCGGACCTGTCACCCGCGACGGCCACGAGGTCCTCGGCTGCCGCCAGCAGCTCACCGCCGGTCGAGGAATCGAGCGGGTGCTC
The DNA here is from genome assembly GCA_038258095.1 of Solirubrobacterales bacterium. Taxonomy (GTDB): domain Bacteria; phylum Actinomycetota; class Thermoleophilia; order Solirubrobacterales; family 70-9; genus JBBSQE01. The sequence goes on along the minus strand of JBBSQE010000105.1, from coordinate 3,811 downwards.
GATCGAGCGTCCGCCCGGATAGTGGAGGCGGGCGAAGGTCCGGCGGTGCATCCGGCGCCGGCGCATGAAGGCACCGGCCTCGTCGGCGTACCCCGAGACGCGGTCCATCAGCACCCGGTGGACCTTCGGCATCAGGAAGCCCCGTTCGGGGAGTCGGCGAGGCGCTTCATGACAGCGCGCATGTCGAAGGCCATCAGCGAGCTGAGGACGAACCGGTCGGTCACTGCGATGGCCACCAGACCAGCATGACGAAGCGCGAACACCTCGCCGCCCTGCCCGGCGATGTGAATCTGCTCGACGGGCTCGTCGTCGGCCTCGTCGGCGGCCCTGAGCAGGGCGGCGGCCGGGGCCGCCCATCGCCCCGAGTCGCCGCTGGCGGCGAGAACCGAGCCGTCGGGGCCCAGGATCGCCGCGCCGCGCAGGTCCGCCGACATCTCGGTCAGGAAGGCCAGCGCACCCTGCGCCGCGAGCGGAGATACGGAAGGGGAGGGAGTGCTGTCGGGCATCTCGGCCAAACTACCGAGCTGTGTCCCTCGCGAGAGCCTCATGGATCATCGTCGTCGTCGTTTGCGCCATCGCCGCGGTCGCGTTCGCGGTCGGGGACTACAACGGCTACGCCATCACGGTCGCAGCCGTCGGGGTCGCCGCCGCCGTGAACCTCCTGCCGTCCCCCTGAGCGCCACCGCCGCGCGCGACGCCGGCTAGCCGGCTCGGAACGGGCCGGCCCGCGCGGCTCCCGGGTCCCGCAGCGAGCTCTCGGGCTCGACATGGATCAGAACCTCGGCTGACGGGAGCTCCCCTTCGATCTGGCCGCGCATCGCGTGCGCCAGGTCGTGCGCGTGCTCGAGGCTGGTGCCGGCCCGGAACTGGACGTGGAGATCGATGTATCGCCGGCTGCCGGCCTGCCGGGCGCGGAGCTTGTGGTACCCGGCCACCTCGTCGGTGCGGGCCCGTGCGATCGCCTCCTCGATCAGGTCCATCTCGGCATCGGGCAGCGCCTGGTCGACCAGCACTCCGGACGAGCCCCGGATGACACGGATGCCCGCGACCACGATCGCCACCGCCACGATCAGCGCGGTTATCGAGTCAAGCGATGCCAGGCCGGTGACCTCAACCGCGAAGAGGCCGATCAGGACCCCACCTGACGTCATGGCGTCCGTCCGCAGGTGAGCCGCATCCCCGGCCAGCGCCTGGGACTCGTGGGCCTTCGCCTCGCGCCCGAGCACTGCGGAGACCCCAAGGTTGGCGACCATCGAGAAGGCCATGACCGCGATCCCGATCCCGAGCTCTTCGACCTCGGAGCCGACCACCAAGCGGTGACACGCCTCGTAGATGATGATCGCGGCGCCGACCAGGATCAGCATCCCCTCGACCGTGGCGGCGAGGCTCTCGACCTTCTCGTGCCCGTAGGGATGATCGATGTCGGCGGGCTCGTCGGCCTTGCGGACCGAGACGAAGGCGATGACCGAGGCGAGGAGGTCGATCATCGAGTGGACGGCCTCGGTGATGATCGCGATCGATCCGGTGATGGCGCCCGCCGCGAGCTTCAGGGCGATCAGCAGGGAGTTCGAAGCGATCGAGAGCCCGGCGGCGCCGGATTTCGTGTGGATCATGCGTTCACGGGTGACAGCTACCCGCCGCCCCGGAGGCTCAGGCCCAGTGCCAGCGCCAGCTCCTTCGCGGCCCGCCCGCGGTGGCTGATCGCATGTTTCTCCTCGGAGGTGAGCTCGGCCATCGTGCGCTCGTCGCCCTGCCCCGTGTCGTCGGGGACGAAGGCCGGGTCATAGCCGAAGCCGCCGGTCCCGCGGGGCTCGGCGATGAGCGTGCCCTCGCAGCGACCCTCGTAGAGCGCAGCGCTGCCGTCGGGCTGCGCGTGAGCGATGACGCAAACGTAGGCGACGCGGCGGTCGTCGCCGGCCTCCTCGACCTCCCGAAGGAGCTTCTGGAGGTTCTCCTCGTCGGTTGCCTCCTCGCCCGCGTACCGGGCCGAGTAGACGCCGGGACGCCCGTCAAGCGCCGCCGCCTCGATCCCCGAGTCGTCGCCGCTCACCGGCCGGCCGGTGTCCTTCGCCGCGCGGGTCGCCTTGCCGGCGGCGTTGATCGCGAAGGTCGTGCCCCACTCAGGGGGAAGCTCGATGTCCTCCGGCAGCGGCTCCAGCTCCACCCCGGTGAGAATCTCACCGAGCTCTCGCAACTTGTGCTCATTGCGGGTGGCGACGATCAGTGGCTCCATCGGCGTCTCCGACTCAGAGCGAGGCCACCGATTCCTGCGCCTCACGCAGGTGGCCGATCCCATCCTCGGCGAGCCCGAGGAGATCATCGAGGTGCGCGCGCGACAGCGGCGTGCGCTCGGCGGTCGCCTGTACCTCGACCAGGCCTCCCTCCCCGGTCATCACCACGTTGGCATCGACCTCGGCCGTGGAGTCCTCGGAGTAATCGAGATCACAGAGCGGCACCCCGTCGACGACGCCGACGCTGACCGCGGCGACCGATCCGGTGAGGGGCATCGACTCGATCTCACCGGCGTCGAGCAGGCCCTCGAACGCCAGACGAAGCGCCACATAACCGCCGGTGATCGCCGCGCAGCGGGTCCCCCCGTCGGCCTGGAGGACGTCACAATCGACGTAGACGCTGCGCTCACCGAGAGCCTCGAAGTCACACACCACTCGAAGCGAGCGCCCGATCAGCCGCTGAATCTCCACGGACCGGCCGTCCGGGCGGCCCTTCGAGATGTCACGCGCCTTGCGGTCCCCCGTCGACGCCGGGAGCATCGCGTACTCGGCCGTGACCCAGCCGGTGCCCCGGCCCTTCATCCAGCGCGGCACGGAATCGCTGACGGAAGCGGTGCAGATCACCTTCGTCTCGCCGGCCGAGATGAGTACGGAACCGTCGGCCGTGGCGACGAAACCGGGCTCGATCGTGACCGGCCGGAGGTCCCCCGGCGCCCGGTCATAGCTGCGTGAGTCGGACATCGCCCCAGTGTCTCACGGCCGGTGGCCACGCTGCTTGCGGGGAACCCGGGAATGCGAGGCGCCGGCGCCTCACGGAAGCAGCCGCAGACCTCGCTGCGTGAAGTGCCGGTCGAAGGCGAACGCCTCTTCGACACCCTCGCCATCTGCCACTCTTCTCCTTCGCGAACGGCGAGGGGACGGCGTCGCACCATTTCCATCTCGTCTCGCCCCCTCGCCGTGTTCGCGCTACTTGAAGCTGACCTGCTGGACCGCCTCCTTGATCTTGTTGACGATCACGTCGGCCAGCTCGGTCCCCTGCTTGCCGTTGAACCCCTTCATGGCTGCGACCATCCCCACCATCAGGAGCGAGACGAGCAGGATCAGACCGACGTACTCGACGGTCCCCTGTCCCCTCTCTCCCTCGAGCGCGGTGCGAAGCCCTCGCATCCGCACATGGAAATGAGCATGGATGTAGCCCAGCACGGCGTTGAACATCGCTCCTCCTTCGATCTGTTTCCTTGAGGTAATCGATCGTGGGAGAGGTGGACGCGCGGATCAAGACCAGGGCGTGCCGATTGTGGGTCTCTTGTGTGCCGAATCTCTACGCGCCGCGATCTGCGGCAGCCGGAGTCCACAGACGCGCGCGGAGCATGCCTGCCGCCGCCCGGGCTCCGCTTGGCACGTGTCTAGGGTTGGCGCGGTGCCGGGTCCCGTCCCCCCTAGATGACTGATTCCTAATCGCTCCGGCGCGGCGAGCGGCTGGGTAGGGCCAGAGAAAAGGCCGTCGAAGGTCGGCGTGTTCCCACAAAGCCGACCACCTGGAGGTGGAAGCGATGCGCGCCGACCTCGACGACCTTCTG
>JBBSQE010000104.1:0-10907 GCA_038258095.1 Solirubrobacterales bacterium | reverse complement strand
TGTGACGGCAGGATCCCCAGACGCGGCGCCGAGCAGTTGAGCGGCGGTCTGCTCTGCTACCTGCCCTACGAGGCCTCGGATGGCTGGATCACCTGCGGCGCCCTCGAACCGAAGTTCTGGGCCGCGTTCTGTAACGGCGTCGAGCGCCCGGACCTGATCGAGAAGCAGTTCGAGCGGCCCGGCTCGGATGCCTGGCGCGAGGTCGCCGAAGTCTTCCGTTCACGCACGCGGGACGAGTGGACCGCCTTTGCCGATGCAAACGACTGTTGCATCGAGCCCGTCCTCAACCTCGGCGAGGCACTCGATTCCGACCTCGTGCGCGAGCGCGACATGGTCATCGAGATGGATCAGCCGGAGGTCGGGAAGGTGCGGATGCTCGGCGTGCCGGTGAAGATGAGCCGCACGCCCGGGCGTGCCGACCTGCCGGCGCCGGCGTTCGGTGAGCACACCGACGAGGTCCTCTGCGCGGCCGGCTACTCGGACGAGGAGATCGCGGCGATGAAGGACTCGGGCGCGGTGGCCGGCCCGAGCGCCGACGCCGGCGGATCGTTCCTGGCATGAGCGAGGCGGGGTCGAACGGCGCTGCGGTGGATGGCGACGCTGCGGGTGCCGACGGAGCGGAGGCAGTTGCCGAGTCGCTGCTGCGCATGCGCGAGCTGGCGGAGCGCTCGGGCGTGCCGGCGGGAACGATCAAGCACTACCTGCGCGAGGGCCTGCTCCCCGAGCCGGTCCGCACCAGCCGCAACATGGCCTACTATCCGCCCGAGTTCGTCGAGCGGATCCGCCTCATCAAGCAGCTCCAGGAGGAGCGCTTCATGCCGTTGAAGGCGATCAAGTCGGTGCTCGACACCGATCCCGAGCGGGCCCGTGCGATGGTCGAGCTGGAGGACCGCATCCTCGAGCGCGCCCTCGGCCCCGAGCGCACGACGCGGACCAGCGCCGCCGAGGTCCGCGAGAGCTACGGCGTCCCGAAGGAGGTCCTCGACCGCCTCGCTGACATCGACGTCCTCAGTCCCAACTCGCGCGGCTACTCGCCGGCCGATGTCCAGATCATCGCCGCGATCGGCCGCTTCCGCGCCGGCGGCTACGAGGAGGAGATCGGCTTCACCGTCTACGACACCCTGCGCTACAAGCGGGCGCTGGAAGCGCTGGTGGCCGAGGAGGTTCAGGTGGTGATGACCCGGCTGGCAGTCGAGGTCGAGCCGGAGCGGGTGGTGCAGATGCTCGAAGCGGGCGCGGAACCGCTGAAGGACCTCATCGCCGCCCTCCACACGAAGCTCCTCGTCGCAGAGCTCGAGCGCCAGCGCGCCGCGCGAGCCTGAGGCCTCTCATCTCGGTCATCTCGGATCTGTTTCGCGACCACGAGCTCTCGGGGATTGGGAAGGCTGTTTGGATCTTCATCCCGTTTTTCGGGGTCCTGCTCTACCTGATCGTCCGTGGCAACGGGATGCGCGACCGGGCGATCAAGGCGCAGGTCGACACGAAGAAGGAATTCGACAGCTACGTGCGGCGAACAGGCCCAGGCGGCCAGCCCCACCGATGAGTTGCACAAACTGAGCCAGCTCAAGGACAGCGGAGCGATATCGGCCGAGGAGTTCGACCGGGCAAAGGCGAAATTGCTGGCCTGAGCGGCGCAGCCGCACGGTTTGAGCATCAACGGATTCGTTGCCGGATGACGTACCGGCGGCCCGTCGCACACGGGCCGCCGACGGTCATCAATCCGGTTCGGGCTAGCCGAGCCACGGATTGCTCTGAACGAGCTTCGTGCTCTCCCACCAGCGGCCGAGCCCAAGCGTCCTGCCGGCCCCCACAAGGGCAAGGCCGATCAGGAGCAGGGCGTAAATGATGTGGTCGTCCAGGAATATGTCGTTCGCGGGTGGCAGGCTTGCGCTCCACATGAGAACCACCATCAGCGCAGCCGCACCGCAGGCGAATCGCATGAAGACGCCGAGCAGCAGCCCAACCGCGATCACGATCAGGCCGGTCATGAACAGCACGTTCACCACGTCGGTCCCGGCGATGCTGTGGTAGAAGCCCGAAAACGGACCGACCGAGCCGCTGAGGAATCCGTCGGTTGGGTTGCCGCCATGGATCACGGCGTCACCCGATGCTGTCTCGTGGCCGAGTCCGAACATCTTGTCGAGGAACGGCCAGAGAAATATCCAGCCCATGGCGATACGGGTCGCCGCCCATACGTATTGGGCAGCCTTCTCGCGGGTCACTGAATTTGCCGCGACTGGCGGCGCGGGAGCGCTTGCTGGCGTCGCCCGGCCGAGTGCGGGGTCTGTTGCACCCGTGCTCATCAGCAACGGCTGTCCCTCGGAATCGTGCTTTTTCATCGTCAACTCCTGTCTCGACTTGCGTACAGGCGACCGACTGAGGCCGACCTGCTGGGTCCGGTCAGGGGTTGAGGCCGGGTAACTGATGCACGCCGAGGGTTGAGACGAGCCTGAACCGAATCATAGTCGGTACCTCGGGGAGCGAGCGGATGCGCCAGTCCTATGTGGTGTCGGTTTAGACTCCCGCTCGGTGGAGACGGACTCGAGCCATCACGAAGGTGAGCACCTGCGCGTTCTGATCGCCAATGAACGAACGGACCGGCTCGCACTGGTTGCACCGATCGTGGTCGGCCTTGGCCACGAGGTGATCGCACGTGAGATCGATGTTGAGGACGTGGGCCCCGTCACCGTCAGGGAGCGTCCGGACGTTGCTTTGGTGGGGCTCGGTGATGACCCCGAGCACGCGCTCGACCTGATCGACAAGATCGTGCGCGAGGCGGCATGCCCGGTGATCGTGCTGCTACACGCGCGGGATCCCGACTTTATCAGGGAAGCATCGAAGCGAGGTGTTTTCGCTCACATCAGCGACGACGACGTCGAGGACTGGCAAAGCTCAATAGACATCGTCCTGCGCCGCTTCGCCGAGTACCACGACCTCGAAGGAGCTTTCGGGCGTCGCGCGGTGACTGAGCGAGCGAAGGGAATCCTTATGGAGCGGCACTCGATCGATGAAGCCGCTGCATTCGCGATGCTGCGGACCGAGTCCCGTGTGAGCAACCGGAAGCTGGTCAACCTTGCAGCTGCCGTAGTCGACGGTCACCGGCTGCTCCCGGGGCAGTCAAGTCCCGCGCAGTAGAGCCCAGAGCATCCCCCCGAACGTCGAAGGATCTGCCGCTGCCGAGCGCTTGATGCTTCGTGCGGATGGCTCTTTCGCGCCTACACTCGGGAGCATGGGCCCAAAGCGACAGAGGACGCTTGAGGACACAACGCTCCGGCCTCCGAGGTGAAGAGGTCCGGTCCTCTCCCGTTTGTCCATCGGGCTTACAAAGCCGACCCTGCGATTCATCTATCCCATCGGGCCGGCTGGCTTCGTGCCTCGGTTCTCGGCGCGAACGACGGGATCCTCTCGACCGTAGGGCTGTCCTCGGTGTCGCCGCCGCGGGGTCTTCATCCGGTGTGATTTGACCGCGGGGATAACGGGCCTGGTCGCCGGAGCTATGTCGATGGCAGCAGGCGAGTACGTCTCGGTGAGCTCTCAGCGCGACACTGAAATCGCGGACCTGCGGCTCGAGCGACGCGAGCTGGCCGAGGATCCCGAAGGTGAGGTTGACGAGCTGGCCCAGATCTACCGGAAGCGAGGCTTGTCGCGAGATCTGGCGCGGGAAGTTGCGGTTGAACTCTCGAAGGGAGACCGGTTGGCCGTGCATGCTCGGGACGAGCTCGGTCTCGGGCTGGAACGACGAGCACAGCCGCTCCAGGCATCCTGGACATCCGCTCTGTCATTCACGGTCGGAGCGGCTCTTCCGCTCGCTGCGATCTCGGCTTCTCCCAGTGGCACCCGCGTTTCGCTTGCGTTGTCTCGACGATCCTGGCTCTCGGGGCTCTCGGGGCGCTCGGGGCGCTAGGAGCTCAGCTTGGCGGCGCGCCCCGGCTGAAGGCGGCAGGACGCGTAGTCGGTTGGGGGGCGAACGCGATGGGGATCACATCTGCCATCGGGTCACTCACGGGAGCACTTATCTAGTCCCGGTAGAGCTGTTCGAGCTGGGCTCCGGCCGGCTCGGGACGGGGATCGCCAAATCGGATTCGTTCGTTCTCGGGAGTGTGTCTCACGGTGTCGTCGAGCATGCCGGCCGCACTGTGATGGTCGCGCCGTCCAAGGAAGTCGCCGAGTGGCGGCTCGCCGGGTGACCAGAGATCAGGGGCGAGGGCCGATTCGCAGTTCCAGATCGATCGCGCCACACTCCTGATGCTCCTGGCAGGGCCCGTACTCGCGAAAGACAGCGAGCATGTCAGCGTTCTCCATCAAGACCTGGGCGACGAGCACCTCGAGCCCGCGCTCCGATGCCCGGAGGACGAGCTCACCGAGCAGCCGTCCGGCGATCCCGAGGTGCCGCCAGCGAGCAGCCACCTCAAAGCAGACTTCCGCTCTGGCTTCGTCGACGGCGATCGATGCGGCGTGGCCGATCAACTCGCCGTCGGGTGCCAGCGCGACGAGCCCCACTGCGCTGTCGGTCGTCGGATGGGCAGCCAAGAGAGCAGCTCGGTGTACATCGGTTCCGAGCGAGAACCAGCGCATGTAGCGCGACTCTGAGTCAAGCGATTCGAGGAGTGAGTCAAGGCCGGCAAGATCGTCCGCGACGACCGGCCTGACGATCACCGAACCCGGCTCGTCCGGCCGTTCGGTCGCAGCCTGCTGGGAGTCAGGGAACGAGGACACCGGCACCCGAGAAGTGGCCGTTGCGTAGATCGTCGAGGGCGTCGTTGGCCTGGTCGAGCCGATACGTCGTCGCTTCGGTCCGGACCGGAACCTCGGGAGCGAGCTCGAGAAACTCCTCGGCGTCACGGCGGGTCAGCTTGGCGACCGAGCGAACGATGCGCTCGCCCCATAGAAGGTCGTAGGAGAACGCAGGGATCTGCCTCATCTCCACAGACCACCGTTCCTGCCGGGCGTACTGCCTGGAGTGCAGCTGGAACGAGATCCCCGACTGGAGCGAAGATAATTGCCGCGTCGAGCGGCTCGGGTCCGGACTCCGTCGACGGACCTGCCCAATCCGCGCCCATCGAGCGGGCGAACTCCTGGCCCTCGATGTCGCCGCCTGGTGAACGCCAACACCCTGCGTCCCTGCGAGGCGGCTACCTGCGTGACGATGTGCGCCGCCGCCCCGAAGCCGTAGATCCCCAAGCTCTCCACGTCCCCGCACATGCGGAGTGACCGGTAGCCGATCAGGCCGGCGCACAGGAGCGGGCTGCTTGGACATCCGGAAATGAGTCGGGGATCGGGAAGCAGAAGCGTTCGTCGGCGACTGCGTACTCGGCGAAACCGCCGTCGATGTCGCACCCCGTGAACCTTGCACGCTCGCAGAGGTTCTCCCGACCGGCGAGGCACTGGCGACACTCCCCGCACGTCCAGCCGAGCCAAGGCACACCAACGCGTCGGCCGTCGCCCTCGACCCGCCCGACTATCTGGTGACTGAGGATTCGTGGGGGCTCCCGGATCGCCACCTCTCCATCGATCAGATGAAGATCGGTGCGGCAGATGCCGCAGGCCTCGACCTTCAACAGGAGCTGACCTTCACCCGCGGTAGGAGTTGGCTGGTCGACCTCGCGAAGGGTCCTGTCAACGCCCTCGAAGATCATCGCTCGCATTGGTTCAGAGCAGCCGATCGCCGCCGAGCCAGGAGGGACCCGTGGCTCCCCCAGGGGATCCCGCCCGCGGCACCACGATCAAGGGACACGGGGCGGTCCGCATCAGCTCGCTCGAAACACGGCCTCGGACAATCCGACCAAGTGGTCCGTTGGCCCGTGAACCGACGATCAGCATGTCCGTCTCGACGCCCTGGGTTGCCAGGGCTGCTGCGGGGTCGCCGTCGAGAAGCTTCAGCTCGCGGTCTACCTCTGGGCCGAGGAATCGCTCGACCTCGCTCAGATGCCGTTCAAGCTCCTCCGTCGCCTCAGAGGAAAGAGCTTGTCGGCCGCTGCTCCGCGCACTGCGGTCGATGACCGTCATGACCCGGAGGCGGGCATCGACGCGGAGAGCGAGCCGCTTCGCCGCTTCCAGTGCCAAGCGGGACTCAGGCGTCCCGGCATAGGCGACTCCGATCAGCCCGATATCCGCGTGGAAGTGGGAGGCGTAGTCGTGGGGAGCGACGGCGACTGCAACCGTCGAGTCCCGAAGAAGCCGCTCACCGACACTTCCTGGGTAGACCCGACCGACGGGTCCGCGATGGGTGGACCCGATCACCACGAGATTCGCCCCGATTTCCGACGCGGCATCTCCCAGAGCCCGGACGGGGGATGGGTCCCCGACTGCGATGGTCTCGAAGGACGCTCGCGGAATCTGCTTGTGCGCTCGGCTGAACAGGGGGTCCGCTGCTTCTTTCAGCAGGCCCCGGCGCGCAGCCGGCAGCGCGCCGGGACGTGGGAGGCAGGCGACGGCGGTCAGCTCAGAGCCCGCGCGTTGAGCGATGTGGTCGGCGAGCGCCAAGGCATCGTCCGACGCGGGGGTGCCGTCGTAGCCGACGAGCACCCGGTCGAAAGAAAAGGCTAAACCTTGAGATTCCCGGCGGGCAAGAGCCTTCGCTGGAGCGGAGATGGTGCCTCGCTTGCTCGTCCCCCTCTGAGAATCTGAACGGCTCGGAGGGTGGAGAGGGGCGGTGAGAACCCGGCGAACAGCTGACCCAAGCCTACTACCCGACCCTTGAGCTTCTCAGCCTTCGCACTCCCGCCTCCCGGCTTAGCCCAGCGGCGGGCGACCAGGCCCCCGGTGTGAGGGTGACCGGATGCCCCAAAGACGGAAGCATCTGTGCGGGCCCGCCGTACCGTGGGTTCGAATCTCCTCCCGCTCCGCCCTGAAGCCACAATTCCCCGCACGCGGACTGCTATCGACAGCGGGGAATGGGGCCTCGGGGTCTAGGGTTCAGCCGGTGAAGTCAGTCCTCGTCACGGGCGCCTCGTCGGGAATCGGCCGCGCCACCGCACTGCACCTCGACTCCCTCGGCTGGCGGGTGTTCGCGGGCGTTCGCAAGGAGAAGGATGCGAAGGCGCTGCGGACTCAGACATCGGACCGATTCGCCGTGGTCCTGCTCGACATCACCGACGATGCCGCGGTCGCCTCGGCCGCCGAGGAGATCGAGGAGGCGCTGGGGGGCGGTGCCCTCGACGGGCTCGTCAACAACGCCGGTCTCGCGATCCCGGGGCCGCTGGAGTGCCTGCCGATGGACGAGTTCCGCGCCCAGATCGACGTCAACCTCACGGCTCAGGTTGCGGTCACCCAGGCGATGTTGCCGATGTTGCGCCGCGGCAAGGGGCGGATCGTCTTCATCACCTCGATCGGCGGCCGCATCGCCTTCCCCTATATGGGCCCCTACCACGCTTCGAAGTTCGGGCTGGAGGCCGTGGGCGACTGCCTGCGCCAGGAACTGCGGCCGTGGGGACTCGAGGTCGTGATCGTCGAGCCCGGCTCGGTCGCCACCGACATTTGGGCCCGCGGCGACGCCAAGGGCGACGAGATTCTCGAGAAGCTTTCACCGCGCGGCCGCGAACTCTACGAGTCCCGCCTCCAGAAGATGAGGAAGACGATGACGAAGACCGGGGACCGCGGGGTCGAGCCACAGGTGGTCGCTGACGTCATCGAGGATGCGCTGACCGCCGGCAAGCCGAAGAAGCGCTACCTGGTCGGACGCGACGCGAAGATCCAGGCGCGCGTGAAGAAGTTCATCCCCGACCGCATCTTCGACGTGATCGTCGCCCGAACGACGGGCACCGGCTAGTTCCGGTCTGCGCCCGCGGCGTCGCCATTGATTCGCCCGTTTGACCGCGCCACCTCGAGAATCTGCTCGGCCAGCTTCCCGCCCTCCGAGGGGACGTCCGGCGTCGCCGAGATGCGCAGGACCGTCTCGTCGCGGTCGACCTCCTCGAGGGCGATGTGCGGCGGGTAGCGGGTCGGCACGGTGATCGCCTGCGTGAGCAGGCCCTGGATCTCGACCGGGCTCGTGCCGGCGTCGAAGCGGGCCTTCAGTTCGACCCCGTCCGGCTCGCGCAGCGGCACGACCGCGAGGTTGAGGATGACGCTGTTGGGGACGTACATCCGGTCCGCGCCCTTGATGAAGTGCGTGTAGAACAGGCCGAGTGAGCTGACCGTCCCCTCGACCGATCCGGCCATCGGCCCGCCGACCAGCTTCACGCGCTCGCCGACCCGGAAGGGCCTGGTTCCCTGCAGGACGATGCCGGCGAAGAGGTTGCCGAGCGTCTGCTGGGCCGCCAGTCCGAGGACGACCGCGGTGAATGCTCCTCCGAGCGCAAGCGTCCTCGCGTTGAGCCCGGCAATGCGCAGGGCGACGACGGAGACGACGATGATCGTGGCGAGCCGGATTACGAAGCCGACCGTGCCCGCGGTGCCCGGGTCCATGCGGCTGAACAGCGTTCGCGACATCCCTCTGCCCAGCGCGATCGCGAATCCCCACCCGAAGATCACCAGGGCACCGACGGTTGCGGCCCGGACGGGCATCCCGAGACCCGGGAAGAGCTCACGGCGATGGCTGAAGACGATGAGGACGCCGGCGATCAGGAGGCTGAACAGCAACAGCTGCCCGCGAGCTCGCTTGACGTCGCGTTGCTCGACCTCGCCCCCCAACCCGGCTTCGCGCCAGGCGTCGGTGCGGGTCTCGAACATGCGGCGGTAGGCATCAGATGCCTGCCTCTGGTTGCGAAATCGGGCCATTCCCCCCTTCTAGCGAGAATGACCCCGGATGTCACGGGTTCCGGGGGGCGTCTGTGACGACACTCACGGGCACCAGCCCCCCGCACGTCGTTCAGGTCTCACCCCATGCCGGTCCTATACTGCGGCCCAGCCGACTGACTGGTCAGTCAATCACCGCTGAGCGGCCTTCCGGACCCACAGGAGACGGAAGACGAACGGCACGAGAGGAGAACGTTGCGCGCAGCCGCGGTACAGCTCAACTCGACCGCAGAAGTGGCTCGCAACCTCGAGGTCGCCGAGCGGCTGGTTCGCGCCGCCGCCGACGACGGCGCCGATGTCGTCGTGCTGCCCGAGAAGTGGAATCTCCTCGGCTCCTCGGAGAAGCTCATCGCCGGAGCCGAACCCCTGGACGGTCCGAGCCTCAGCGCCGCCCGCGATTGGGCGGCAGAGCTCGGCATTCACCTGCTCGCCGGCAGCATCCCCGAGCGCACCGGCGATCCCAGGGCGTCGAACACATCGGTCCTCGTCGGCCCCGGCGGGGAAGACATCGCCGTCTACCGCAAGATCCACATGTTCGACGTGGACGTCGGGGGAGTCGCCTACCGCGAGTCCGAGTCAGAGCGGCCCGGTGACGAGATCGTCAGCGCCCCGCTCGGCGGCATCGTCTGCGGCCTGAGCGTCTGTTACGACCTCCGGTTCCCCGAGCTCTACCGCGTCCTCGCCGTTCGCGGAGCGCAGCTCGTCACCATCCCGTCCGCTTTCACGTCGACGACCGGGCGTGACCACTGGGAGATCCTGCTCCGCGCGCGAGCGATCGAGAACCAGCTCTTCGTCCTCGCCCCCAACCAGATCGGCACCGCGCCTCCCCACTACGACTCGTATGGCCACTCGGCGATCGTCGATCCATGGGGGACCGTGATCGCATCGGCGCCCGACGAGGAGTGCTTCGTGGCCGCGGACCTCGACTTCGCCGCGATGGCGAGGGTTCGCGAGGAGCTGCCGTCGCTGGCCAACCGCCGGCCGGAGGTCTACGCGTGAGCCCTGACGCCGAGCCCGTCAACCTGAAGGCTCCCGCCGCCGACAAGCGGCGCCAGATCCTCGATGCCGCTATCTGCGTCTTCGCCCGCCAGGGGTTTCACGCCACCCGGGTCTCCGACATCGCCGACGAGGCGGGCGTCGCATACGGCCTCGTCTACCACTACTTCAAGTCGAAGGATCGCGTGCTGAACGAGCTGTTCACGGAGCGTTGGTCGCTGCTTCTCGCGGCGATCGACGAGGTCGACCGCGACAACTCGATCCCGCCGCGGTCGAAGCTCGAGCGCGTGGCGGGGTTCATCATCGAGTCCTACCGCCGCGAGCCCGACCTGATGAAGGTGATCATCGTCGAGGTGACCCGCGCCGCCAACTCCTTCGGCCGCACGCACCTCCCCGAGATCCGCCACGCCTACGAGTCGATCGCGAGGATCGTCGCCAAGGGACAGGAGGATGGTGTGTTCCGGACCGACATCGCCCCGATCTTCGCCTCGATGTCCTTCTACGGCGCGATCGAACAGCTTCTCTCGGGATGGATCTTCGAGCTCATCCCCGCCTCCGACGCGGACTACGAGCGAGCGAAGACGATGGTCGTCGAGATGATCTGCGATGGCTTGGAGATTGCGTGATGTCCCGAGATGGTTTACTCGGACGCTCCAAACGGGAAGGGTCACACCTATGAGCAACGACATCGTCAAGCGTCTCGCCTGGAGCGGCATGCTCGCCGCCACCGGCGCAGCCGCGAGCATCCTCGCCGCCTGGGTGGCCTCGATCCTCTACCGGCGGATCTTCGACGAAGATCCGCCCGACTGAGCGCCGTGTCCTACCAGCCCCCACCCACACCCGATCCGTCCGACCGCCCCGTCGGGGAGCTCGTCGCCGAGGTCTCCGAGAAGGCGTCGGCTCTCGTCCGCGAGGAGATCGAGCTCGCGAAGACCGAGATCTCGGAGAAGGTCACGAAGCTCGTCAAGGGCTCCGCCGTCGGCATCGTCGCCGGCGCGTTCGCCTTCCTGGCCCTCATCCTGGTCATGCAGGGCGTCGCCTGGCTGCTTGACGACCTCTTCTTCGAGGGTGACATCTGGCTCGGCTTCTTCGTCGAGGCCGTGATCTTCCTGCTCGTCGCCGCCGGCGCGGGGTTCTTCGCCTACCGGTCGCTCCTGGCGGGAGCGCCCCCGACC
>JBBSQE010000103.1:0-10929 GCA_038258095.1 Solirubrobacterales bacterium | reverse complement strand
GTCGAACGGCTCGTCCAGGCGAACTGGTCGGTGCGATACCGCCACCAGTGCCCGACGATGAACAGGGTGATCGCGACATAGGGAAGGATCACCCAGAGCAGGGTCTCGCCGGCGTTCATCTGTGAGCCTCACCGGTCGGCATCACCTCGGGTGGCGCGAACGGCTCGAGGCCGACGAGCTCGGTCGGCGGCCCGCCGGCGACCAGCCGGCCGACACGAGCGCGGTCCGCCGCCGAGGGTTCGCCGAGCGTGCGCGAAACGGCCCCGACAACGTCGGCATAGGGGCTCTCGCGATCGCGCAAGCTCAACCGCACGAGCTCGAGCGCGGCGCGATGCTCACGAAGGACGAGCTCGCCACGCCCATCCGGCGCTTCTGCGGCGAACTCGAGCATCACCGGCAGATAGTCGGGAAGCTCGGTTCCCTCCAGCGGAAGCCCGGCCGAGCGGTAGAGCTGTTTCAAGCGCAACAGCGCCGAGCCGCGCTCGCGCTTGTCGCCCTCGCCATAGAAGGTCAGATACAGGCCGGAGCGCTTGTCCAAATCGATCGTCTCCACGTAGTGCTGGGCCACTACCAGCGGGTCGGTCTCGGCCAGCCACCGGAGAAACCGTCCGATCGAGGTGGCGGTGGGAACATGGGACAGATCGGAGACGGTCCCCTCGAAGTCCCCGCGGTGCTCGAGCAGCCACTCATCCGGGTACTGCAGGAGCAGCGAACAGAGTCGATACACGGTGGCCGCCTCCGACCGCCGGCGACCGCGCCGTGTCATCGATCGATGCTTCCGTCGTCCGCAGAGCGCTTGCCGAGCATCTGGACGATGTCGAGCTCGACCGGCTCATCCTCGGTGAGCATGAACCCGGCGGTATCGGCATTCGGATCGGGGCCGACAGCGCCGCAGTTTCCCGGACCGCCCTCGAAGTCGAGGCCGCAGGTGCCCTGTTGCTCCATCAGCCGCTCACCGAGTTCGGCGTGGGCCTGTGGGATCACGTAGCGGTCGTCGTACTTGGCGATGGCGAGCAGCCGGTACATGTCCTCGACCTCGGTCACCGTCATCCCGCCGGCCTCGGCGATCGCCTCGTCATGCTCACCCAGCACCTCGCGCTTGCGCATGTGGCCGCGCATCGCGGCGAGCCGCCGCAACACGTCGCGGATCACCTCGCCATCGCCGGCTGCAAGCAGGTTGGCGAGGTAGTCGACCGGGATCCGCATCGACTCGATCGCGGGGAAGACCTGGTCGGGGTCGGCCTCGTAGCCGTCCGTCTCGAGGCTGTTGACGATCGGAGACAGCGGTGGCACGTACCAGACCATCGGCAGGGTGCGGTATTCGGGGTGCAGCGGCAGGGCAACCCGGTAGCGGTGCGCGAGCGCGTACACCGGAGAGCGCCGGGCTGCCTCGATCCAGTCGTCGGGGATGCCGTCGCGGGCGGCCTGCTCGCGGACACCCGGATCCTCGGGATCGAGAAAGACCTCGCGCTGGGCGTCGAGCAGGTCGTGCTCGTCGGGAACCGATGCCGCGGCCTCGACGCGGTCGGAGTCGTAGAGAACGAGGCCGATGTAGCGGATCCGCCCGACGCACGTCTCCGAGCAGATCGTCGGCTGGCCGGCCTCGATCCGCGGGTAGCAGAGCGTGCATTTCTCGGCCTTGCCGGTGCGGTGGTTGAAGTAGACCTTCTTGTACGGACAGCCCGAGACGCAGAAGCGCCAGCCCCGGCACTTGGCCTGATCGACGAGCACGATCCCGTCTTCGTCACGCTTGTACATCGCCCCGGACGGACACGAGGCAACGCACGACGGGTTCAGGCAGTGCTCGCAGATCCGCGGCAGGTAGAACATGAACGCCTCCTCGTAGGAGGCCTTGACCTGCTCCTGGATGCCATCGGTGAGCGGGTCCTCGTGAATGCGCTCCGGGGCACCGGCGAGGTTGTCGTCCCAGTTCGGTCCCCACTGGATCTCGTCGAGTTGCTTGCCGCTGAGCTGCGAGCGGGCCCGGGCAACGGGGTCGTGCTCGGACAATGGCGCGCTGATCAGCTTCTCGTAGTCGTAGGTCCAGGGCTCGTAGTAGTCATCGATCTGCGGCATGTCGGGGTTGGAGAAGATGTTCAACAGCTTCTTGAGCCGCCCGCCGGCCTTCAGGCGCAGCCGGCCCTTTCGGTCGAGTTCCCACCCCCCCTGCCAGCGTTCCTGGTCCTCCCAGCGCTTCGGATAGCCGACGCCCGGCTTGGTCTCAACGTCGTTGAACCACATGTACTCGGCCCCGGGCCGGTTGGTCCAGACCTGCTTGCAGGTGACAGAACAGGTGTGACAGCCGATGCACTTGTCGAGATTCATCACCATCCCCACCTGGGCGCGGATCTTCATTCGAACCTCACCTCCGCCTCGCGCTTGCGCAGCACGGTGACCTCGTCGCGCTGCGAGCCCGTCGGGCCGTAGTAGTTGAAACCAAAGGAGAGCTGGGCGTAGCCGCCGATGAAGTGGGTCGGCTTCATCACGATCCTGGTCAGGGAGTTGTCGGTCCCGCCGCGCTTGCCCCCGAGCTCGGTCAAGGGGACGCCCAAGTGGCGGTCCTTGGCGTGGTACATCAGGCACGTCCCCTCCGGGATCCGGTGCGAGACGGCCGCCCGGCAGGCAACGACGCCGTTGCGGTTGTAGGCCTCGACCCAGTCGTTGTCGGCGATCTCGAGCGATTCGGCGTCCTCGCGGCTGATCCACAGCACGCCGCCGCCGCGAAACAGGGTCAGCATGTAGAGGTTGTCCTGATACTCGGAATGGATCGACCACTTCGAGTGCGGCGTCAGGTAACGCAAGGTGAGCTCGCGACGGTCGGTGCCATCCTGCTCGCGCTGGTCCCCGAAGATCACGCGGTGGTGCAGCGGCGGCCGGAATACCGGCAGGCCCTCGCCGAGCTCGAGCATCCAGGCGTGGTCGAGGTAAAAATGCTGGCGCCCCGAAAGCGTGTGCCACGGTTTGTCACGCTCAACGTTGGTGGTGAACGGGGAGTAGCGGCGCCCGTGGGCCTCGATGCCCGACCACTCTGGCGAGGTGATCACGGTGCGCGGCTGGACCTGGGCATCCTGGAAGGTGATCCGGTCGCCGGCGCGGGTGCCGGCGAGGTCCGCCAGCTCCACGCCGGTCGTCCGCTCGAGGGACTCGAAGCCCTGCACCGCCAGGCGGCCGTTGGTCGTGCCCGAAAGCGCCAGGATCGCCTCGCAGGCGTGCTCCACGCGCTCCAGCGAGGGGCGCCCGTCGGCAACCCCGCCCCGGATCGCGCCGTTGGCGGCACGGAGCTCGGCCACCTCGTCATCGGCGACCCAGCTTGCGCCCTTGACCGCGGTGCCGAGCTCCTCGACCAGGGGTCCGAGCGCGCGCCACTTCTCACCCACGCTCGGGTAGTCGCGCTCGACCACGATCAGCTTCGGCATCGTCTCGCCCGGGATCGGATCGCACTCCCCGGCTCGCCAGTCACGGACCTCGCCCATCGGCTGGGCGATCTCGTCGGCGCTGTCGTGCATGAGCGGAGCCGCGATCACGTCGCGGCGAACGCCGAGATGACGCTCTGCGAGCTCCGCAAAGCGCTCGGAGACGCGAGCGAAGGTGTCCCAGTCGGTCTTGTTCTCCCACGGCGGGGGTACCGCCTGGTTGAACGTGTGTACGAACGGGTGCAGGTCGGTCGAGGAGAGGTCGTACTTCTCATACCAGGTCGCAGCCGGCAGGACGACATCGGAGAACAGCGCGTTGCTGGTCATCCGGAAGTCGATCGTGGTCAGCAGGTCGAGCTTGCCTTCGGGGGCCTCGTCGCGCCAGACCACCTCGCTCGGGCGCAGCTCGGGGGGCGACTCCTCCGCCCGCACCGCGTTCTCGGTCGTGCCCAGCAGGTGCTTGAGGAAGTACTCGTGCCCCTTGCCCGACGAGCCGAGCAGGTTCGAGCGCCACACGGTCATCACCTTCGGATGGTTGCCGGGCGCGTCGGGGTCCTCGCAGGCGAAGCCCAGCCGTCCCTCGCGCAGCTCGTTGACCACGTGGTCGGCCGGCTCGACGCCGGCCTCCTCGGCCTCGTCGGCGAGGTCGAGGGTGCTGCGGTCAAAGCTCGGGTACGACGGCAGCCAGCCGAGACGCGCGCCGAGGGCGTTCACATCGACGATGTGGCGGCCATCGAGCAGGCCTTCACCGAGAGGAGAGGCAAGGTCGGACGGCCGGTGGCGCTCGTAGCGCCACTGGTCGGTGGCGAGGTAAAAGAACGGGGTGCCCGACTGGTGGCGCGGCGGGCGCACCCAGTCGAGCGCAAAGGCGAGCGTCTGCCAGCCGGCCAGCGGACGCACCTTCTCCTGACCCACGTAATGGGCCCAGCCACCGCCGTTGACCCCCTCGCAGCCACAGAGCATCAGCAGCGCCAGGAAGGTCCGATAGACCTGATCGGAGTGAAACCAGTGGTTGGTGCCCGCCCCCATCGCGATCATCGAGCGGCCCTCGGTGACCTCGGCGTTGCGGGCGAATTCTCGTGCAACGCGAGCGACCAGGTGGCGGTCGACACCGGTGATCGGCTCCTGCCAGGCGGGCGTGCATGGCCCCTGATCGTCGTAGTCGGCCGGCCAGTCCCCGGGCAGGCCCTCCCGCGCAACCCCGTAGTGGGCCAGGGTCAGGTCGAGCACGGTGGTCACCAGCCGGCCGCCGATCCGCATCGCCGGCACTCCACGCCGGACCGAGGTGCCGCCCTCGCTCTTGCCGACATCGAAGCGCGGCAGATCGATGGGGACGGCCTCGTCCGCCCGTCCGAGCAGTGTCAGCGCCGGCTCGATTCCGTCCAGGCGCAGGTTCCACCGCCCCGGCGCGCCGTAGCGGTGACCGACCGAACCGTTGGGGACCACCGGCTGCCCGTTGCGCTCGTCGAGCACCACCGGCTTCCACTCAGCATGTTCGGGTTCGCCACCGGCGGACTCGAGATCCGAGGCCCGCAGCAGCCGGTCGGGGACGTAGGCCCCGTCGCGCTCGCGCAGGGTGACCAACGAAGGGAGGTCCGTGAACCGGCGCGCGTAGTCACGGAAGTAGGGCACCGAGCGGTCGACGTAGAACTCCTTCAGGATCACGTGGCCCATCGCCATCGCCAGCGCTCCGTCCGAGCCCGGTTCGGCGGCGAGCCAGTGGTCGGCGAACTTGGTGTGTTCGGCGTAATCGGGCGACACGACGACGACCTTCTGGCCGCGATAGCGGGCCTCGGTCATGAAGTGGGCATCCGGCGTCCGGGTCGTGGGGAGGTTGGTGCCCCAGATCATCAGGTAGCCGGCGTTGAACCAGTCCCCCGACTCCGGCACGTCGGTTTGGTCGCCGAAGGTCTGCGGCGACGCCGGTGGCAGGTCCGCGTACCAGTCGTAGAAGGAGAGGATGACGCCGCCGATCAGCGACAGGAAGCGCGTCCCGGCCGCATAGGAGGCCATCGACATCGCGGGAATCGGAGTGAAGCCCACGCAGCGATCCGGTCCGTGGCGCTTGATCGTGTGCACATGGGCAGCGGCGATCATCTCCACCGCCTCATCCCAGGAGGCACGCACGAAGCCGCCCTTGCCGCGGTGGCGCTGGTAGAGGCGCTTCTTCTCCGGATCGTCGACGATCTCCGCCCACGCGTCGACCGGGTCGCCGAGGCGCTCGCGGGCCTCGCGGAACATCGCCAGCAGGCTGCCCCTCACGTAGGGGTACTTGAGCCGCAGCGGCGAGTAGGTGTACCAGGAGAACGACGCCCCGCGAGGACAGCCGCGCGGCTCGTACTCCGGCATCTCCGGGCCGGTCGACGGATAATCAGTCGCCTGGGACTCCCAGGTGATCAGGCCATCCTTGACGTAGACGTTCCACGAGCACGAACCGGTGCAGTTGACGCCGTGCGTCGAGCGCACCACCTTGTCGTGCGCCCAGCGACCACGGTAGGAGCGTTCCCAATCACGGTCCTTGGCGACCAGTTGGCTCCAGTTCTCCTCCGAAACGGGGCCACGGCGCAGAAAACGATGCGCCTCCAGCAACGGCCCTTCGAATCCTCGCGGTTCGCTCACCTTGGAATGCCTCGGCCCGCCGGTGGACCCGGTCCAAGTTCATCGACGAACTCGGTTTGCCATGCAATCATTTAATCGATCGCCACTCTATCGTCCCCGGGGCCCTGGCCAGGAAACTTTCCGATGGTCTCTAAGCGGCGAGCTCCTGGACGATCTCTCCGGCGGGGCGGATGTCACTGATTCGGTCGACGCATTCCCCGGCGTAGAGCGGTCCAGCGTCGATCAGGTTTGGCGGGCCGTCAATTGTCGCGGCCGCCGGCCCGAACATCGGCCGGCTCGCCTTCTGCGTGGCCGCGAGGCGGAACTGGACGGGAACCGGCAACCTGGAGAGGGCCGGCGAGGTTGCTCTGTGAAACACGCGCAGCCAGCCGGGGCCTCGCGAGCCGCGCCGCAGCCAGCGATCGGTGGCCTCGTTCGGAACGACGCGGTGCGGCGCCGGCCAGCCGGTGCCGAAGAGCTCGGTCAGGACGGTATCCCGCGCCTCGAGCAGCCGCGCCTTGTAGGCGGGGTGGGCGCCACTCTCGTCGGTCAGCAGGAAGCGCGTGCCGCAGACGACGGCCTCCGCTCCGGCGGCGATGCGGGCCCTGACGTCGGAGGCGTCGGCGATGCCTCCAGCCGAGAGGACCGGGTAGTCGTCGGGCACCGCCTCGCGGACCCGAGCGAGTAACACCGGCGCCGGTAGCGACCCGCGAACGTGGCCACCTGCCTCGGCCCCCTGGGCGATCACCGCATCGGCTCCGGCCTCGCGAGCCGCCACAGCCTCCTCCACGGAGCCGCACTGGTGGATCCACGGCTTGGCGGTCCGGCGCCTTGGGCTTCCCCAGAAGGTGACGACCACGTCAGCCTCGGACGCCGCATCGAAGTGACGACGGCGCGCGAAGGGCAGCAGCAGGTTGGCGGCCAACGGTCGGTCGCTCACGCGGCGCCCGGCGGCGATCTCACTTCTCAAGTCGTGCGGAGCCAGGAAGCCGATCGTGCCAAGGCCGCCGGCCGCGGAGGTCGCGACAGCAAGCTGATGCCCGGCCAGCCCGCCACCCATGCCGGCCTGAACAATGGGCAGATCCACCCGGAGCCGTTGCAGGATGGTGTCGATGCCGTGAGTATCGCAAGGGTGAGGAGCCCGGGCAAACCGCGACCGGCACTCGAAACTCGAACCGCCGACCGGCTCTCGCCCGGAAGGGGGACCCGGGTAAGACCCGGCTGCCGGTGATCGCTAAGCAAGCGACCACCCTTCGAAAGGAGACACATCAATGAACGCCATCGCCGCCACCCTGCGGCCGATCCCCTTCCCCTCAATGGCGCGACTGCGAAACGAGCCCGTGACCCAGGCATTCACCCTGCTGCGGATCGGCTTCGTCGTGCTGCCGATCCTGATGGGCATCGACAAGTTCGCCGGGGTCATGAACGACAACTGGACCGCCTACCTCGCCACCCAGTTCAACGACATCATCCCGGGCAATGCCCAGGACGCCATGTACGCCGTTGGCGTCGTAGAGATCCTGGCGGGGATCGTCGTCCTGATCACACCTCGGTTCGGAGGCCTTCTCGTCGCCGGCTGGCTGGCGGGCATCATCGTCAGCCTTCTGCTCGTCGGCGGCTACGGAGACATCGCCTTGCGCGACTTCGGACTCCTGCTCGCCGCCCTGACGTTGTTTCGCCTCGCGGGCGTCGACTCCGTCGACTCGCCCGGGACAACCGAAGCTGTCAACGGCACGGTCGCTGATTCAACCGATCACCGAGAGGCCGAGTCGGTCCGACACGGGGCGGTCGCGTAAGCACAGGCCCTCGGCTCGCTCCGGTGCAGGCGCAGTGCCTGCCTGCACCGGAGTCCCGCTGGGTCGGGCTGACAACCACCGACGCTGCCCGGCACCCGTCCGCCTATCCGGCGGGTTCCATTCGCTCCACGACGCCGGTCGAAGCCAGCGAGTCGAGGAGCAGATGGAAGTACACAAAGCCTGCGTAGGGGTGCCAGGGCGCAACCAATTGCTGCACCCTGTCGTGATCCAGCGCGGTATCGATGCCGAACAGGCGCCTGAGCTTGTTGTGGGCACCGACGTCATCGCCGGGAAAGACATGCAGCCGGCCCAGACCGCGGAGAAGAACGTACTCCGCGGTCCAGCGTCCGATGCCGCGCAGGTCGGTCAAACGTTCCATCGCCGCCGAATCGTCAAGCTGGTCCAGGCTCTCGAGGTCGAGCGTTCCGCCGGCCACTGACCGGGCGACCTCAACGATCGTGCTGGCCTTGGCGTAGCTGAACCCGTGACGTCTCAGCTCGTCTGGTTGTGCGGTCGCGAGCTCCTCCGGGCCTGGGAAGGAACGCGCGGCACGGGGGTCGTCGGCAAGTGGTCGTCCGCGATCTGCCGCGAGACGATTGAGCAGATGAATCCCCACCGTGAGAGAAAGCTGCTGACAGGCGATCCCGTTGACCAGAGCCTCGAAGGCGGTGAGAAAGCGCGGGGGCCTGAGCCCCCGCATGCGCGATGCCAGCGGTCCGAGCAACGGGTCGCGGGCGGCCATCGACCCGAAGTCCGAGAGATCCAGATCCAGGCCGAGGAGCCTGTTCGCGGCGCCGCGTGCGACACGCCTGGCAGCCTCGTCGACGCCACCACCGGCAAGGCCAACTGAGAGTTGCGAGGCTTCGGAGCCCTGCTTCACGGACATGCCAAACGCTCCACCATCGTCGCCACCCACCACGCGTCGATAGGTGGACTCGTCCCAGCGGTCGATGGCGTTGTGCGGGCGTCGGCGCAACGCCCAGACCGTGAGATCGAGTCGAAACGGGCCAAGCACCTTGATCTCGACCGGGTGGCAATGGCTCATGGTCAACTCATAGCTGAAAGACAACCGGCTTGAGGAGACCCTCCCCGCGCCATCGGGGAGGGTCTTTCTCCTTCTGATCCCAAGAGAGGGAGGTTGCTCATGGATCTGGTCAGCGCAGAGCTTCCTGCGGAAACCCTGGTGGTGGCTCTCGACCCGGATAAGGTCTCCCTCCCTCCCGGCCGCCACCCAACCTGGGAACGGTTGTCGATGTGCCGGCGGGCGAGCTACCCGCAACCGTTCCCAGGATATGTCTGGGGACGGTTGTCGATCGCCCGCAATCGGAGCGAAGCGCAAGCGTCTCCCTCCACACGCCTCCATGGCGACCGGCGTCCAGCGGGTCGAAGGGCAGATCGCCGACCAGCTCGCTCCTGCCCCACGACGGCGCCTGATCCGTCTGCCGGTTGGCCGTCGGGCCGGGCCTAAACGAAGTTCCCGCACTTTGCGCTGCCTTCGGTGGTCGAGTCGTCCCTGCGTTGATGGAGACTTGACGAGTGCTGGGAAGAAATAGCGTCGACTGAGGCCGCGGGTCTTACCTCCCGGGTTTCGCGGGACCTTCGCGTTGCCGGCGAATGGGCATCGGGACCCATGTTTTCTACGGCGCCGGCGCGTCATGCTGGTCCCGTGGAATCCGTCGACGAAGCCCCCGTGCTCACACCGGCGACGCGCCAGAGGCCGGTCCGGCCGGGTCCGGGCCTCGACCTCGAGTCGCGCGCCTGGATTGACAGCCTGAGCGCCGACGGGCCCAAGCGCCGGACGGCGATCGAAGAGTTGCACTCTCTGCTCCTGAAAGCCGCGCGATTCGAGGTCAACCGCCGCAGAGGCATGATCGTCGCGCGGACACGGGACAACGATGGCGACGACCTTGCGCAGCAAGCTGCGGACGATGCCCTGGTTGCCGTTCTGAGCAAGCTCGGCGACTTCCGGGGTGAGAGCAGGTTCACCACCTGGGCATACAAGTTCGCGCTGCTGGAGGCCGCGACGACGGTTCGTCACCGAGCCTGGCAGAGACGAGAGGTCCGACTCGAGCCTGAAGGCTGGGCCCTGATCCCGGACGAGCATTCCGGCCCGCCGCGAGACTGCGAGACCGCAGAGCTCTTCGTGGCTCTGCAGGATGCGATCGAACGCGACCTCAGCCCACATCAGCGCGATGTTCTCGTCGCCACCACGCTCAACGACGTTCCGATCGATGTCCTTGCTGAGCGGCTCGACACAACCCGCGGGGCTCTCTACAAGACGGTCCATGACGCCCGGCGCAAGCTCCGAGCCGCACTCGACGCTCGCGGATTGGGCGTCGGCGAGCACATGGAGGAACCCTTCGCGAGGTCCTGAGATGCGCAGCTCGGTCCCGCGTTTCGCGCTCAGCTGGTGGGGGCCGGGTCACACTTCGGCCACCGAGCGCGCCAGAGATGGATGAGTAGGTCCCCCGGTTGTCAGTCGGACGATCCCGGGTTGTCAACCGGGCGACGGCGCGCTTCCCGCCGGCACCGCCGCCTTCTCGCCCCCGGACTCCCTGCTGGGCAGGCTCCCGTCCATCACGGCGTGCACCGCGCCGGGCACTCCGTATTCGTACGGGCCGCCGACGACTCTGGGAATCTGGTCGAAGTTGAAGCGTGGCGGAGGCGAGGAGACCTGCCACTCGATCGACTTCGCCCTCCAGGGGTTCGCCTCGGCGCGCGGGCCGAAGCGCCAACTGACGACCATGTTGTAGAGGAAGACGAGCTGGGCGAGACCGAGCAAGAAGGCGAAAACGCTGATCAGCAGGTTCCAGTCGCCGAACTGCTGGGCATAGTCGGCCACCCGGCGCGGCATCCCGTCCATCCCGATCCAGTGCATCGGCACGAACGTCCCCCAGGTCCCGACGAGGGTCAGCCAGAAGTGGACACGGCCCAGCTTCTCGTCATACATCCGGCCGGTGATCTTCGGGAACCAGTGGTAGATGCCGGCGAAGATCGTGAAGACAGAGCCGGCGAAGAGGACGAAGTGGATGTGGGCGACGATGAAGTAGGTGTCGGTGACGTGGATGTCGATCGGCACCATCGCGATCATCACGCCGCTGATCCCACCGAGGATGAAGCTG
>JBBSQE010000102.1:0-11155 GCA_038258095.1 Solirubrobacterales bacterium | reverse complement strand
GTGTTCCGCTCGTCGGCCGATCGTGAATCAAACCTCCTCGAAGCCCTGCTCGGACCGTCACTGCGCTCGCGCAACCCGCAGCGCCGCAAGGAGGCGCTCGAGAGCCTGGAGAGCCTCGCCGCCACGGTCAGCCACCTCAAACACCTCCTCCTGGTCCGCGATCTCCGCCGGCTGGCAGGAGATTGACCCGGCGTCGTGCCCCGCGCGACGCGACGCCGCACCATCGAGGCCCCGCCCGCCGAGGTCTGGCGTCTGGTGGCCGACCCGCACAGCCTGCCGCGCTGGTGGCCGCGGACGATGCGCGTCGAGAATGTCGACCGCACCTCGGCGGGCCGCCGCAGCCAGTGGACGAAGGTGCTGCGGACCGGGGAGGGGCGCGGCGTTCGCGCCGACTACCGATGCATCAGCTCAGCCGAGGGTGAGCGCTATGTCTGGGAGCAGCAGCTCGCCGACACGCCGTTCGAGCGCCATCTGCGCAAGTCCGAGATCGAGATTAACCTGGAACCGGATGGAACGGGGACCAGGGTGTCCATGACCTCGCGCCAGACGCTGAGAGGGCTCTCGCGCATCGGGTCGCCGCTGATGAGCCACGGCCAGGGCACGATCCTCGAGGAGGCGCTCGACGGCCTGGAGCGTGCGCTGGTCGGGGACGAGTCAGGGGATGAGTCGTGAGCGGCGAGCCGGCCGGGCCCCGTCGTGACGCCCGTTGGTGGGGCTGGGGCGACCCGAACGTGCCGGCCGAGCTCGACAAGGGCGCAAGGGCCGTCCTGCGCGAGGCCGTCGGAGAGCTGACGCCCTCGCCGCGGCCATCGACGATCTCAGCGGTGACGCTGCCTCCGGCCGAGCGGCTGCCCAGGACCATCGCCGCCGCCGTCGGGGAGGAGAACGTGTCGACCTCGTCCGAGGACCGGGTGCGGCATGCGGCGGGCAAGGGCTACGCGGACCTGGTCCGCTTGCGCTCGGGCCACCTCGACGATGCCCCGGATGCGATCGTCTCGCCAGGCTCGACGGGGGAGCTCGCCCGGGTGCTCGATGTCTGCGTCTCCGAACGCATCGCCGTGGTTCCGTTCGGCGGAGGAACCAGCGTGGTCGGCGGCGTCGAGCCCCTTCGCGGCCCGCACGCCCGCGTCATCAGTCTCGATCTGGTGCGCCTGCGGGGAGTTGACATCGACTCCCGCTCGCTGACGGCGCAGCTCGGCGCGGGGCTGCGCGGCCCGGAGGCCGAGGCGGCGCTCGGAGCCGCGGGGATGACCCTAGGCCACTTCCCCCAGTCCTTCGAGTACGCCACGATCGGCGGGTTCGCGGCAACGCGCTCGGCCGGGCAGTCCTCGAGCGGCTACGGGCGCTTCGACTCGATGGTCAGCTCGGTGCGAATGGTCACTCCGGCGGGCACGATCGAGACGGGGGAGACCCCGCACACCGCCGCTGGGCCCGCCCTGCGCGAGCTGGTCATCGGCTCTGAGGGCGTGCTCGGCGTGATTCCGGACGTCACGGTCCGGATCCGCCCGGTACCCAGGGACCGCGTCTTCGAGGGGTGGTTCGCGGAGAGCTTCGAGGCCGGCTCGGAGATCATCCGCACGATGGCCCAGTCGGGCACGCAGCCGGACGTCATCAGGCTCTCCGATGAGGAGGAGACGCGGGTCTCCCTGCAGCTCTCGGGCCCACGGGGGGCGTCCGGGGCGCTCTTCAAACGCTACCTGGGCCTGCGCCGACGACGCAACGGCTGCCTGATGATCGTGGGGGTGGAGGGCGAGGGCGAGTCGGTTGCCCGCCGGCACGCACTCGCCGGGCGGGTTCTGCGAAGCGGTGGGGCGGTCCCGATCGGCCGCAAGGCAGGTCGCTCCTGGGAACACGGCCGCTACTCCGGGCCCTACATGCGCGACACTCTGATGGACGCCGGAGCAATGGTCGAAACCCTGGAGACCGCCCACACCTGGACTCGGCTGGGCGAGCTCTACAAAGCGGTGGGCGGAGCGCTGCGCTCGGCGCTCGAGGCCCAGGGCACTCCGGGCCTCATCTTCTGCCACATCTCTCACGCCTACGCGGATGGCGCCTCCCTCTACTTCACCTTCATCTCACGAGCTCGCAGCGGCGCCGAGCTCGAGCAGTGGGCATCCGTCAAGACCGCCGCCTGCGAGGCTATCGTTAAGACCGGTGGCACGATCACCCACCATCACGCGGTCGGCGCAGACCACGCTGCCTACATGCCCGCCGAGGTCGGCGAGCTGGGACTGGAAGCACTGAGGGCCGTCAAGGACCGCCTGGACCCGGCCGGAGTGATGAACCCGGGCAAGCTGCTCGGCTGAACTACATGCCGAACCTGACCCGGGCTACGGGCTGGTCGGGCCCGTCGGACCGGTGGTGCCGGTCGGGCCGCTGCCCGTCGCGCCGGTCGTGACGCCGGGCCCGGTGATCGGGCCCTGCATGACCGACTCGCCGAGGTGGCGGAGAGTCAGCTTCTTCAGCTTCTGGTCGCGCTTGGCCTCGGCCTTGAGCTCGGCGTCCTTGGTCAGCGAGATGTCGATCTTGTTGAAGGTGCCGTCGGAGATGAAGCGGAGTACCTGCTGGGGCACCGGGAGCTGGGCGGCGATGCCGCCCTCCTTGCCCACCCGTACGCCGCTGAGGCGGAATGCTGCGCGGTCGGACCGGTAGAGCCAGACCGAGTAGTTCTCGCCCTTTGCCGTGGGCGTGAGACCCTTCACGACGACCTGCAGGACTGGGGTTTTCTTGACCCGGCCGAAGGCCGCGGTGCCGAGCGCATCCGGGTCCGCGTCGCCCACCGGCTTGAGGACGGCGCCGACGACGTTGTTCCCCTGGCTCGGCGTCGTGTTCGCGGCGTTCTGGGAGTCCGACGAAGTCGTGTCACCCGATGAGGCCGATGAGGTGTCCGAACTCTTGTTGTCATCGCCCCCGCCGAACACGCCGGTGACGAGAAGCACGACGATCAGGACCACCACCGCGCCGGCCCCGAGCGCGCCGATGAGGCGCTTCTGTGAACCGGACAGCGCCGAGCCGGAGGTGCCGCCTCGACTGTCGCCGCCGAGGGAACCCGGGCCGAACCGGGGTGCCTTCTCGGCCGGTGGTGCGGATGCGGTGCTGCCGGCGGCTGCCGCGGCAGGTTTGGTCGGGCTCCCTCCTCGCTTTTCGCGAGGTAAAGGGATGTCGGGGAGATCGGCGCCGGGGGCGATCAGGCGGAGCTGTGCGGCCAGCTTGGTCGCGAGGGCGTTGGCCTCAGGGTCTGATTGCAGGTGACGGGCGGCGTCCGCGCGCCCGATCGGGTCGGCCTGCCCGAGGAGGTAATCCGTGAGTGACACCTCGCCGTCGGGATCCCGACCGCCCATCTCGGTGAATGCCGCCCTTGCACGTTGCCTTACCTCGTCGACATCGGAGCCGAGCAGGGAGCCGATGTCCTCGTAGCTCTGCCCGCTCTGCAGTAGCAGCTGGAGCATCGCTCGCTGGTCTTCTGTGAGGGCCACGGCGGAAAGCCTACGGATTGCGGGCGAACCTTGGCGCACTCTGCGTTAAGTCCTGAGGAGCCTGAGGCCATAATGTGCGCTTGATGCCGCCCGGGAGCGCCGACGACGTCACCGAGCGAACCTCGCCCTTCGACGAGCTGCTCCGAACGGAGTGGCTCGACGACGATCCCGACCACGCCCGTGCACGCGTGGCGGTCCGCGACGACCTGCGCCAGCCGATCGGGCTCCTGCACGGTGGGGTGATGTCCGCGGTCGTGGAGAGCGTCTGCTCACGAGCCACCGCGATCGCGAACTACGAGTCGGGCATGGTGGCGATTGGTCAATCGATTGACGTGAGCTTCCTGCGTCCCGTCACCGAGGGTGCGATCGAGGTTCGCGCCGTGGCGCGCCACCGCGGCCGCACGACCTGGGTCTGGGACGCCGAGGTGTACGACACCGAGGACCGGGTCTGCGCACTCGCGCGGATGACGGTCGCGGTGCGGCCGACTCCGGCCGGAATCTGACCCAGCGAACGCTCAGCGCTCGCCCTCGACCTCTCTGTCGCGACCAGCGGCCTTTTCCTCGTGGAGGTCCGCCTCTGCGGCCTGGCGCTTGGCGCGCTCTTCGGCGACTGCGGCCTCGGTCCGGCGACGGTTCGCCTCTTCGCGGTGATGCTCTGCATCATCGGCCTTGGCATCGACCTGCAGGCGGGCGGTCTCCTTGCGAGCACCGGATTTCTTCGATGCGGAGTAGATCAGCGCCACGGCGATCAGGGCGACGATGACGATCACGATGATCAGAACTGTGGACATGGAAATCCCTTCCTGTCGGGGTCTTCCTTGAACCTTCCCCTCGGTACCGCTATCCAAACAAGCCGACCCGGAGCTCAGCCCCCGAACCGGTTGGTGATCGGCAGCCGGCGATCTCGCCCGAATGCCTTGGGTGTGATCCGGATTCCTGGTGGCGCCTGGCGGCGCTTGTACTCGGAGCGGTCGACCATGCCGATCACACGATCGACCTCATCCGCAGGCAGGCCCGCCCTGGCAAGCTCCTCGCTGCCCTCGTCGCGCTCGACGTAGCCGGCGAGGATCGCGTCGAGGATCTCGTAAGCGGGGAGCGAGTCGCTGTCGAGCTGGCCGGGACGGAGCTCTGCGGAAGGGGCGCGCTCGATCACGCTTGTCGGGACGAGCTCGGTTCCCGCTCTCTCGTTGCGGTGGCGCACCAGCTCATAGACGAGGGTCTTCGGGACGTCCTTGATCACCGCGAACCCGCCCGCCATGTCGCCGTAGAGCGTCGCGTAACCGACCGACATCTCGCTCTTGTTCCCCGTGGTGAGGACCAGCCACCCGTGCTTGTTCGAGAGCGCCATCATCAGGTTGCCGCGAATGCGCGCCTGGATGTTCTCCGCGGCGATGTCGGGCTCCGAGGGCCTCGCGGGATCACGCGGCATGTCTCCGGCCGTCTCCGTCGCGGCATCGTTCGCGGCCCCGGTGGCGATCGAATCGAGGGCCACCTCGTAGCCGTCCATCATCGGGGCGATCGGTATCTCGAGGAGCTCGGTGCCGAGATTGCGGGCGATCGCCCGAGCGTCCCCCTGTGTCTCATCGCTGGAGTGGGGGGAGGGCATGACGACGCAGCTCACGTGGTCGGCGCCGATCGCGTCCGCGGCGACCATCGCCACCAGGGCGGAGTCGATCCCGCCCGACACGGCCACTCCGACATGCCGGAACCCGTTCTTGATGACGTAGTCGCGCAGCCCGAGCACGAGGGCCCCGTAGACCTCGCCGAGATCAGGGAGGGCTTCGGCCACGGGGGCGGTCTGCGACCGCCCGCCGGGCGGGATGTCGCAGACCAGGAGCTCCTCCTCGAACTGCCGGGCGCGGGCGAGCAGCCTCCCGTCGGGGCCGATCACGACGCTCTGGCCGTCGAAGATCAGCTCGTCCTGTCCTCCGACCATGTTGCAGAACGCGAAGTGGACGCCGTAGGCGCGGGCGCGGTCACGGAACATGATCTCGCGCTCCCGGCCCTTGCCGCGGTGATACGGCGAGCCGGACGGATTGACGATCAAGGTCGCGCCCTGCTCGACCTCGAGCGAGGCCGGCGGCCCCTCGACCCAGCAGTCCTCGCAGATCGTCAACCCGATCTGCGTTCCATCCACCTTGAGGACCGCGGCATCGGATCCCGGCACGAAGTAGCGCTGCTCATCGAAGACGGCGTAGTTCGGGAGCCGGATCTTGCGATACGTCGACTGCAAGCGTCCGTCGGCCAATACCGCCAGCGCGTTGTAGGCACGGCGGTCATCGGCCGCCTCGGCGGGCTCGGCAAAACCGACCAGGGCGACGATCCCGTCGGCGGAGCGCGCGACCTCTTCCACCGCTTCCCGGTTCGCGTCAATGAAGTGCGCCTTCAGATAGAGGTCCTCCGCCGGGTAGCCCGGGATGCACAGCTCGGGTAGGACCACGAGGCCGGCGCCCTCGTCCCGCGCTCGCTCGATCCACCCGACCGCCTTCGCCGCGTTGCCCTCGACGTCGCCGACCGTCGGGTTGAACTGGGCGAGCGCAAGTCGCAGCGGGAGAAGCATCTCGGAAGTCACGAAACCAGTATTGCCTCAGCCGGGAAGTCGAGGTCGGTAGGACCCGACCTCATTCGAATGCTCGCGCAGCCACTCAGCGTGCTCCTCCCAGCCGGGCATGGCGTCGGCGAGGAGTGCCCAGAACCGCTTCGAGTGATTCAGCTCGCGGAGATGGCACAGCTCGTGGATGACCACGTATCGCAGGACCTCCGGCGGGGCGAGGATCAGGCGCCAGGAGAACGACAGGTCGCCCTTGGCCGAGCAGGACCCCCAGCGGGTGCGCTGGTCGCGCACCGACAGCCTGCCCGGCTCGACACCGAGGCGGGCGGACTCAACCTCGACCGCCACGGCGAGCGCCCGCCGCGCCTCGCGCCGGTACCAGCGGTTGATCGATCCGGCGGGATCCGTGCCTGAAGCGTGGAGGCGCCCATCGCGGAGGATGGCTCGTCTGCCCGTCCCCGTTCCGAGCTCCACCCGGATCGGTTCGCCCTCGACCCACGCGAAGCCGGGGCGGTCCATGCCGAGGCGGCATTCCGCCGCGACCGCATCCATCTCGCGTGTCTTGCGGAGAATCCAGCTCCGGTTACGCTCGACCATCCGCGCTATCGAGCGCTGGCGGGTGCCGGGCGGCACGACGAGCTCGGGCACCCGGCCCGGCGCGACGGTGATCCGCAGATGCTTGGCCCGCGCCGAGACCCGAACGGTCACCTCGGGGTCGGTGGCGGTCTCGATGGGAAGCTCGTGCTGGCCGGGCGCGTCGTTCACCGGGGTCAGGATGACGGAGCCCGCGGCGGTGAACCGGCTCGTGGCGCCGGGACCGTTGGCTAGCATGACCCGTCGTGCCAGCTTCGAAGCGACTCACCGCGATGTTCCTGGCCGGCGCGCTCCTCGCCGGGCTCTCGGCGACCGCCTCAGCAGGCGCGACTCCCACCCACAGCCCTTCGGTGGCGGTCTCGAACGCTCGCGCGGTGGAGGTGCTGCACCAGGCTCAGCGCGCTCGCGCCGGCAAGGGAAATCGCGACCTGACGATCACCCTCTCGCGCCTGGCCGTTCTGCTTCCCCGCCTCTCCGGATCACAGGCCGAGGCAGCCGAGCAGCTCCTTGCCCGACCGACCGACAGGCGGGACCCGCAGCGGCACGCGTACACGGTGCGAGAGCACAGGCCGCCGCTCTGCACCCCGCATTTCTGCATTCACTGGGTCGATTCGACGGCCGATGCCCCGAACCCGAGGGATGCCAACGCGAACGGCATACCGGACTACGTCGAGCGTGTGGCCCTCGTCTCTGAAACTGCCTATGCCGTCGAGAACACCGAGCTGGGCTGGGCGCCTCCGCACCCAGACGGAAGGCGCGGCGGCAACGCCAAGACCGACGTTTACCTGGCGCAGCTCGGCAACGAGGGCCTGTTCGGCTTCGCCGCGCCCGACCCCGGCCAGAACCGCGCCGGGGTACCCGCTCGCTCGGAGTCCGCCTACCTGGTCATGGATCAGAACTTCTCGCGCCAGGAGTTCCGGGCGCCGCCGAACGAATCGCTGTCGGTGACGATCGCCCACGAGTACAACCACGTCCTTCAGTTCAACTACGACATCTACCAGGACGGGTGGGCGAAGGAGGCAACCGCAACCTGGATGGAGGACCGCGTCTATCCGAACGTGAACGATTACGCCCGGTACATGCCGGCGTGGGTGCGTCGCTCGATGCTTCCCCTGACCTTCTTCAGCAACGCGAAGGTCTATGGGTCCGCGGTCTGGAACCACTGGCTGGCCGCGCGCTATGGGCCCAAGGTCGTGCTCAACATGTGGCAACGTGCGCGGAGGATTCGCCCGGCCGGGTTCTCAGCGGATGCCTACAGCTCTGCCATCCGCCACGCCGGCACCTCGAACTTCCAACGCGACTTCGCCCGCTTCGCGACCGACACGGCGGAGTGGAGGGTGAACGGCCGTTTTCCGGAAGGCCGCACTTACCCGGACATGAAGCGCGCCGGAACGCTCGTCTCCGGGCAGTCCGGCCTGGGCCGGGTGAACCACACGGGCTACCAGCTCGTGAACGTCAAGGCGCGTAGGGGTTCCAAATCGGTGCGCCTGGGCGTCAGGGTGCAGGGTCGTGCGTATGCCGCGATCGCACTCGTCGGACGAATCGGAAACGGCGCGGGCGCCCGTGTCGTGACGAAGCAGAAGCTTCTGCGAAACGGTGGCCTTGGCTCCGTCTCCCTCGCGAGCCCGGGCCGGTTCTCGCGAATCACGGCTGTGCTCGTGAACTCCGACACCAGCGAGCGCGGTTTCAGCGGTGTCCGCCAGGATTGGCTCTTCACCCGCGATCGCGTTCCGTTCCTGGTGTCGATCAGGTAAGCCTGCCTTCCGAATCTTGCTCCGCGCATAGCGCTGGTTGCAGGTCTCAGGAAGAACGGGATGGGTGTCGATGGAGGTCAGGTCGAGTTCACCCTGACCCGGAGGATCCCATCTCATGAGCCGTCCCGAAGATCTCGTCCAGGCCTGTCAGTCGCGCCTTTCAAGGGAGGGGATCGGCGACGAGGTCATTGCCGCCGGCGCATTCGCCCTCCAGGACAACTACAAGGCCATCGCCGCCGGCGGGGTTGCCTCGGCCTTCCTTCCGGGCAGTAGCAAAGCCTGCGTCGGAGCGGTTGAGAATGTGGCTGGGATGGAGGCGGCTCGCCAGGCAAATGCCGCCGCGCACGGCGTCACCGAGAGGATGATGGTCTGCGTCACCGAGCCCGAGATCTATGTATTCAGCCTGCGTCCGATGGGGAACGATCCGGAGCAGATTCTCGCCCGCTTCGATCGCGCCGGCGCCGAGGTCGAGGTGACGCGATTCGGGTTGTCCAAGCGGCTCCAGATCAGCGAGGGAGACCAGGAACTGCATCTACAGGGATCGACCGTGCGGGTTTCTCCCGATTCGGGCGGCGACAAGGCCGTGCTCAGCGTTCTCGGTTAGCGCCTCAGGTCTTGGCCGGCTCGGACTCGCGCTTTGCGCGTGATTTCCCGGATGCCTTGGCACCGGCCCGGCCACGGCGTTTCTTTCCCGGAGGGGTTACGGCCATGATCTCCTCGACCGCGCCTTCGAGGTCGAGGCAGAAGCTGTCGAGGTCGGCCATCGCGTCGTAGTCGCCGGTAAGCCCGAAGTTGAGCTGGCCGTCATAGGAGAAGATCCCCACGCAGAGGGCCTGGCGCTGCGCGAGCGGGACCATCGGGAACATCGCCTCGAGCTTGCGCCCCTGCAGGTAGAGCGGGAACTGCGGCCCGGGCACGTTCGTCACGACGAGGTTGAAGAAGCGCTGGCGCGGCTGTAGGCGCGCGGCCTGGGCCGCGACCGTCGGAGGCGCGAAGTCGGTCAGCCCCGTGAGGATCTGCGCGCCGACCGCCTGCCCGGACGCCTTGAGGTCCCCCATCGCCGCCGAGAGGAGGTGAAGCCGTTCGATCGGGTCCTCGCACCAGACGGGAAGCGGAGCCATCATCGCGGCGACCTTGTTCCCGAGGGCGCCGTGCTCGGACGTCGCACGGACGCTGACCGGGACCATGGCCCGGAGCTCGAGCTCGCGGGTGTCGTGCCCGCGCGCCCGGAGGTAGTTGCCGAGAGCCCCGGTCACCACCGACAAAACGACGTCGTTGAGCGTGCCGCCGTGGACGTTCTTGACCCGCTTGAGCTGGTCGATGTCGGTCTGGACATACTCGAAGCGCCGGTGCGGGCTGATCTCGACGTTGAAGGGGGTCGGTGGCGCCGACATCCCGGCGCCGATCATCTTGCTCGCGGCGCCGACTCCGTCGCGGAGCTGCGAGGCGACCTGGCGCGGGCCACGCAGCGTCGCGCGAACTCCGCGGACGATCTCGGCCGGGCTGGTGGCACGCTCGAGTAACGCATCGCCGAGCAACTTCGCGTCGGTCGGCTCCGGCCGCGGCAGCCAATCCGGCGGCTCCTGCGGGTCGACCTCGGGGTCCGGGGCCGCGTCGAAGAGGACGGTCGAGATGTCGACGCCGGATACGCCGTCGACCAGGGCGTGGTGGCTCTTGGCGATGATCCCGAACCGGTCGCCCTCGAGGCCCTCGACGAGCCACATCTCCCAGAGGGGCTTCGAGCGATCGAGCTGCTGGGAGAAGATCCGGGCGGCGAGGATGCGTAACTGCTCCTCGGACCCGGGCGGGGGCAGCGCGGTCTGTCGCACGTGGTAGTTGAGGTTCAGGTGAGGGTCGTCGACCCACACGGGCCGGCCCTGCGCAAACGGCACGAAGCGCACCTTCTGGCGAAACCGCGGCACGAGGTGCAGACGCGACGCGAGGTGCTCCCGGAACTCCTCGTGGCTCGGCGGCGGACCCTCGAAGATCGACGTGGACGCGACGTGCATGTGGGCGCCGGAGCGCTCCATGTGAAGGAACGAGGAATCAAGCCCGCTGAGTCGGTCCTCACCCACGGTCCCAATGTTCGCACACCGAGGCCTGACCGGAGGCACGGGGCGGTCGTGCGTCGCATGAGAGCTACGAGAGCCGTGAGGATCCTGCCGCCGGGACAATATCCGGCATTTGCAGGCATGTTGGCAGCGTGAGGCCCCTCACACTCATGCTCCGCAACTCCTCGTAGCGTGCCCTGTTCGAACATACGTACGATCAAATCGATCTGCCGAGCCGCTCCGGGCGATGCGCCCGAGCGGACGGGGGAACCACCGCCACCGACCGTCTTCTCGACGTAGGTGGCAGGGGCGAATCAAGCCAGAGAGCTCCAGCAGGAAAGTGCCCCGCGAGCTCCTCGCCTGTAGCGCGCTGCGGTCCGATACCGCCGCCCGCGAGCCCGTCAGCTAACCCCGTAGGCAGCTGAAAGCGAGTGAAAAGAATGCGACGCAAACGTCGTCTGCACAAGCGTGCCGCGGCCGCAGCGATGCTGCCGGTGGCGCTCATTGCCACAGCTCTGTCCATATCTCCGATGGCCCACGGAACCTCCGCACGGGTCAAGCTGAATGCCAGCAGCCAGCACGTCGAGTTCGGCGAGCCGATTGCACTCGGCGGCCATGTCAGGGGACCGCGCGGCTCGGCACTGCGGGTCCAGTTCAGGGCGGCCGGCGGCCACGGCTGGAGATTCGTGAAGAAGGCGCGCTCGGACGCCCGCGGACGCTACGGGATCC
>JBBSQE010000101.1:0-11215 GCA_038258095.1 Solirubrobacterales bacterium | reverse complement strand
CCCCCGACCCGCAGCGTGAACCGGCCGACGGAGCTCGAGTTCGGGAAGGTGGCGAGCGCGGCGCCCGAGCAGTCCGGAACGAAGGCCGGATCGGCCGATCCCGGCCTCCCGAGAGCGTTCAGCATCCACTGGATCGCGACCGGGTCGAAGATGATCCCGACATGCTCGGTGATGTCGGACGGGCAGCGGTCCTGAAGCAGGATGTTGGTGACGTCGTTGCCGTCGCGAGCCAGGAACTCCGATTGGTAGGGGGTCACCACCTCGTCGTTCTTCGTCTCTATGACGGTGTAGTCGGTCTTGCCGGGCGTCTCATCGCCGGCGTTCAGCCGCGTGATGAAGGGCGACCCCGCAATCTGCTGGGTGCAGGCGGTGCACACCGGGCCGATCAGCGGAGCGGCCGCGACCGTCGTCCCGTGGCTCGAGGGCGAGAGCCCGACCAGATCGTCCACCTCGTGCGTCGAGCTGAGGAACTTGATCAGGTACCGGGGCATCATCCCGCCCTGTGAGTGGCCGACGATCGAGACGCGCGACGCGCCGGTCTTTGCGAGGACCATGTCCACGAAGGTGCGCAGCTGGCGCGCCGACGTCGGGATGTCGCCGGTGCCGTTCACGTTCGGGATCGCGCCGTTTCCGTAGTCGAGGGCGAAGACGCAGTAGCCGAGGCGCTTCAGCGGCGGCACGATCGAGCCCCACGAGACCTGCATGTTCCCGAGCGTCCCGTGCACCAGCACCACCGGGTAGGGGTGTAGCGGGTTCGGCTTGCAGGAGAAGTCGTTGGTTCCGGTCGGAGAGGCACCCTGGACCGGAAGTGGCACGCCACCGTTGTCCGCCGCGTGGGCCGAGCCGGCGAGGACGAGCGCGACGCAGACCGACAGCGCGACCGAGGTCACGCGCTCCCGTCCCGTCCCGATGCGGCTCCCGCAAAGCATCCCCGTTAAATGTACCCGACTACCGAATTCCGGGTAGCGGTTCGCCGGGCTGGGCTGGGTCGCAGCCGGGTCGGCGGCGCCTCTCAGCCGCTGCGCCCCCTCAACCGGGCGCCCTCAGCCGCTGCGCCGCTCCTCGGCCGGCGGCTCGCCCTGCTCCCCGGTCAGGCTGACCGGCGGCCAGGGGCCGAACCAGTTGTCGCGGGCGCCGTCGATCGTCAGCACGGCACCGGAGAAGAAATCACCCGCCGGAGAGGCGAGATAGGCGATGAGCCACGCCATCTCCTCGGGCTCGCCGACACGACCCGCGGGAACCGAGCGCTCGACATTGTCGACGATGACCTTCGGGTACTTCGTCCGCAGCGTCTCGGTCCCGAACTGCCCGGCGGCCACGGCGCACGTCTTGATTCCGAAACGCGCCCACTCGATCGAGAGCGTCCGCATCATGTTCTCCACCGCGGCCCGCGCCGCACCCGAATGGACCATCCCCGGCATCCCGTTGTGGGGAGAGAGGGTGACGCTGATCACCTTTCCACTCTCCCGTGGGATGAAGGCCTTGGTTGCCGCGGCGTGCGTCATCAGCCAGGTGCCCTCGATGTTCAGCTCGATGACCGTCCTGAAGCCCTTGGGGCTGATCGCCTCGGCGGGGCTCAGGAACTGCCCGCCGGCGTTGTTCACGAGAACGTCGAGGCGCCCATGGCGCTCCAGGATCCCGTCGAAGAAGGAGCCGACCGACTCCTCGTCGCGGATGTCGAGCGAGGAGTGCTCGAACGCCCCCGGGAGCCCCGCGGCGAGCTCCGCCGTCCCCTCGAGCGGCTCCGAGCGCCGGCCGCATCCGATGACCCTCGCGCCGAGGCGGGCCATCTCGAGAGCCGTCTCGCGGCCGAGCCCCGTCCCGGCGCCGGACACGGCGCAGACCTGGCCCTCCAGCAGATCGGGACGGAATATGCGGGATGTCGCGGTGTCGGCCACGGGCAGAACCTAACCCAAGCGCCGTGCGGCTCGGAAGCCGGCGGGGTGGAACGATTCTGGGTCCAAAGCCCCAGATTCGTTTCCATGGCGACGGTGCAACGGGACGTTCCGCGGCCCCGGCCGCCGGTCGCACCGGAAGATCGCGGATACGCTGGGGGCGATGGCGAAGGTCGACGTCGATCCCAGGCCGCTGCACGAACCGCTCGCCGGCGGCACTCAGGGCGCCACCCTCACGGTCGAGCCCATGGTTGCCGGCCGTGTCCACTGGCCGCCGGAGATGATGGAGCGCCCCGGCGGGCGCTTCGAGCGGCTCAAGCTGCTGCGGGCGCTCCTCGGCTCGACCGACCACACCGTCCCGACCCCGGCCTTCTGCATCCACCACCCGAGTGCCGGGACGATCCTCGTCGACACGGGCCTCCACCCCTCGATCGCAACGGACCCCGTCCAGAACTTCGGCCGGCTCGGCGTGCGCTTCTCCCGCCCCCAGCTGGCGAGCGGCGAGGACGTTCCCGCGCGCCTGCGCGCCCAGGGGATCGAGCCCTCGCAGGTCGCGATCGTCCTGATGACCCATCTCCATTTCGACCACGCCTCCGCGATCTCCGAGTTCCCCCAGTCGACGTTCATCGTCTCCGAGGCCGAGTGGCAGGATGCAACGAGAGGCGGCCGCTCGGCGCTTCGCGGCTACCGCCCGAGCCACTACGACTTCGCGTTCGACTACCGGACGATCGACTTCGACCGCTCCGAGATCAACTCCCACGAGACCTTCGGCCGCAGCTTCGACCTCTTCGGCGACGGGTCGATCCTGCTGCTCTACACACCGGGTCACAGCGCCGGGCACATGAGCGTCCTCTGCAACCTGGCCGGCCGGAAGTTTCTGATCGGCGGCGACGCCGCCTACACGCAGGCACAGCTCAAGGGCGCTCCGCTGCCTCCGCGGCCGGTCGACACACACCGCTTCCGCCGCTCCCTCCAGGAGCTCGAGCTCTACCAGCGCCAGCACCCGACGGCGATCATCACCCCCGGGCACGATACGGAGTTCTACGAGCGACTCGAGACGCGCTACCAGTAGTCCCTCGAGGGCGGGCCCCTCACCGCTCGGGCGAAGTCTCACCCGGCACCGCGCCCCCGATGCCCTCGCGCAGCGACCGGAGCACGCCGGTTCGGCCCTGCTCCTCCAGCGCCGTGTACATCGTGCGGACGCGGTCGAAGATCTCGCGCGAGGCGTCCATCTGCCGCTCGCGGCTCGGGCTTGCCTCCACGGGGAACGTGACCGGCTCACCGAACTGGATCGTGACCTTCGGGAACCGGAACCGTTTCCAGCCGCGCACACCGGCTGAGCCGTGGATCGCGACCGGCACGACCGGCACTCCGGACTCGAGGGCGATCCGCCCGACGCCGGGCCGCGGCTCGCCGAGATTTCGGGTCCGCGAGCGCCCACCCTCCGCGTAGACGAGGACCATGCCGCCGCGGTCGAGTATCGAGTAGGCCGTCTCGAATGTGCGCTCGTCGCGGTGTCCGCGCCGGACGGGGAAGACACCGCCGTTGCGGAAGATCTGCGTGAGCACCGGCGGGCCGAAGATCTGGGACTTGCCCATGAAGCGCACCTTCCTCCGGAGGTAGACCCCGGCGAAGAAGTGGTCCATCTGGCTGAAGTGGTTCGGCGCCAGGAGGAGCGGGCCACTCGACGGGACGTGCTCGGTCGTAATCGCCCGGGTGCGGTAGAGGATCAGGGCGATCGGGGTGAGGATGAGGCGGGCGAACTGATAGATCCACCCGGGCTCATTGTTGGCGGCCGAGTCATAGAACCGGTCGAAATACTCCGCCGGTCGGTCGTCCGCGTAGTTCTGCTCCCTCATCTCGGCCACGTCACGCCATACCCTCCCCGATCCGGGTGGTTACTCGCTCGCCCACGCCCGCGAGCGCTCCAGCGCCCTCGTCCAGTCGGCCAGGAGCGACTCGCGTTCGTCCGCCTCCATCCGCGGCTCATATCGGGCGCCCTCGCGCCACATCTCCCCCACGTCGTCGACGGTCCAGAGCCCGGTCGCCACGCCGGCGAGAAAGGCCGCGCCGAGCGCCGTAGTCTCTACGACCTCGGGCACGACCACCGGCGCACCGAGGACATCGGCCTGGAACTGCATCAGCCAGGCGTTCTCGGTGGCGCCCCCGTCAGCCTTGAGGACGTCGAGCCGCTCACTCGCTGCCTGCTCCTGGGCCCGGACCGCGTCGACCGTCTGGAAGGCGATCGCCTCCAGGGCCGCGCGGGCAAGGTGCGCCCGGCCACTCCCCCGGGTGAGGCCCACGATCGGTCCGCGGGCGTAGGGATCCCAGTGCGGTGAACCGAGGCCGGTGAGCGCCGGCACGAAGTAGACGCCGTCATTCGAGTCGATCGACGCGGCGAGGGCCTCGGTCTCCGCCGCGCCTTCGATGATCCCGAGCCCGTCACGCAGCCACTGCACCGCCGCGCCGGTGACGAACACGGCGGCCTCGAGCGCGTAGGTGACCTCGTCCCCGATCCCCCAGGCGATCGTCCCGAGCAGCCCCTCGCCGGGTTCGGTGCGCTCGGTCCCGGTGTTGAGGAGGACGAAGTTGCCGGTCCCATAGGTCGACTTCACGTCGCCGGGCGCCTGACAGGCCTGCCCGAAGAGCGCGGCCTGCTGGTCGCCTCCGATGCCGGCGACCGGCACCTCGCCGCCGAACGCGGTCGTCGTCCCGTAGATGTGTGCGGAGGGCATCGGCGTTGGCAGCCGGCCGGGGTCGATGCCGAGGGGCTCGCAGAGCGCCGGGTCCCAGCGCAGCTCCGCGGTGTCGAAGAGCAGCGTCCGCGAGGCGTTCGAATAATCGGTGACGTGCTCGCCGGTCAGCTTCGCGACGAGCCAGGAGTCGATGGTTCCGAACACCGCCCCGCGCGCGGCCTCGACATTCCGGAGTAGCCACTCGATCTTCGTGCCGGAGAAGTACGGGTCGATGATCAGCCCCGTCTTGCGGCGCACGAGATCCTCGTGCCCCCCCTCGCGGAGCTCCTCGCAGCGCGCGGCGGTTCGGCGGTCCTGCCAGACGATCGCGTGGTGGACCGGCTCGAGCGTCTCTGGATCCCAGGAGACGACCGTCTCGCGCTGGTTCGTGATGCCGATCCCGGCAAGATCCGCCCCTGCGATGCCGGCGTCG
This sequence comes from Solirubrobacterales bacterium, assembly GCA_038258095.1. GTDB lineage: Bacteria > Actinomycetota > Thermoleophilia > Solirubrobacterales > 70-9 > JBBSQE01. Next base: position 6,152 of record JBBSQE010000101.1, on the reverse strand, counting down.
CGGGTCGCCTCTGCACCGACCCGTTTGGTCGTTTCCCAGATCTCCCCGGCGTCGTGCTCGACCCAGCCCGGCTTCGGGAAGAACTGCTCGTGCTCGGAGTAGGCGCGCCCGGCGATGCGCGCCTCGTCGTCGAAGACGATGCAGGTCGTGCCGGTGGTGCCCTGGTCGATCGCGAGGATCATCGGGCTCAGATCAGGCCCAGCGCGTCAACTCCCACGACGAGAATCCCGAACATCAGACCGAGCACCGAGAACTGGGCGACTGTGCGCCAGCGGTCGCCTTCGGGGTCATCGCGAAACCGCGCGTAGGAAACCACGAGCCCGAGCGCACCACCGGCGCCGAACGTCTGTAGGACGAACCCGAGCTCGGCACTTGGATTCACGCAGGCAACCACCGTCAGGCAGAACAGCAGGGCGGCGGCGAACAGAGCCTCGGCCGGATGATGGGCCATCCAGGTATTGAGGTCGCGACGGTCGGACATTCGCCCCAGTTTACGTCGGTCCGTGAGGGTCCCGGCGCTTGGCGCGGTAAACGCCGGCGAAGTCGCGCAGCTGACGGGCGCGATGGACAAAGCCACCGAAGGTCCTGCCGGTCGCACGGTGGGTGAGGTCGACCTCGTACTCGCCGAGGCGGTAGCCGGCACGCACCGCGTCCACCGTCATCCCGATCTCCATCCCGTAGCCGGCGGAGAAGGGGACAACCGCGCGGAATGCCGGTGCCGTCAGGGCGCGCTGGCCGGAGATCGGAGCTTCCACGGTCAGGCCGCAGAGGCGGTGGATCGTGAAGCGGGCGAACCGCAGCGCGATCCCGAAGCCGCCGCCGACACGGCGCGAGAAGCTCGCGACCGCGAGGTCGCACTCTCCCGCTTCAACCGCTTCGACGAGGCGATCGAGGCTCCCGGCACAGGCACCGAGGTCCCCGTCGCACAGGAGGAAGGTCGGCGGGTCCGCCGCAGAGGCGCGGTCGATGACCGATTCCGCCGCGGCGGTCGCGTTGCCGCCCTTCCCGTGGACGCGGCCACGGCGGATCAGCTCGGCCCCGGTGGAGAGAGCGACCTCGTCGGTCCCGTCGTCTGACGCGTCGTCGGCGACGACGATGTGACCGGAGGGGAATGCGTCCTTCAGGGACGCGATGGTGTCGCTGATCCGGTCTGCCTCGTTGCGGGCGCAGACGATCACGACGGGGCTCGCCCGGACGTCGGTTCGGTGATCCGGCCCCATCGGTGGGTATTGTGCCGCGCCATGGCCGACATCGAAGCTCACATCACCGGAAACGTCTGGAAGATCGAGGTCGCCGTGGGCGACGAGGTCGCTGATGGCGACACGGTCGCGATCCTCGAGTCGATGAAGATGGAGATCCCCGTCGAGTCCGAGGACGACGGCAAGGTGACCGAAATCCGCTGCGAGGAGGGCCAGTCCGTCAAGGAGGGCGACGTCCTCGTCGTTCTCGAGTAGGGGCGCCCGCCGCATGACCGAGGAGCTCGCCGGCGGCAAGCTGTTGCTCGACGAGCCGGCCGAGGCGGTGGCCCGGCTGCGCATCGCCAACCCGGCGAAGCGCAACGCGCTCGACCACGACATCCTCGACGCTCTCGCCGAAGTCCTCCCCACCCTTGACCGCGGGATCGAGGTCCGCTGCGTCCTCATCACCGGCGCGGAGTCCGCGGAGGGCGCATCGCCGATGTTCTCCGCCGGATACGACATCGGTTCGATACCCGGCGAGTCCTTCGAGCGCGACGCGGAGGCGCTCGTCGCCCACCCCTTCCACGCGGCGATGGTGGCGCTCGCCGACCATCCCTGGCCGACGGTCGCGGCGATCAACGGCCACTGCCTCGGCGGGGGGCTGGAGCTGGCGATCACCTGCGACCTGCGGATCTGCGCGGCCGGCGCGAAGCTGGGCATGCCGCCCGCGAAGCTCGGCCTGATCTACGGCCACACGGGCCTCGAGAAGTTCCTCGCGACGATCGGAATGGCACGGACCAAGGAGGTCTTCCTGACCGGCCGCAACTACCCGGCCGAGCGGGCGGAGGAGATCGGCCTAATCGGCGAGGTCGTCCCCGCCGACGAGATCGAGGAGGCCGGCGTCGCCCTTGCCGCCGAGATCGCCGCCCACGCTCCGATCTCGATGAAGGGAAACAAGCGGGCGATCGGGACTCTGGTCGACAACCCGATCCTGACCGAAGAGCAGGAGCGCGAGCTGGTCGAGCTCCGCGAGTCCTGCTTCACCTCGGAGGACTTCCGGGAGGGCATCACGGCGTTCGGTGAGAAGCGCAAGCCGGTGTGGCGCGGGCGCTGAGCGTCGCCTCATGCCTCGAACCTCCCTCAAGCGGGCCCGCGCCAAGCTCGCCGCCGCCGACCCCGCCCTCGGGGCGTTGATCGAGCGGATCGGCGATTGGAGCGTCTCCAAGCGGCGGCGGGGGATCCCCAAGCCGGACGCCTACGGGGCGCTGCTGCGGACGGTCGTCGGGCAGCAGATCTCGACCAAGGCCGCCTTCTCGATCTATCAGCGCCTGCTTGCGCTCTACGACGGGGAGACACCGCCGCCCGAGCGGCTCCTGGAATCGACCGAGTCCGAGCTGCGCGGAGTCGGGCTGTCGGGGCGCAAGGTCAGCTACATCCAGGATCTGGCGCGACACATCATCGACGGAGAACTGGAGCTCGATCGCTTCGACGAGCTGTCCGACGAGGAGGTGATCGAGGAGATCACGGCGGTTCGCGGCTTCGGCGTCTGGAGTGCGGAGATGTTCTTGATGTTTCACCTCGAGCGGCCCGACGTGTTCGCCGGCGGTGACCTCGGATTGCGCAACGCAATCATGGCCCTCGACGGCCTCGACGAGCCCCCGACGCCGGAGGAGGCCGTCAAGCGGGCGAAGGTCTGGAGCCCGCACCGCACCCTCGCATCCGTCTACCTCTGGGAGTCGCTCCGCAACAACCCGATCAGCTGATCGACGGGCCGGACACCACGGCCCCCGGCCGCTGACTCGCTTCGGCCTACGGCCTTCGCTCGTCAGCGGCCGGGCTACGTGAAACGATGCAAGGCGTCAGGGGTGGTGCGATGACGGGTTGAGTTCGGGCAGCAAGCTGGTGGGTGATGTCGCCTGGGTCGTCGGCCGGATCGGCGGCAGTGCGCCCGCGCCACACGATTGAGGTCACAATGTGGCGATGCGTGCTCGTCGATTGGTGGGGTGGGCCTTGGTCGTCGCATTCGCGGCTGGCTCGATCCTCACCGGGCTGATCCTGCACAAGAGGGCGATCGACGACTTCGAACGCTCGCAGGACAACCTCGCCGCACGGGCCGCGAGCCAGGCGCAGGCTGCGGCGAACACATCGGTCGGGCAGCTGACCAGCGAGGCATCCCTGTTCGAGGCCTCGGACGTCGTGACGTCGAAGGAGTTCCGGGTCTTCACCCGGCCGGTCCTCGAGGACGGGACGATAAGCGCAACCGCCTTCGCGCCCCAGGTCGCGGACTCCCGGCGCCGAGCCTTCGAGGCGAACCGCAACCTGCGCATCCTCGAGCGCGGCCCGGGCGGACTGCGCCCGGCGTCGCGCCGGCCTTCCTATTACCCCGTCACCTACACCGCCCTCGCCAAGCCTTCCGACGAGAACCCGCGCGGGCTGGATCTGGCCAGTGACCCTCGCCAATTGGCGGCTCTGACGCGCGCCCAGGACCACGGCGACGCGGCAGCTACGAACATCGGAGACCTCGTGGTGACCGGTGGCCGGGGAATCGTCGTCTATCAGCCCATATACGGCAGCGGCCAGCCGCGCGACACCACCCTGAGCCGTCGCAGGGCGCTCCAGGGCTTCGCGGTCGCGGTGTTTCAGGGCTCTGACATCGCCAACGCCGCTCTGGCCGGGACACCGGCCGACACGACGGCACAGTTCGTGGAGAACGGTATTCCGGTGCTCGGGAGCACCGCCACCCTCGACGATGCCTCGAGCGCGACCGTCCGCATCGCCGACCGGGCCTGGACGCTCGTCGTCGTCGACCCCAACCGCCCGGCGGCGATTCCCTCGCTTCTGGTCGGTGGAATCGGACTGTTGCTCGCCGCGATGCTGGCGGGACTGCTCGTGACCTGGTCGCGCCGCGAGCGTTATGCGCTCGCGATGGTCGATGCCCGGATCGCCGAGCGCGATGCGGCCGAGGAGGAGCGCCGCCACGCGGATGAGCAGTACAAGCTTCTGGCCGAGAACGCCTCTGACGTGATCACGGTCCAGGACATGAGCGGCAAGATTCTCTACGTGTCTCCCTCGTGTGAGGCGTTGTTCGGGTGGCCCCCGGAGGAGCTGATCGGCGCCCCCGGCATCGAGCACGTCCATCCCGATGACGCCGAGGCAAGCAACGCGCTGCTCCTGGGATTGCGCGCCGGACGCGAGGCCGTCACCCACCAGTACCGCTATCGCCGCAAGGACGGCCGGTACGTCTGGGTGGAGACGGCGTTCCACTCGCTGTCGGGCCCCGATGGCGACCGGCCTACCGAGATCCAGGGGGCGACCCGCGACATCGCCGAGCGCAAGGCGATGGAGGAGGAACTGGCCCGGCTCGCCCACGAGGACCCCCTGACGGGCCTCACCAACCGCCGCCGCTTCGAGGAGGAGCTGGACGCTGAGCTCGCCCGCACTCGCCGCACCGCCGGCAGCGGCGCCGTCCTGCTCATCGACCTCGACCGGTTCAAGACCGTGAACGACACTCACGGGCACGCAACTGGAGACACGCTCTTGGCCGGGATCGCCGCGCTGCTCCTCGAGCGGCTGCGCGAGTCGGATGTGGTCGGCCGGCTCGGTGGGGACGAGTTCGCGGCGTTGCTACCGGCGACCGACGGCCGCGACGCGCGCCTCGCGGCGGAGGCGATTGTCAAGGCGATCCGCGAGCATCGCAGGTTGGGACCGGGTCTGGGGGCGGTCACCGCCAGCGTCGGCATCGCCCTGTTCGGACCCGACCCGCGGATGACCTCCGAGACCGTGATCGCGGAGGCCGATATCGCCATGTACCGAGCCAAGGAGGATGGGCGGGATCGGGTCCGGGCCTACGACATGGCCCGTGACACGAGCGAAGGCCGAGCCTCTCGGCCCGGCCTTCGCGATTCCTAGATGCTGCTGAGGGGGCGGACCTGCCGCCCGGTCCTCAGGAAACGATGTACGGCTTGACCGCGGTCAGCACCTGCTGCATGCTGAGTGTCGGGTCGAACGCCATCGGGGCGGGCTCTTCGCCGGCCTGGAGGCGCATCGCCGCTGCGTGGCGAGCCTCGACCTGAACGATGGAGCCGGCCGTTGCCAGCAGCTCCTTCGACTTGAGGCTCGGACCCGCACCGTTGTAGGCGCTGACACCGGTGTCCTCGAACGTCACCGCGAGCTTCAGGAAGCCCTTGGTGTCGTTGTAGGGGAACTTGACCTTCGGCGCTGCGACGGGCTTGCCGCCGAGCTGCTTGATGGTCGCGGTGAGCGCCGAAACGTGCTCGGCCTCATCGGTGGCGAGGAGGTCGATGAGCGTCTTCAGATCGCCCGTCGCCTTCACCTTGTTCTTGGCCTCGTCGTAGAAGGCCGACTCCAGGTACTCGAGAGTCAGGGCGAAGTTGAGGATGTCGATATCCCCATTTCCACCCGACTGCGCGAATGCCTGACGGATGAACGGTCCGACCGCTGCGAGGCCGTAAACGGCTCCGGCGGCAAGAGCGCCCTTCATGATCACATCGCTGCGGCTCATCTCGTCGATTTCGACGGAGGCGAGCTCGGGATGAACTAGTTCTTCTGAATGCATTGCTATCTCCTTTCGCTTCGTCGCCGTCAGTTGCTGACGATGAACGGCATGACAGCCGCCAGCGTTGCCTCGGCCGTCGCGGGCTTCGCGAACGGGCCGTCGGGCGTGGGGCTCTGGTTGGTCAGCGTGTTGAGCGCTGAGGCGTGGCGACCCTCGACCGTGTGGATCGAGAGGGCTGCGGCCAGGATGTCCGGCGACTGAATGAAGCCGGCCTGACCGAGGTACGCCGCTGCTCCTGCGTTCTCAACCGTTGCCGCTAGCTTCAGCACGGAATCGGCCGAGTCGAGCGGGAACTGGGTCTTGGGCTTCGGCGCAACGGGGCCACCGAGCTGCTTTGCGGCAGCCGTGAGGGCATCCACGTGCTCCTGCTCGTTCTTGCCGATCTCCTTGATCAGCGT
>JBBSQE010000100.1:0-11233 GCA_038258095.1 Solirubrobacterales bacterium | reverse complement strand
GTGCGCGGCAGCATCTGCATCTGTGCGCGGCTCTCGATCTGGAAGACGCCGGTGGTCTCGGCGGCGCGGATCGCCTCGTAGGTCGGCTCGTCGTCGAGCGGGATGCGCGAGAGGTCGAGCCGCTCCCCGCGTGAGCGCCCTACCTCCTCGACACAGCGCTCGACGGCGGAGAGCATCCCGAGGCCGAGCAGGTCGATCTTCAAAAAGCCGGCGTCCGCGCAGGAGTCCTTGTCCCACTGGACGATCTGACGCCCCTCCATCGCCGCGGGGACGACGGGGCAGATATCGATCAGCGGCCGGGTCGAGATGACCATGCCGCCGGGGTGCTGGGATGGGTGGCGGGGGAGACCGAGGGCCTCGGCGCAGAGCTCCATCAGCTTCTGCCAGCGGATCGATTTGGCGCGCTTCTCACCGACCGCGAGGGTGACGTCGCGCTCGATGTCCTCGGGCCCGCCGTAGAAGTCGACGGTGCGGGCGGCCCTCTCGATTTCGCCGGCCGGGAGCCCGAGCGCCTTGCCCAGGTCCCGCACGGCGCCACGCGAGCGGTAGGTGGGGAAGGCAGCGACCAGGGCGGAGCGGTCGGCACCGTAGCGCTGGTGCACCCGGGAGATGAGCTTCTCGCGGATGTCGCGGGGAAAGTCGAGGTCGATGTCGGGGACCGCGGAGACCTCCTCGTTCAGAAAGCGGCCGGTGAATAGCTCGGCCTCGACGGGGTCGACGTGTGAGAGGCCGGTGAGATAGCAGACGATCGAGGAGACGCTCGAGCCGCGGCCGCGGCCGGGCGGGAGGACGCCGCGGACGGAGTCGGGCCCGCGGACCTCGACGGCGACCTCGCGCGCAAGCTCGAGCATGTCGCGGTGCAGGAGGAAGAAGCCGGAGAGGCCGAGCTTGCGGATGATCGCGAGCTCTTTGTCGAGGCGGCGGTGTGCCTCGGGACGGGAGGGGAGGCCCTCGTAGCGAGGGACGATCAGGTGGTTGCAGATCTCGGCGAGCATTCGGTCGGCATCGGGATCCCCGGCGCCGGGATAGGTGTAGCCGAGCTGGTGGTTCAGGTCGAAGGTGAGGCGCTCGGCGAGGCGGAGGGTCTCGGCGACCGCGCCGGGATGCCCCGCGACGCGCGCGGCCATCATCTGCGGCGTCCTCATCACCGAGCTAGTGTTGCCGCGCCGGCGCGACTCGGAGGACTCGAGCGACTCACCGAGCCGGACGGCCACGAGCGCATCCTGCAGCGCGGCCCGGGAGCGCGCATGTGTATGGACGTTGCCGGTGGCGACGGTCGGCACGCCGAGGCGGCGGGCGAGGGAGGCGAGCGCGCGATTGCGGGCTCGGTCGTGGCGCCAGTAGGGGCGCTGGAGCTCGATCCGAAGGCCCGCGGGGCCGAACGCGTCGAGCAGGATGCGGCCGGTGGCCTCGGCGACGGTGGGCCGGCGCCAGACGCGAGCGAGGGGTCCGGCGCCCGCGCAGCCGGAGAGACAGACGAGCCCGCCGGCGTGCCCGGCGAGCTGCTCGAGGGTCACGAACGGCTGCGTGGCCGTCCGGGCGGTGTTATCCCGCGTGTGCGCGTGGGCGAGGGTGAGGAGGCGGCAGAGATTGCGATACCCCTCGGTCGTCTCGACCAGGAGGGTGAGGTGGGCAAGGGGACGGGGGCCGACGGTCACCTCGGCGCCGGTGATGGCTCGCACGCCGAACGTTCCGCAGGCCTGCGCGAACTCGAGCGACCCCCAGATCCCGTCGTGATCGGTCAGTGCGACGGCGGGATAGCCGAGCTCGGCGGCGGCGACCGCCATCTCGATCGGCGTCGAGGCCCCGTCGAGAAACGAGAAGGCCGAGTGGCAGTGGAGCTCGGCATAGGGAGCGCGGGTGGGACTCCGCCGCCTGACCGTCCGGACCAGCGGCGTGCTGAGATCAGGCTCGGTTACGAGCGGAAGAGAGGGGATGTCGCCCATACGAACACATGTTCGTAAAACGGGGACCCGATGTCAAATCAGGCCGGCCCGGAGATGGCCTCTCGACCGATCCCCGGGCCGAGCCCGAGTACATCTTCTTCAGCCGCTCGCGGAGCGGACCGCTGACTCAGCCGGCTTGCAGGCAGGTCGCGTACGCGGTGAAGTCGCGCGTACCCCCGCTGTTGTTTCGCCCCGTGGCCTGGAAGAACTGGCCGCCGGTGGGGACCAGGGCCTGAACCTGGACATCTTGGTTGAAGGCTCCCGACCACTGCCCACCTCCGCCGATCGCGATCTCCCCGCTATTGCAGGGGACGATGATCAGATCAGAGGTTCCGGTTGCGATGGCCGTGTCGGTCACGCTTCGAATCGTGAGCGTGCCGAGGTCAGAGGCCCGTACCTGCCCGGCGCCGATCTTGGCGCTCGTCACGCTGTTGTCGGCGAGCGCCGGGTTCGGATAGGTCCCGGTCAGGCTGCCGCCGGCGGGGCCGCTCGGTTTCGCGGTCACCCCGGTGAGGGTCGATTCATCGACCTTGTCGCCGGTCACGGCGTTGTCGGCGATCTTGCTCGTCGACACCGCACCGTCGCGAAGCTTTGCGTTGGTGACTGCGGCGTTGCGGAGCTTCGGAGTCGTGATGGCGTTGTTTCTGACCTTGACCGCGGTGACCGCGTTAGCCCTCAGCTGCCTGGGTCCGACGCTGTTCCTCGAAACCGCAAGCGCGCTTCCCCCGAGCGCCACGAAAAGAGCCGCCATGGCGATGACGTTCGAGAACGTGAGCTTGCTGCAAAATACCTTGTACATGGGTCTCCTCATTTCGGTTGCGATCAGCGTCGGTGGCAGACCATCCTTCCGGCCGCCCTCGGGCTGCGTCACTGTGGGGGCGATCCTCACCAAGGGCCGAGGAGATCTCAACGTAGGAACCACCGCACACATTTGCGCCCGGGGCGTAGGAAAATCCCTTCCGCCGCCCCGCTTCGAGCCTAGACTGGCGATGTGACCAGGGATCGGGAGATCTCCGTCGCCGGGGCTCCAGAGGTGGTGCCGGGGTCCGCCCCGCCCCTGTTCGAGCGCGAACGCGAGTTGATCGAGCTTGGTGGTCTGCTGGCATCGGCGGTGGGAGGCACCGGAGCGGTCGCCCTGGTGGAGGGTCCGGCCGGCATCGGAAAGACAGGTCTCGTCCGGGCAACCTGCACGATCGCCGCGGAGCGCGGAATGGAGGTCGCACTTGCCCGAGCGGGAGAGTTCGAGCGCGATTTCTCCTACGGCATCGCCAGGCAGCTCTTCGAGGGGCTCGTGCTCTCTGGCGCCGCGTCGGACGAGCTGCTGGGCGGCCCAGCAGCCCTCGCCGCGCCTGCGCTCGGAGTCGATGCGCCGCCCGAAGCTGCTGCCCTAGGCGCCGATACTGCGTTCGCGGCGCTTCACGGCCTCTTCTGGCTGACCTCGAACCTCGCCCACCGCGGCCCGCTGTTGCTCGCGGTCGACGATGTCCAGTGGTCAGACCCGGCCTCCCTTCGCTTTCTCTCCTACCTCGCGCGCCGGGTCGAGGGCTTGCCGATCGCGGTCCTCCTCGCAAGGCGAACCGGCGAGGAATCATCCGAGCCCGGGATGCTCGGAGAAATCGCGACAGACCCCCGCACGCGAAGGCTGACCCCATTGCCGCTCTCGAGTGAAGGCTCCGCGCTCTTGGTCCGGGAGCGACTCTCTCCCGTCGCCGATGACGCGGTGTGCGCAGCTGCACATGACGCGACCGGGGGAAACCCGTTTCTCCTCGGAACACTGGTCCAGGCACTTCATTCACAGGATCTCGCGGCCGGAGCCGACGCTGTGGCCGCGGTCGGCGAGCTGGGACCGAGCGCCGTGGCCGGCTGGGTCTTCGAGCGGCTCACTCATCTCGGGGAGAATGCCGTCGTGCTCGCCCGGAGCACGTCTGTCCTCGGCGGGACACCTGACCTCAGCCTGGCGGCGGAGGTGGCAGGTCTCGACGCAGCGGATGCCGGCGTGGCGGCGGACTCGCTCGCGGAAGGCACGATTCTCCAGCGCACCCACCCGCTCGATTTCGTGCACCCCCTCGTTCGTGAAGCCATCTATGAGTCGATCTCGCCGACTGCCCGCTCGGCCGCTCACGCAGCAGCCGCCACGGCCCTCGAGCAGCGGCGGGCTCCGGCCGACCAGGTGGCGTCCCATCTGCTTGCGGTGGACCCTCGCGGGGAGGCGCGGGTGGTCGAGTTGCTGCGCACGGCCGCGAATGGGGCACTTGCGCAGGGGGCTCCCGACGCTGCCGCGAGCTACCTCGAGCGCGCGCTCCGCGAACCGCCGTCCGAGGCTGAGCGCCCCAGCGTCCTCCGCGAGCTCGGTACCGCCTCGTTTCTCTGTGGAGCGGACGGAGCGCTCGAGTGTCTCGACCAGGCGTTTCGGACCGCAACGGACCCGCGGGAGAGGGTTCTCGCCGCATTCGTGCTGTCCCGGGCCCTGCTCACCTCTGATCGCCTTGCGGAGACGGCGGAGGTCGTCGAGCGAGCTCTGAGCGAGGCGGGGCCGGAGTCCCGCGACGTGGTGCCGGGCATCGAGGGAATCCTCTTCATGCTGGCTCACAGCTCCCCGGCGTCCCGCCGCCTGGTCATCGATCGCGCGCGCCGGGCGTTCGCCCAGGTCGAGGAGGCCGAGGATCCGCCGGCGCCGGTGATGGCCCATGCGGCATTCGAGCGAGCCTTCTCGGCGTCGACCGCCGCCGAGGCAGCGGAGCTCGCCGAGCGGGCTCTTGCGAGCGGTCTACTCGACCAGGTGAGCGCCGACGATCCTTCGGTCTGGGTGGCCTGTGGGACCCTGACCCTGGCGAACCGGCTCGATGAAGCCGAGATTTGGCTGGGCCGAGCGCTCAGCGAGGCCCGGGGCCGAAACTCGGCGCGGGCGTTCGTGGTGGTCTCGGCGTTCCGCAGCCGAAATCGGTACCGGCGCGGCGACCTCGCCCTGGCCGAATCCGACGCTCGCGCCGCTCTCGACCTGGTGCAGGCACACGGCTGGGCCAACGTCGGCGAGCCCCTGGCGGCTGCTTCGCTCGTCCACGTCCTGGTCGAACGAGGCCGCCACGATGAAGCGATGGCGGTCGTGGATGCGGTCGATCCGAACAAATACGACTCCGAGATGATTCTCGCGCAGCCTCTGGTCGAGGCCCTTGCGAGCCTGCGCATGGCCCAGCGCCGCCCGCAGGATGCACTCGATCTCCTCGCCGGATCCGCCGCGTGGGAGCGCGGGTGCGAGATCGAAGGAGGAGCCTGGGCCATCTGGCGTGCTCTCGCTTCGCTTTGCCATCTGACGCTTGGGCAGGAGAAAGAGGCAGAGGATCTCGCGGACGAGGCCCTGACTCTCGGTCGCCAATGGGGATCGGCATTCGTCCTCGGCGCTGCGCTGCGAGCCAAGGGACTGGTCACCGGGGGGGCCGAGGGACTCGGATTTCTCTCCGAGGCCGTCGAGGTGGCCGCCGATTCACCGCTGCGACTCGAGCACGCCCGGGCGCTTGTCGAGCGTGGCGGCGCCCGCCGGCGGGCGGGCGCCCGAGTTGAGGCGCGGGACGATCTCAAGACCGGGATGGATCTCGCCTTCCGTTGCGGGGCGACGGAGCTGTCCGAGCGTGCACGCCAAGAGCTCGTCGCCGCGGGAGAGAAGCCCCGCCGGTACGCGTTATCGGGAGTCGACTCGCTCACTCCGAGCGAGCGGCGAGTTGCACGGATGGCCGCTGACGGCCTCACGAACCGCGAGATCGCCCAGGCCCTGTTCGTGACGATGCGGACCGTCCAGATGCACCTGACCAACGTGTATCGCAAGCTCGACATCGCTTCTCGTGAGGCGCTGCCCGACGTGATGGCCGACGAATCCCGGCGAGAGGTTGAGGAGGAGGGCTGAGTCGGGCGGCGCGCTTCGTTGTGCCCGGAGCTCACGAAGCAACTGACAGAAGCGCGAGAATGGCTGGATGGTCCGGTCAGAATCCTGCTCGTGGTGCGGCGAGGAGGTCGGCCGCGAGGACGGCTACCGAGCCTTCGAGGCCGTGGGTTCGCGCCGCGCGGTGTTCTGCCGCCTCGAGCACGTCGTCCCCTGGTCGATCCAGGGCCCCGTCTGGGAGGCGGGGGAGTTGGATGAGCCGGAGCGGATCGACGAGGGGCCGCTTCGCTGCGCGCTCTGCGACGCGGACCTCGGCGAGGTCCATGTCCTCCTCGTTCGCCACCGGGGCGAGTTCCGGATCCCTGACGACTTCTGCTCGGTCGATCACATGGCCGAGTGGGCGAAGGCGGGCGGACGCTGGGCTTGAGTGAGAGGCGGGCATGAGCGCGACCGCGACGATCGCCACCGAGCGTTGTTGAATGAACTGAGCCCGATGAACCGCCTCCGCGCCCTTGCCATATCCCTGACCATCGCCGCGGCCCGCACCATGCCCGCCGCCGCCAGTGGATCCGTCACCTGGGTCGTCAAGGGCGCCGGCTTCGGCCACGGTGTCGGTATGGGCGCCTACGGCGCCTACGGCTACGGAAAGCACGGCGCCGACTACCGCAAGATCCTCCACCACTATTACACGGGTGTGGGCCTCAGGACGCTGAAGCGGCCGCCCCTTGTGCGCGTGCTGCTCGCGACCCGCCGGGGCGACGTCAGCTTCACCCACTCGACGGGCGCCTGCGGCCGGAAGCTGAACCCGTCGGCGACCTATCGCGCCCACCGGAGGGGCGCTTCGGTGCGCCTACTCACGCGCTCGGGCAGGCTGATCGCCAACTGCGGCCGAACCCTTCATGCCGACAGCAACGGCGTCATCGCGATCAGGGGCGTCGGGGCATATCGCGGCGCCCTCGAAGCGATCCCCACGAAAAGTTCCTCCGGCTCACTGAACGTCGTCAATGCGCTGAATGTGAACAACTACTCGAGAGGCTCGCTCCCGGGCGAGATCCCGCCGCTGTGGCCGACCCAGACGCTGAAGGCGTTCGCGGTGGCGATCCGCTCGATCGCCCTGTCGAGCGACGTTGGCGGCAACGGCTTCGAACTCTACGCCGACACCCGGACCCAAGTCTACGGCGGCGTGAAGCTCGAGAGCAAGCGTACCGACGCCGCGGTGAAGGCGACGAATAGCCAGGTCGTCACCTACAGGGGCCAGATCGCCCAGACCGTCTACTCGTCCTCGTCGGGAGGCATCACCGAGTCGGGCTTCCTCGGCGCCCCCGACGTTCCCTACCTACAGAGCGTCAAGGACCCCTACGACTACCTCTCGCCGCTGCACCGCTGGACCTTCCGCTTCTCACAGGCCGAGATGAACTCACGGCTCGGCGGCTACCTGAAGGGGAGCCTGCGCAGGATCCAAGTGACCAAGCGCGGCGACTCGCCGCGAATCGACTACGCGAAGCTGATCGGGACGCGCGGCACGACGACGATCCGGGGCGACAGTCTCGCCGCGGCGCTCGGGCTGTATGACCGCTGGGCGTACTTCCGGAGGGTTGTCCGGTAGCGAAGGTTGTGGAATCGACGGTGCCATGGCACCGCTCAAACCACAACGAACGGGCCAAACGACGATGAGTGGAGTCAACCCGAGGTGAGCGGCGTTTCGGTCGAGCCGGTCGCCCCCGTCGGTCCCGTGGCTCCGGTGGCTCCCGTGGTCGAGGACGGCGGAGCGCTCAGCTCGGTGCCGGTGGGGTGGATCAGGCAGTTGTCGGAGTCGGTCAACTTGATCGGCTTGCCGGCCGGGAAGGCGTCGTAGAGCGCGTCGGCGATCAGCCGTCCGCGGGCGGCATAGCCCTCGGAGGTGAAGTGGATGCCGTCGTTGATGAACCAGTCGTCGCGAACATCGTCGGCCCAGTCATAGATGCGCATGTGCGGGTATTTGTCGCAGGCCGCGAGCAGCGCCTCGTCCCAGTCCTTCATGCCCTGCTCGGCGTAGGAGCCGGTGGTCAGCAACGACTTGACGTTGACCCACATCACGGGATCGTCGCCGGCCACCTCCATCATGCTCTGGATCCGGTCCTCGTAGCCGAAGGTCGAGCCGGCCGAGACGTTCGCAGCCTCGTTCGTCCCCATCGCGAAGACCCAGCAGCCGTCAAAGCCCTTGTCGGCCCAGACCTGAGCCGCATCGTGGGCGTTGGGCTGCCCCTCGAAGCGCTCATAGATCGACCGGGCACCGGAGACCTCGAGGTGGGTGGTCGGCGCGCCCACCCGCGCGTACTGGGCGCTGATCAGCAAGGGCTCGGGGTTGTACTCCGTCGAGACGAGGCCCTCGGAGGTCGAGTCACCCACGTGCACGACCGACTTGCAGGAGGTCCCCTCCTGCGTGGTTTGCGCGTTCTTGGCAGTGACCGTCTTGGTGACGTCGACGCTGCCGACGGCGTTCTCCGGCGTGTTCTCGATGCCTACGCCGGCCAAGCCGACGAGCGCGACGAGGAGGACGAGCATTCCGGCTCCCGCCGCGATCAGGGCCTCCCGCGGCACGCGCTCGCGTCGCCATCTCCCGGCCCGCCACTGCTTGTAGGTGCGGCCGATCCAACCGTGTCGGATCGGGTTCTCGACGTATTGCCACGAGAGCGCCGATATGCCGATGATCGCCGCGAACTGCAGCAGGTCGCGGCCGAGGTTGATCCCGTGAGAGCCGGCCGGGGTGGTCAGGATGATGATCGGGAAGTGCCAGAGGTAGATGCCGTAGGAGCGCTCGCCGATCCAGCGCATCGGTTTGCAGCCGACGATCGGCCCGAGCTTCGTCGCGGGATGGACCATGGCGGCGACCGCCAGTGCCGTTGCGAGCGACAGCACGAAGAAGCCGCCCCGGTAGAGGAAGTGCGAGAACTCGCTGGAGCGCCAGAACATCAGGAAGATGACGAACAGGCCGAGGGCGCCGAGGCCGTCGAGGACGCGGCGCGCCTCGGGGGCGCTGGCGGTGCGGAGCTTGCGGCTCGGCCAGATCATCGCCAGGGCCGCGCCCACGAGGAGCTCGAGGGCCCTCGTGTCGGTGCCGTAATAGACCCGGGACGGGTCCAGTGTCGGCTTGTAGAGGATCGCCATCAGGACCCCGGACGCCAGAGCGAGACCCACTGTCGCGCCGGCGAGGCGGAAGCGCACGCCCGTGGAGAATTTGACCTCGGGGATGAACCGGATCCCGAGCATCAGGAGGAAGGGCCAGAGGATGTAGAACTGCTCCTCGACGGAGAGTGACCAGAGGTGGTTCAGGGGCGACGGAGCGGCGAAGCGGGCGAAGTAGGAGACGTCGTGGAAGACCAGGTACCAGTTGTTGACATAGAAGAAGGCCGAGATCTCCGAACCGCGGAAGTCGGAGGACTGATGGGGTCCGATGACCGTCACCCACGCGGTGACGATGGCGAGCATCAGGAAGAGAGCCGGCAGCAGGCGTCGTGCGCGGGCGAGGTAGAACGACTTCAGCTTGATGCCGCCACGGGCGACCTGGGCGAGCAGGATGTCGGTGATCAGATAGCCCGAGAGCGTGAAGAAGACGCCGACGCCGAGCAAACCTCCACCGGCCCATCCGAAGCCGAAGTGGTAGGCGATGACGCCGAGGACGGCGATCGCTCGGAGGCCGTCGAGGCCGGGCATGTAGCGCTGGCCGCGCTTAATCGGTGCAGGCACGGCGCGTCCTCGAGGAGGGGATTGGGCTGAGGGTCGGTTGGCGCATGAGGATCCGGAGCGAATCAGGGCAGCAGGTCCCTGCTGGGTCGCGCGCGTTGCGGGCAGAAGCGATCAACATCATGCGCTCGCGCCGAGTCGGCACGCGCCCGGATTCTAGAGAAGGAATGTCGCTCACAAGCGTTCTCGGTGACGCGGGCGCCCTGCGCCACCGCGGTCGCCACGGAGGGGAGAGGCGCTCCGCCTCGGGTCTTACCTACACATCCGCCGCCTCCGCCTGAGAAACTTCCCAATCCTCGTGAAAGCCCTGAAGGGAAAACTTGCCGTGGTTCTCGGAGCCGCCCTGGTCGTCGGCGCTCTCGTCGGCCCGCCGGCCTCCGCGCAGCTCTATGAGGGCAACGGGAGCGTGCTCGTGGTGGGTGACAGCCTCCAGGAGCTCTCGGCGCCCTACCTGGAGAAGTACCTGCCCGGGGTGCCGATCACGATCAACGCCGAGGGCGGCTACAACACGTTCCAGATCTTCGACCTCTTCCAGGAGGCATACGACCCCTCGCAGTCGGTGATCGTCTTCGATGGCGGGACGAACGACAACCCGCAATATCCCGAGATCCTGGCCGGCAACCTGGCCAAGATGGCCGCGATCGCACCGAACCGCTGCTACGTGGTCCCGACCGTCCATGGCTACACCGTGAACGGCTACAACAACGACGGCAAGAACAAGGTCGTCCTCCAGTTCGCCGCCTCGCATCCGGGAACGCAGGTCCCCGACTGGGCGACGTTCGAGGCCCACCATCCCGAACTGATGCAGTCAGACGACCTCCATCCGACCTCGGAGGGCGCTGACGCCAGAGCCAAGCTGATCGCCCAGGGGATCGCAGCCTGCCTGTCGAACGCTCCGACGTCGTCCTACGGGGTCCCACCCGGAGGCGGACCCTACGCGGGGACGGATACCGTGCCGGTGCGGAAGGTCGCTCCGAAGCCCGCTCCACCCTCACCCGAGGAGATAGCGCAGGAACGCGCCACCGCGGCACGCCTGGTCGGGACGGAGGTCATCCGCCACATCAGGACGATCGCGGAGCGCAAGCAGTCGCCGATGGCGCTGGTCCTGGTGGCGCAGATGTTCTCCAGGCAGAACGCGGTCCCCGGAGGCGCTGGGGACGCCAAGCCGGCGACCTGAGTGGCCGTGGGCTTCGCGGCCGTCAAAGGTTGAACCCTTGAGGGTGTCCTGACCCCGTCAACGGTTCAGCTTGTGAGCGAAGTTTTCGTCTCAGGCCCGCTGCGTGAACCATCCGCCCGCCGGCGCCCCGCCGCCTAGCAGGCAGAAGACCACGATGTCCCGCCCGTCGGTCAGCACCAGCTCGAAGTAGCGGCGGCGCAGCGGCCGAACCGTCCACCAGCGGTCCTCGACCAGCCACTCCTCGCGGACGGCCTCGACCGCGATGCCGTCGACGGTGCGGGGACGGCCATCCTCGGAGGCGGAGACGCGCGCGCGGCGGGGTGAGTAGAGGCGGCGGGGGCGGGGGGTCATGCCGGCTCGGCCCCCTCCGGCGGGATGAACGGCGTCAGCATCGTCCAGCGCTCCGGGACGCGGGAGTTCTCGTCGACTTCGAGGACCCGCTGCAGGGCATTCGGCCCGACCGCGGCGCGGACCTGGTGAGCGGCCTCGCTGAGGCGCCGGCGCCGGGCGTCC
>JBBSQE010000099.1:0-11287 GCA_038258095.1 Solirubrobacterales bacterium | reverse complement strand
GTCCTTTTGGCATCACTCCGCGTTCGCAGCACATGAAGCGGAGGCAAAATGCCTACAGGAACAGTGAAGTGGTTCTCAGACGAGAAGGGCTACGGGTTCATCACGCCCGATGACGGCTCGAAGGACGTTTTCGTACATCACAGCGCCATCCTCGGCGAGGGATTCAAGTCCCTCCAGGAGGGTGCGAAGGTGAGCTACGAGTCCGAGGACGGGCCCAAGGGCCCGGCCGCGGCAAGCGTCGAGCAGCAGTAGCAGGCCCGCTCTCGCACCAAGAGAGCTGCGTTTCTGCGGCGTCCGCCTCACGGCGGGCGCCGTTTTTTCGTCCGTCCTACACCGGGGACAACCGGCGCTCGGGAAGGTTGTACGCCGGTACAAAGGCCCGATCAGCGCTCGCGAAGTACGCTCCAGTTCTCGCTTTCGCCCCACCCAACGACCGACACCGCAGCGCGCCGACGAAGTGCTCCAGCGCGTTGCCGTCATGGAGGAACTGACCCGCAGATGACCCGCATTCGCCAGCAGAACGCCACCGCCGCCGCCTGGACCGCCAATGGTGGTGCGATGGGCACGGTCGACCTGACCGACGCCGACAACGCCAACTTCGGCGCCGACGTCTTCTCCCCCGTGGTTCAGAAGGACCGTCTGCCCAAGGACGTCTTCGCGAAGCTGCAGTCGACGCTCGCGCACGGTGAGGCGCTCGACCCGAGCCTGGCCGACGCCGTCGCCGAAGCGATGAAGACCTGGGCCCTCGAGCGGGGTGCGACGCACTACACGCACGTCTTCCAGCCCCTCACCGGCCTGACCGCCGAGAAGCACGACTCGTTCTTCGAGCCCGCGGGGGACGGGACCGCCCTCGCCAGCTTCTCCGGAAAGGAGCTGATCCAGGGCGAGCCGGACGCCTCGTCCTTCCCCACCGGCGGCATCCGCGCCACCTTCGAGGCCCGCGGCTACACGGCCTGGGACCCGACGAGCCCGGCTTTCATCCTCGGGAATCCGAACGGCTCCCTGCTCTGCATCCCGACCGCCTTCGCGTCGTGGACGGGCGAGGCGCTCGACGCCAAGATCCCGCTGCTGCGCTCGATGGACGCGCTCTCGACCTCGGCGATGCGCGCCCTGAGGCTGCTCGGCGAGGAGGAGGCCCAGCGCGTCTTCACGACCGTCGGGCCCGAGCAGGAGTACTTCCTGATCGACGAGCAGTTCTTCTACGAGCGTCCCGACCTGATCACGACCGGGCGCACGCTGTTCGGCGCCCAGCCTCCGAAGGGCCATGAGCTCGACGACCACTACTTCGGCTCGATCCCGGAGCGCGTCCTCGCGTACATGATGGAGTCCGAGGATGAGCTGCGCCGCCTCGGCGTCCCGGTCAAGACCCGCCACAACGAGGTCGCGCCGGGCCAGTACGAGCTCGCGCCGATCTTCGAGAACTCGAACGTCGGCTCAGACCACCAGCAGCTGACGATGCAGGTGATGCAGAACGTGGCCCGCCGCTACGGCCTCGTCTGCCTCCTGCACGAGAAGCCCTTCGCCGGCGTCAACGGGTCGGGCAAGCACAACAACTGGTCGATGAGCACGGACACCGGGCACAACCTCCTGAACCCCGGGGACACGCCGTCGGAGAACGTCAGCTTCCTGTTCTTCTGCGCGGCCGTGATCCAGGCCGTCAACAAGCATCAGGGCCTGCTGCGGGCATCCGTCGCGAACATCGGGCAGGACCACCGGCTCGGAGCGAATGAGGCGCCCCCGGCGATCATCTCGGTCTTCCTCGGCGCGGAGCTCGACAAGGTGTTCGACGCGATCACCACCGGCGAGGGAGACCCGAACACGCCGGCGTCGTTCCTCAACCTCGGAGCCGACGTGCTGCCTCCGCTGGCGATGGACGGCGGCGACCGCAACCGGACCTCCCCGTTCGCCTTCACCGGCAACAAGTTCGAGTTCCGGGCGCTCGGGTCGAGCATGTCGCTCGCCTTCCCGAACACGGTCCTCAATACGATCGTCGCCGAGGCCATCGACGACCTGGCGAGCAAGGTCGAGGCGAAGGGCTCGGGTGACGTCTCCGCTGACGTGATCGAGGTCGTCAAGGAAAGCTACCTCGCCAACAGGCAGGTCTGCTTCTCGGGCGACAACTACTCGGACGAGTGGCACACCGAGGCCGAGTCGCGCGGGTTGAAGAACCTGCGCACGACGCCCGACGCCCTCCCCGAGGTGATCGCCGACGACACGGTCGCGACGTTCGAGCGTTACAGCGTCCTCAGCAAGCGCGAGCTGGAGTCCCGCTTCGAGGTGTGGCTCGAGCAATACATCATCCGCGCCAACATCGAGGCGGAGACCACCTACTCGATCGCCCGCACGATGCTGGCGCCCGCCGCCATCCGCTACCTGGCGACCCTGAAGGCGGCCGAGGTCGGGATGCTCGAGGCCGAGGTGCGGCCGATGCTCGACACGCTGCTCACCTCCATATCGGACCTGGCGACCGCGAACGTCTATCCGGACGGCGCCGAGGGCCTCGACCTCGCGGTCTTCGCCCGCGACAGCCAGCTCGCCGCGATGGCGGTGGTCCGGGAGGCTGCCGACAAGCTGGAGAAGATCGTCGCCGACGACCTCTGGCCGCTGCCGAAGTACGAGGACATGCTGTTCATCAGGTAGGAGTCGAATGAACGAAGTTACCCGAGCGCCCGCCCAGCCGGCGGGCGTTTCGCGTTTCGGCCGCCCTGACCAGCCGAGCCGAGCATTCGGCGTTGGTCAGTCGCGCAGAAACGCGAGGACCGCGAGGACGCGGCGGTGCCCGCCGTCTGCCGCCGAGAGCCCGAGCTTCGAGAAGATCGCGGTCACGTGGCGTTCGACGGCACGCTCGGAGAGGAAGAGGCGCTCGGAGATGGCGCGGTTGCCGAGGCCCTCGGCCATCGCCTCGAGGACCTCGCGCTCGCGCGCCGTCAGGTCGTCGACCGGGCCCGATTCGCGGCTGCGGCCGAGCATCTGCTGGACAACCTCGGGGTCGAGGACAGACCCGCCCTCGGCGACGCGGCCGACGGCGTCGACGAAGCGCTCGACGTCCGCGATCCGGTCCTTGAGGAGGTAGCCGACGCCCTCGGTCCCCGCGGACATCAGGTCCATGACGTAGTGCTCCTCGATGTATTGGGAGAGGATCAGGATCCCCGTGTCGGGAAGCTCCTCGCGGATTGTCTCGGCCGCCCGCAGCCCCTCGTCGACATGGTCAGGCGGCATGCGGATGTCGACGATCGCGACGTCGGGCTTGTGGCCCCGGACCTTGCGAAGCAACTCCTCGCCGTCGCCGGCCTGCCCGACGACCTCGATGCCGGCGTCGGTGAGCAGACGCGCGGCACCCTCGCGCAGCAGCACGGAGTCCTCGGCGATCACTACTCGCATGGCATCGCGGCCCGCAGCCTAGTGCCGGAGCCGGGCGGGCTGTCGACCTCGAAGGTCCCCCCGAGCGCCGCTACACGGTCGGCGAGCCCGCGCAGGCCCCCGCCTTCAACGTTCGCGCCTCCAGGGCCGTCGTCGGACACCTCGACGATGAGCGCCCCATCGGTCACCGCCATCTCGATCTCGACCCGGTCGGCGCCGGCCGCGTGCCGGGCCGCGTTGGTCAGCGCCTCGGTGGCGATGAAGTAAGCGGCCGCCTCGACCCGCGGGGGGAAACGCCCGTCGGGCACGTCGCCGAGGCGGACCGGGATGGTGCTGCGCCTGGCGAGCCCCTGCAGCGCCGGGGTCAGGCCGCCCTCGGTGAGGATCGCCGGGTGGATGCCACGGGCGAGCTCACGGAGCTCGGTGATCGCCTGCTCGAGGTCGGCGCTGACCTCATCGAGCATCTCCGCCGCCTCCGCGGGGTCGGACTCGAGCGCCGTCCTCGCGCCCCCGAGCGACATCGCGACGCTGACGAGTTGGTTCTGCGCCCCGTCGTGCAGATCCCGCTCGATTTGGCGCCGCCCGGCATCGGCCGCCTCGACCAGCCGGCGCCGCGACTCCCGCAGCTCTCGCTCGGATCGCAGCCGGTCGGTGATGTCGCGCAGGAAGGCGGTGAACATCGGCTCGCCCGGCGTGTCGATCTCCGTGATCGTCAGCTCCACCGGAAACTGCCGGCCGCGCGAGTCGACCGCGTCGATCTCGGTACGGCGACCGAGCAGCTTGGCCTCGCCGGTCTCGAGGTATCGCTTCAGCCCGCTTCGGTGGGCCTCGCGACGAGCCGGCGGGATGATCAGGTCGGCCACCGGGTTCCCGACTGCCTCCAGTGAGGTGAAGCCGAAGATCTTCTCGGCCGCCGGGTTGAACTCGACGACCTCACCGCTGGCGTTCATCGTGATGACTCCGTCCCGGGACGAGCTGAGAATCGCCCGGTGCCGGCGCTCGACATCGTCCTCGGAGCGCTCGGCGCGGTGGCGCTCGATCAGCTGGCCGAGGCCCACCCCCATCATCCCGAGGACGGGCACGAGATCGTGATCGATCTCTCTGCGGCCGATCATGAAGCCCTCCAGGACGGCGATCACGCCGCGTTCGCTGCGAACTGGCATGCACACGGCGGACCGCAGACCCGCCGCCTTCGCCGCCTCGCGGCGCGGAAAATTCTCGTCGGTGGTCACGTCGTCGATCCACATCGCCTCGCCGGATTCCCAGACCCGGCCGGGCAGGCCCTCTCCGCGGGCGAACGTGACCTCCCCCGTGAGCCGGGCGAACTCCGCGATCGCGGGGTCCTCGTCCCAGCGCATCGACTCCGGGTGCAGGACGCTCTCCCCCGCGTCGTCGTCTCGCGCCTCCCAGGCCGTCGAAACGGCGAGGTCGAGGACCTCGATCAGCACCCGGACCGCTCCTCGGTAGGCCTCGGCCGTGCCGGAGGCTTTGCCGACCCTCGCGGCGACTGCGTTGGCGATCTGTCCCGGACTCGCTGCTTCTATTGGGCCAACAGCTCCTCGAGCGCCGGCCCGCTCAGCTCCATCTTCGAAAGGAATCCCCGGGCGCCGCGGTCGCTGGCGATCTCATCGTAGTCACCGCGCTCCTGCGTCGAGATCATCACGATCGCGATGTCGGGGTGGGTGCGGTGCAGCTGCTCGGCGACATCGAGGCCGCTCATGTCGGGTAGGCCGATGTCGAGGAGCACGACCTCGGGGCTGAGCCGGTCGGCGCACTCGAGGCCGGTGGCGCCGTCGCGAGCCTCGCCGACGACGGTCCACCCCTGGCGGGCGAGCGTCCGCCGCGCCGTGCGACGAAACCCCTCGTGGTCGTCGACGATCAGGAGTCGCTGGGTCATCGCCCTACATATTCGCGGCTGGATCGGATCCGGCGCCAGGGTGGGCATCCGCCTGCGTGCGTCGGTTAGCCGCCAAGAGGGGATCCGCGGCATTCGCGAAGTCGCCACCGCCGGTCCGCTCGCCCGGCGGAGAGCAGATCGGGCACCGCCCCGGTGCCTTATCTGCTCTCCGTCCGCGAAAGGTCGCTCGCCTCGGCCCGCAGGCCTTCCAGCGTCCGCATCAGCATCGAGCGCATCTGCGGCCGGACGAAGAGGCGGTTCGTGAAGGGCAGGAACACCGGCTTCAGCAGCCCATAGCTGAGGTCGATCGTGACCTTCGTTCCCGTGCCTTCCATCGCGAAGGTCGTGGTCTGCTCTCCCTCGGAGTTCTCGTCGAGGTAGCGGATGCGGTGGATGCGGCGAGGCTCGTGCTCGAGGACGGTCTCGGTGACCTGGCCCCGCCCGGCCGGGCCCGAGTGCCAGACGAGCGTCCCTTTCGCCTCCGGGTAATCCCCCCGCGTCTCGTCGATGCCGCGGAACTCGTCGACCCAGGAGCGCCAGGTGGCGGGCTCGAAGTAGAGGTCCCAAACCTCTGCCAGGGAGGCGTCGACCACGACTTCGGCTTGTACGGCTGCTGCCACGACGGGTGCCGGGCCGCTAGTCGGGGGTTCGGATTCGGGCTGCCACCTGGGTCATGACGCTGCTCAGTCTTTCATCGTGGGCTGATCCGACGCCGATCGGGTCGCTTACCGAAGTCGACCTTCCTGTACGGGACTGAGGTCGATAGGCGGCCTCAATCCGATAGAGATCCCACCTCCGGCGTCGGTCTACTTCTTCCCGTAGACCTCGCGCTTGATCAGGGTCACCGAGCGGATCACGGAGTCGAGGAAGGGCTCCACCTCGGTCAGCAGGCGCTGATACTCGGCCTCGCCCGCCTTCGTGATCTCGTAGAAGCGGCGGGTGCGTTTGTCGGGATGCTCCCACTTGCCGACGATCAGGCCGCCGGCCTCCATCTCGCGCAGCAGCGGATACATCGTGTTCGGGTTGACCGAGATGACGCCCTGCGTGATCGCTTCGATTCCGTCGATCAGGCTGTTGCCGTAGGCCGGCTCGACGCGGATCAGGTGCAGGACGAGGAGCGGGAAGACGTCACGACGGCGGATCTCGCCCCCGAAGACGTCCGAGGGACGGCCGCGGCGCTTGCGGGGCCTAGCGGTCGCCTCGCGCTCGGAGGCCCGGGCGGTCTCGGCGACCGCGTCGCGCAACTGGCTCTTGCCGCCCTCCCCGCCCGCGGATCTCTTCTTCGCCATGCCCCTCGAGTCTACGGAACCTTGTTAGGAATAAGGACCCATCTCGTCAGGGGGCGTGCGTCCGGGGATGCCATACCGAGCGGGACGCCGCCGGGACGGTTTCCGATTGGCAGAGCCATCTGGAAGCCGGGTCAGTGGTGGATCCGTGAAGGTCATGGCGTTCATCCGGGCGTGCGATCGCCTACCGAGATGGGTCCTAAGTGGCTACGCCGGACCAGCCACAGACCGGCCTCCGGGCTGGTCAACGTGGGCGGTCCAGCGCGAGATCGGTCGCGCCGCAAGACCCCAAAATTGCGGATGTACAGGGGGGCCGTCACCGGATAGGTTCCCGACACCAGGAAAGGCAGCCGCCGATCAAGGGAGGGACGGCGGCCTGAACGAGAAGGACTCCCACACATGGCAAGCCCATTCCGCAGCACCCGAGGCAGGGTTCTGGTCGTCGGCGCGCTGACCGCACTCCTCGCGGCGGCACTCCTCGGCTTACAGATCTCGGCAAGCTCGGCAGCTCCCACCAAAAGGCCGCGGGTCGCGACGATCTACATGAAGGACAACGGCAAGAGCCTGTTCTTCAAGGGGTCGAAGACCGTCGCCTCCGGCAGCATCCTGAGGATCAAGAACCTCACGAGCGGCACCCAGGTCGGCCCGCACACGTTCTCGCTGGTCGATCCGAGGGCGGTCCCGAGGACGAGGCCGGCGCGCCGCGCCTGCTTCAGTCCGAGGCACATCTGCCTGGCGATCGCCAAGTGGCACGGCTTCAGGCCGCCGAACACGATCACGATCAACCCCGCCAAGGCCGGCAGGGCAGGCTGGGACACCGAGGGCAACGCCCTATCCAAGAAGGGCGACAGCTGGTTCGCGGGGGGCAAGAGGGGCCGCTCGTTCCAGCAGGTAGTGAGCGCCAAGCCGGGCACGGTGATCCACTACATGTGTGCCATCCACCCGTTCATGAATGGCTCGATCAGGGTCGTCGCCGCCAGGTAGACGGCCCTTGACCGAGCACCGAGCCCATCTCAGCCGCCGGGCGTTCATCGGAGCGCTCGGCGGCGGGGCCCTGGCGGTCATCGCCGGGGTCAGACTGCGCCCGGACGCGCTGCTGGCGCTCGGAGAGGCCGCGCCCGCCTGGGCGGCTCCGAAGCCGTTTCGCGCCAAGCTGCCGATCCCGCGGGTCCTGAGGGGGTCCGACATCAAGATCCCGATCCGCCCGGCGCGGATCCGAGTCCTGCCCGGCAGGCCGACCACCATGTGGACCTTCGGAGGGACGTTCCCCGGGCCGACGATCCGGCGCCGCGCCGGGGAGCGGACCAGGGTCACCTTCACGCACCGGCTCCCCGCGAAGGTCGGCGAGCTGACGGTTCACCTCCACGGGGGCCACAACCGCACCCAGTACGACGGGCAGCCGGGTGGCCTGACCAAGTCCCACCCCCACTCATTCTTCTGTCCGATCCCGCAGGGCCTCTCCGCCCGGGCCTCCGGCAACAACCTGCTGCTGCGTCCCGGCCACAAGAAGACCTACGTGTACGACCTGATCGAGGACGGGATCCCGGAGCGCGCGGCGTTCCAGTGGTACCACGACCACCGCCTCGACCACACCGGCCGCAACGTCTGGCACGGCCTCGCCGGGATGTGGATCATCGACGACGAGGTCGAGGACGCGCTGCCGCTGCCGAAGGGTGATCGCGACATCCCGCTGATGATCGTCGACCGTGCGTTCGACCGCCACAACCAGCTCACCAACCCGTTCGGCGGCCGCCCTCCCTACGACGGCGTGACGGGGAACATCGTCCTGGTCAACGGCGCCTACAAGCCCCGGCACGCGGTGCTGCCGCAGCGCTACCGGCTGCGGATCCTCAACGCCGGCAACTTCCGCCCCTACAACGTCTACCTGTCAAACCACGAGAGCTTGGTCCAGGTGGGCACCGATTCCGGCCTGATGCCGGCCCCGGTGGCGCGGGACCGGGTGTTGCTCGGGCCTGCAGAGCGGGCCGAGGTGATCGTCGACTTCTCCGGGTCCGCGGGACGGAGCGTGAATCTCCTCAGCGGACCGGTCACGGGTCAGCGCAAGCCGCCGCTGGGGGCGAATCCGTACCGCGGCGCGCTGATGCAGTTCCGGGTGGCGCCGTCAGCGCCGGCGCCCGACGAGACCTCGGTGCCCGATGTCCTCCGTCCACTCCCGGCCTGGGCCCAGGCCGCCACGAAGACGGTCGACAAGGAATGGAAGATCTCGATCTCGGGGGGCTTCGTCCCGAGCTGGCTGATCAACGGCAGAACCTTCAACCCCGCCCGCGTCGATCACCGGGTGAAGCTGGGGACGACCGAGACCTGGCGGATCACGAACACCACCGTCTCGACCCACGTGATGCACATGCACCACACGGACTGGTATCTCCTCGAGCGGGACGGCCGCCCGCCGGACCCGTGGGAGGACTGCCTGAAGGACTCCTTCCTGCTCCGCCCCCGCGAATCGATCCTCGTCGCCGGTCACTTCTCTGATTTCGCGGGCCGGTTCGTGATCCACTGCCACATGCTCGACCACGAGGACCACGGGCTGATGACGCAGTTCGAGGTCGTCGCTTAAGCGCGCTCAGCCCCAGACGCCGCTGGCAGGGCACTCGCCGGTGCCGGGCGTCGCGCACGAGTAGGTGAGGGCCCCAGCCGAGTTGGTCACCGTGAAGGTGTTGCCGGTCGAGGACTTGACCGTGAGGACGTAGCCGGTGGTCGTGCCGCTGACCGCGACGTCAGTTCCCCCGAGCCCCGCCTCGATGCCGGTCAGATCCGCCGGTCCGACACCCTCGAAGGAGCCCTCGTGATCGACGGCGTAGACCTCGATGGCGACCTGGGCCGTTCGGGCGCTCGCGGTTGCCGTCGCGTCGGCGGCCCGAGGGCTGGTAACGCCGGCATCCCCGCCTGAGTCACCGGAGCCGTTCCCGGCGACGCTGCGGATCGCGTAGGTCGAGCCGAAGAGGACGACGGCCGCCAGCGCGCAGATCGCGAGTGTGATCCAGAGGCCACTGTGACTGCGGCGGGACTTCCGGCGTTGCGGAGGCAAGAGCATCTCCGGGGTCGGCTGGTAGACCGGCTTCGGCGTCTGGCTGTGGACGGGGACCGCCGCGGCCCGAGGCGCCGGCTCCGTGGCGGCGGGTGCCGGCTGGGTGGTGACCGGCGGCGGTTTGGATTCGCGGGCGACCGGCTCGGCCGCCTGCGGCTCCGGCTCGACCGGCTCCGGCTGCAGTTCGACGGGCTCGGGCTGCGCCACGGGCTCCGGGCGGTGCACATGCCCGGTCCACTCGGCGCCATCCCACCACCGCATGGTTCCGTCGGCAGACCATGGGTCGGAATGCCAGCCGGGTGGCCAGGCTGTGTCCTGCAGAGCGGGACTCGACGTCCTCTCCATCCAATTTATGTCGGCATCGCGCGCCATGCCTTGAGGCTCGATTCGCACGGTGCGCCGGAGCCGCCTGCTGATCGAGAGGACCCGGATCGCCCACGGAGCGTTCACGAGCCAGGCTCCCTACGCTTCCGCATCCCACCCACGACTCTGCAACGGGCGAGATGCGGGGAACTCAGGAGGACTCACTTGGCAAGGTTTCGATCAAAGGTTTCGGTGACGCTCGGCGCCATGGCGATCCTCGCGCTGCTCGCGGGCTGCGGAAGCGGCGGCGACTCGACGACCTCGAGTGCTGACACCTTTGCGGCGGATGCCAACGCGATCTGCAAGGACCTCCGCGATCGGGGCGAGGCAATCCCCCGGGCGACGAGCAACTCTGAGGTGAAGCCATATCTCGACAGGGTCGTTCCGCTCACGAGCGACGTGATCTCCAAACTCGAGGATCTGACTCCCGCGGAGGATCAGAAGGCCAAGGTCGACGCCTGGATCGCGACGCTGAAAGAACAGCAGACCGAGCTCGAGGACGCAGCCCGGACTGCCGAGACCGACCCGGTGCAGGCTGTGCAGGATCTGCAGACGAGGTACTCGCAGCTGAACGTGAAGGGCGGCTCGCAGGCGCGGGCTCTCGGTCTGAACGAATGCGGCAAGGGCAGCACCGGCGGCTCCTCGGGCTGAGGCGTCGAGGAAGCCCCCGATGACTCCTGCGGTCTCCCCGCGCAGAATGCGGCTGACGCTCGTCGCGATGACGCTCTCGGCGAGCATGATCCTGGTCGACCAGACGGCCGTGCCGCTCGCGACGCCGGACGTCATCCAGGACCTGAACGGCTCCGTCGCCGACGGCCAGTGGATCCTCACGGCGAACATCCTGCCGCTTGCCGCGCTGATGGTCTTCGGCGGCCGGCTCGGCGACCTGCTCGGGCTGCGGCGGGTGTTCCTCGTCGGAGCGTGCGTGTTCGCGGTGGCGACTGCGCTCGCCGGCGGGGCACAGACGATGGAGTGGATGATCGCGGCCCGCGTCGTCCAGGGGGTCGGGGCGGCGCTGATGATGCCGACGGCCCTGGCGATCGTCTCGGCCGTCTACCCGAATGAGCAGAGGGGCTCGGCGTTGGGGATCCTGGCGGGAGCCTCGGCGTTCTTCGCGGCGATGGGCCCGGTGCTCGGTGGGCTGCTGACGGCAATTGACTGGCGGCTCGTCTTCCTGATCAACGTGCCCCTCGCCCTGGTGACGATCGGGATCACCCTGCGGGCGACACCCGGCCTGGAGCCGAACCCCGACGCCGAGCGCAAGATCGACTACCCGGGCGTGCTCAGCTTCGGCGTCGGGATCGCGGCGATCGTGTTCGGCCTGAGCCAGGG
>JBBSQE010000098.1:0-11332 GCA_038258095.1 Solirubrobacterales bacterium | reverse complement strand
GATCGCCACCGCCGCGGCAAGCAAGACCGGCGAGAGGATGACGAGGGCGACAGCCGCGACCGCCACGTCGACTGCCCGGCTCAACGCGTGCCCTCGGACTTCTCCCACGTCCCGGGCGTGCCGCGGCGGAGGCGGTCCCAGAGGCCGAGAGCGATCGATGTCGTGACCTCGACGTAGTAGCGGGCGATGCGAAACGGTGCCGACGGGACGGCGCGCGCGGTCGCCGCCATCCCGAGCAGCGCGGCCTGCTTGGCAAGGGCGATCCGGTAGATCCGGCCACGGCACAGGAGGGCAAGGGTCGACCCGAGCAGGGCCAGGTGCAGGAACGGCGTCGCATAGCGCAGGGCGCGGTGGGAGAGAAGCTGGAAGGCGAAGAGCGGCGAGTAGCCCCGCGGGATCAGCATCCGCTCGCCGATCACGATGTCCCAGAGGCCGACCATCATCCGGCGCTTGCGGTGCATCTCGCCCTCGAGGCTCGGGACGATCTTCTCCGCCGCGCGCGCGTCGGCCGTATACACCGACCGCACGCCGCGCCGCGCGAGCTCGAACGGGAACGACAGGTCGTGGCTCGCGGCCGACCCGAGCGCAATGTAGGCGCTGCGCCGGACCGCGTAGATCGCCCCATTGCCGCCCGTGACGCCGCCGAGGCCCGATTCGAGCTCCCGCACCGCCAGCTCGTAGCGCCAGTAGGCGCCCTCGACGTTCTCCCCGGCCTCCCCGACGAAACCGACCTGGCCGCAGACGTAGCCGATCGAGTGATCGGCCAGCGGCGCGACCAGCTCCCGCAGCGCACCGGGCTCCCACTCGCTGTTCGCA
The DNA here is from genome assembly GCA_038258095.1 of Solirubrobacterales bacterium. Lineage (GTDB taxonomy): Bacteria > Actinomycetota > Thermoleophilia > Solirubrobacterales > 70-9 > JBBSQE01. The sequence goes on along the minus strand of JBBSQE010000098.1, from coordinate 10,516 downwards.
TCCGAGAAGGCGAGTATCGACCCCGTCGCGCGGGCGACCGCGGCGTTCTGGGCGCTGATCTTGCCGCCCCGCGGCAGCTCCAGGACGAGGTCGGCACCCGCCGTCCGAGCCAGAGCGACGGTGTCATCGGTGGAGCCGTCGGAGGCGACGATGATCTCAATGCGCCCGCGCGGGTAGTCGAGCGCCATCGCGTTTGCCACCTTCGCGGCGATCACCTCCTCTTCATCGTAGGCGGCGATGATCAGGGAGACGGTCGGAAGATCGTCGCCCGAGGGTGGGGCGGGAGGGGGCGGGGCGCCCAGGCCGAGCCTTCGCAGAGCCCACAGCGCCGCGGGGTACCCAACGTGCGTGTAGACGATCAGACCGGCGGATGTCCAGAAGATGGCGCGGCGCACGGGGCGATTATCGCCCGCGGGCGAGGAGATCCTCGTAAAGGGCGAGGGTGCGGTCGGCCGTCATCGCCCACGAGTACTCGCCTTGGGCGGCCCGCAGGGCTGCTGCGCCGAGCTCGTCACGCGCGCCCTCGTCGGCGAGCAGCTCGGTGATCTCGAGCGCCAATTCGCTGGTCGAGCCGGGTGCGATCACGCGGGCGGCCCCGTGGACCTCGCCGACTTCTCCGAACCCGCCGACGTCGGACACGATCATCGCCTTGCCGAACGCCAGGCCCGTGTAGAGGACGCCGGAGTGCTCGGCCTCGTGGTAGGGGAGGGCGACGATGTCGGCGCGGCGGAAGATCGCCGGTATCTCGGCTTCGTCGACGAAGCGGGGCACGAACCGCACCGTCGACCCCGACGCCCGCGCTCGCTCCCGCAGCGGCTCGATGTCCATTCGGGGATTGCCGACGATCCACAGCTCGGCGCCGCTGATGCCTCGGAACGCATCGAGCAGGGTCTCGATTCCCTTGTAGGGCCGGAGCAGGCCGAAGAAGAGGACGACCGGGCCCTCGGCGCCGTCGAGCTCAGCGGGCAGCGGCTTCTCGTCCTCCAGCTCGGTCAGGTAGTCGAAGGCCCCGTGCGGGATGACGTGGACGCGCTCCGCGGGGACGCCGACCTCGTCGCGCAGGCGGGCGGCGCTGTGCTCAGAGTGGGCGATGACCGCGTCCATCCGGGTGTAGACGGCGCGTGCCGCAGAGATCTGCGAGCGGCGCGGCTCCGGCGGGAGGATGTAGTGCGCCGTGATCAGCTCGACCGGGCCCTTGGGAAGGAGACGCACATCGACCGCCGGAAAGGTCAGCCACTGGTAGTGGGCGATGTCTGTGTCGAGCGAGCGTTGGAACCGGATCATGTCGCCGAAGTGCTCGGCCGCCTTGAAGGCCCGGCGGCCGGGTGCCTCAGGGCCGCGCTCGGAGCTGCGCCGGTAGAAGGCCTCCTCGACCCGAAACCCATGGGCGTCGGGGACGGGGCCGTGGAGGAAGCGGCTCGTCAGGAGCTCCACTTCCGCGCCCTTGGAGGCGAGCGCAGCGGCGAGGGCACGGTCATAGGGCGGCGTGAAGGCCGATGGGTCGATGAGCGAGACACGCATGCCCGCCGATTATCGTGGCCATGCCATGACAGCTGCCGTCCCCCACCCCACGCCCGACATCTCCTACTGCGTGGTCAACACGAACGGACGTGAGCACCTGCTTGCCTGCCTCGACGCGATCGAGCGGAACCATCCGCCCGCGCTGGCTCGGGAAGTGCTCGTCCTCGACAACGCCTCGAACGACGGGTCAGCCGACGCGGTCCGCGCCCGCGGCGGCGACATCCGCCTGGTCGAGCTTCAGCGGCCTGAGGGGAAGGCGGCGAACGACTCGCACCTGCTCCGCGAGGCTGCCGGCCGCCACTGCCTGCTGCTGAACGAGGACTCCGAGGTCGAGCCGGGCTGCGCCGCGGCGTTGGTCGCCGCTCTCGACGCGGACCCCCGGGCCGGTGCGGCAGGAGCCCAGCTCCTCGACTCGGAGGGCCGGGAGGTCGCCTGTGCCTTCCGCTTCCCCGGGGTCCTCACCGCTCTGATCGGTGCGCTCTTCCTGCACCGGTGCCTGAGTGTTCAGAGCAAGGGGAAGGTCGTGCGCCGGGTCGACTGGGCGCAGTCAAGTGCGCTGCTGGTGCGGCGCGAAGCCGCCGAGGCCGTCGGCTGGCTCGACCCCGACTTCTTCGTCTACTACGACGAATGCGACTTCTGCCAGCGCCTCCGGGGCGCCGGATGGCTGACGCTCTACGTGCCCGCGGCCCGTGCGGTCCACCATGACCAGCTCTCCACAGACCTCACCGCCGGCCTGCCGCGGATCGTCGAGTTCCACCGCAACCGCGACCTCTACATGCGCAAACATGGGAGCCGTGCGGCGGCGCTGGCGGTCCGGCTGCTCACGGCATGGGCGTACGGACTCCGCGCGCTAACCGCGACGGTGCTCCCCGGCCGCCCCGCCGACATTCACCTCGCCCATGCCCGCCAGGCCCTCTTTCCGGGTCGTGGCGTTGGCATCCGGGACCGAGTGGAAGGATGAGCCGATGAAGGAGCAATCCTACAAGGACCCGCGCCCGCCGGAGTCGATGGACCGCTTCCACGAATATGCGCGCACCCACGACCCAGGGTGGACCTATCCGGTGGTCCGAGTGATCTTCACCCCGATCGCGGTGCTGCTCTACCGGACGAGGACGACGGGGCGGGAGAACGTCCCGAAGACCGGCGGCTTCATCCTCGCGCCGAACCACTTCTCAAACATGGACCACTTCTTCTGCGGCTTCCACCTGAAGCAGGAGCTGCGCTTCATGGCCAAGTCCCAGCTCTGGAACCACAACGCTCCTCTCACCTACCTCTTCAAGAACGCCGGCCACTTCCCGGTGCGGCGCGGCCACGGTGACGAGGAGGCTTTCATCACCGCCAGCTCGATCATCGACCGCGGCGGCGTCGTCGGGATGTACGCGGAGGGAGGCCGCTCGCGCACAGGCGAGCTCGGGGAGGCGAAGCCCGGAATCGGCCGCCTGGCCCTGGAGACCGGCGCACCCGTCGTCCCGACAGCCATCCACGGCTCGAGCGGAGTAAAGGGCTGGCGCGGAGGCAGGTTCCCGAAGATCACCGTCACCTACGGGAAGCCAATGCAGTTCGAGGCAGACGATGCGCCGTCACGCGAGCGCCAGCAGGCCATCGCAGAGGAGATCTTCGCCGAGGTGAAGGAGCTGTACGCGGGACTCGCAGCGAAGTCGGCGGGCAGCTGAAGAGTGTGCCCGGCCGCAGACGAGGGTCCTACCCGCGCATGTCCTCATCCATCAACTCCGCCTCCAGTGCCTCCGGCACTGAGCCGCGGGACTCTGAGGCGTCGGGGCGGAAGGCGCGGAATCGCTCGACCAGGTCGCCTGGATTCCGGAGCAGCTTGAGCCAGCCACGCTCCTCCGCGGTGAAGAACCCCGCCGCGAGGAGCAGTAGCGGATAGCCGGCCCAGAGAAGCACTCGCAGGACGAGGCCGATGAAACCCTCGGTCGGCACCAGCAGCTCCGCGCCGCCGACCAGCAGCGCGGCGGCTCCGATGACCCGCAGCAACCTCCCCCACTCATACGGCACCGGGAACAGGCGTTGCGTGAACACGTACATCATCGCCAGCACCACCAGGTAGGAGGCGACGAGGGCGAGGCCGGCGCCGACGATTCCCATCGCCGGGACGAGGATCAGGTTGAGGACGATGTTGACCCCGGTGGCCACGAGCGTCGCCGGGAGGTTGAAGCCGGTCCGGCCCGTGCGCCCGAGGATCACGACCAGGACCATGTAGAGCGCGTAGAGAGTGACGCCGGTGGCGATCGGCCCGATGACCTTGAACGAGCCGTAGTACTCCGGGGCCGCCAGGGCGCGGACCAGCCAGCGCGACAGCAGCCAGAGACCGGTCACGAAGAAGGTGCAGCCCGCCGTGAACCAGGTGACGATCACGGCGTATGCGTTGCGGGCCTCGTCGTCGTCGCGGATCGAGTAGGCCAGCGGGGGCCAGGCGAGCTGGAAGCCGCGGACGAGCACGTTGACGCCTTGGGCGAACTTCACGCCGAGCGAGTAGAGCCCCGCCTCCGCGAGCCCGGCGTAGCGGACGATGATGATCCGGTCGATCAGGTTGAGCGAGTAGAGCGAGAGCTCCGCCGGCATCGTCGGCATCCCGAACCGCATCAGGCGGCCGATCAGCACCCGATCCCAGCGCAGCGAGAGCCGGTGGCGGTGGACCCAGAGCAACCCGAGGACGAAGGCCGCCCCCGTCGCGTAGCTGCCGATCAGGAGGCCCTCCGCCCCGAGATCGAGAGCTCCGACGAGGGCGAGGGTCAACGGGATCGTGAGCAGGACGTTCGCCAAGGTCGTCGTGAAGAAGGCGCGGGCCCGCTCCTCGAGCCGGAACAGCGTCAGAAGGAACTCGAAGAGCGTGAGGACCCAGAGCCCGCCGATGGCGATCCGGGCGAGCCCGGCGTCGGGCTGGTCCAGCAGGGCCTGGGAGATCTGGCCCGCGAAGGGGAGCGCGATCAGCGCCCCGGCCGTCGCCGCCCAGAAGAGCGCGGCGAACGAGCTCGCCACCACCTCGTCCGGATCCTCGCTGTCTGAGTAGTAGAAGCGCAGGAGCGCCTCGATCACACCGAGCCGCACGACGATGCTGGCGGCGACGATCGCCGCGTACATCACCTCGGCCGCGCCGTAGTCGGCCGGAGAGAGGAAGCGGGTGTAGACCGGCAGCAGCGCGACGGCGATCAGCTTCGAGAGGATGCTCGCGGCCGTATAGGCGGCCCCGGTCGTGGCGAGACGGCGCAGGTAGCCCGACATCCCCGCCCCTACGCGTCGCGCGTGGCGGCGAGCGAGCCGCCGATCGCCAGCAGGCACCAGGTGATCGGGTCCTCGATGAACCCCGCGTAGGTCATCGTGTGGACGAGGAGGGCGATGAAGGCGGCGAGAATCGCCGCGCGCGCGACGAGCTCGGTCCCGCCGTCACCGTCGGGTTCGCCTACGGCCCCCTCCGCTGCGAACCGGCCGCCGAGACCCGGCATCACGCCGCGCATCCCGCGGGTCAGGGCGACGACGGCGGCGCCCAGGAGCGCGAGGTAGGCCAGCAGGCCGATTGATCCCTGCTCCGCGGCCACCGTGACCGGCTCCGTGTGGGACTCCGAGACGAGGTCCTTTCCTTCATTGGCGTGAGCCTGGTAGGCCTCGGGAAACGAGCCGCTCCCGTAGCCCGCCACCGGCCGGTCCCGGTAGAGCCGGATGCCTCCGGACACGAGATTCGCCCTGCCACCGGTGTCGATGTTCGGCCGGTCGAGCACGCCGGTCGCGAATCCCGCTCCGACGGCAAGGACAGCCCCCGCCACGCCGACGATGACCGTGAGACGGGCGCTCCACCGCAGGGCCGCCAGCACGACCATCCCGGCCAGCACCGCCGCGAGGCTCGACTGGGAGAAGGTCGTCGTGAGCGCCGCCATCAGGATCGCGATAGCGGCGACCGCGGCGAAGGCCCAGCGCCGCTCCCGGCTCCGGAGGAACGCCGCGGTCACGGTGACAATCACGAGCGCCAGGAAGCGGCCGAAGACGTTCGGGTCCCAGAACAGCGAGTTGACCCGGAAGTAGACATGGAAGTCGTTCGACCGGATCACCGCCTCGTTCCAGATCAGGGACCGGGTCGAATACTCGACGAAGCCGACCACCGCGAAGAGCAGGGCCTCGGCCACCACCACGTACAGGGCGTTCCGCAAGAGGCGCGAGTCCCAGCGCTGATCCGCGAGGAGAACGTAGGCGAGCGAGAACGGGATGATGAAGAAGCCGGCGTTCTGGAGCCCCTTCGAGAAGTCCTCGGAGTAGAGGACCCCGAGGATGTAGACGACCGCGAAGACGGCGAGGGCCCGCCGGAGCCACGTCGATGACGCGATGGCATCTCGGAGGGGCGGCCCATGACCTCGGTCGCGCAGCACGGCCGCCAGGACCCCCACCACGATGACGAGGTAGAGCGGCGCCAGCAGGTTCGCCTGGTCACTCCCGGTGCCCAGCGGCACGCGGAACGGCACCGCGAAGAGGATCGCGAGTGGAAGCAGGGCCGGCCGGCGCCTGACCAGGGCAAGGCCGATCGCCAGCGCGGCAGAGCCCAGCAAGATGACGAGGAGGATCTTCGGCGGGCTCTCACGCAGCGCGGCGATCTGCGGGCGATGCCAGCCGTCGCCAAGGATCAGCACTCCGGCGAGAACGAGCGCGACCGCCATCGCGGCCGACCGAAGCCGGGACGGCTCGGCCAACACCGCCACCGCCACCGCGCCCGCGGCGATGACGAGGCCGACGCCCGCCACGACGTCGCCGCTCACGGCCTGCCCTTCGCCTCAGGAGAAGAGTCGGCGCCGTTGGAGGACTCGGCACCCCCAGGGGAGGAGCCCCCGCCCGCGGGCGCGCCGCCGTCCTTTTGGCCACAGGCGGAGGGCGAGACCGGAGGGACATCGTGGAGTCGCAGAAACCCGGTCGGGATCAGGGTGCGGTCCTCGTCGTGGAGGATCAGGCGGATCTTGTAGGGGCCCGCGGGGGCCGGCTTCCCCTTGCCGTCCTTGCCGTTCCAATAGAAGACGAAGAACGTGTAGCGCTTCAGGAACCGGTCGGAGGCAAGGGTCCGGATCAGGTTCTCGTGGCGGTCGATGATCTGCACATCGCCCGTGTCGCTGCGGGTGATGCGGAAGCGGATACGCCCGTTGTCGAGCTTGCAGTCCCCATTCGGCGTGAACGAGCTATAGAGCCGCAGCCCCTTGCCGGGGCCGCGCTTCGGGAGCTCGACGCCGAGCACGACCCGGTCGAGGACCAGCGGCTCACGCTTCAGGCGCTGCGCGTATGCGAAGGCCGCGACCGCTGCAAGAGCGAGCAGGCAGAAGACGAGCGGCGCGAGCGCTCGCGGGGGTGGCGAACGATCGAGAAAGAGAGCCCGCACGGGCGGCTGAGATTACCCGTGCTAGCCCGTCGGGCCGTTGACGTCGTTCTCGCCGATCACGGCGGCGACGTTCGCGGTCTGGGCCGCCGCGGAAATCTCGGCACTCATCGGCTTGACCTTCTCGATCTTCAGGTCCCTGGCGACGGCCTTGGCCTCGGGCTTGAAGCCCGGCTTGAACATGACGACGCTCTCGGTGAAGCTCGAGCTGCTGTTGGTGACCGCGCCGATCTGGAAGCCCTTGGTGCCGATCGTGTCGCTGAAGCGGTTCGCCAAGCCCGGGGTCGCCGTGCCGTTGAGCACCGCCACCTCTACCCGGCCGGGATTGAGCGGGCTCGCCTGCTTGGCCCTACCGCCCCCGCCCCCTTCGTTTGATCCGGAGAAGTGCGGAATGACGACGAACACGGCCAGAGCGGCGACCCCGAGCACGAACAGCAGTGCCAGCGCGTAGCGGAGCCACCCGGAGCGCTCGCGGGCCGGATCGCCTCCCACTCGCTCCCGCAGCCGCTCACCCATGGTCTGCTCGGGGAGTCCGGCCTCGCGGCGCTGCCGCCGCGTTTCGCGCAGGTCGGCGACGCGGAGCTCGGCCTGGCGAAGCTTCTCCTTGCGCTCGCGCTCGGCCTCCAGCCGCTTCAGCTCCTCGGCGCGTCCCGCCGCGACCTCGGAAGTTGCCTCGACGAGGCCGGCATCGCGCTCGGGCGCACTGCCGGCCCACTCGCGCAATCGCCGCACGTCACGAGCCTGGGCGATGTAGAGGAGCGCCATGATGGCCAGCCCGACGAAGGCGGCCAGCCCCGCGTAGCTTCCGACCTCCCGCAGGATGTTCACGAGGCGCTCACGGGCTCAGCGCCCGACGGCTTGTCCAGGGACTCCCTCACGGGTCGGGCGGATAGTAGAAGAGCGCCGCGGAAGCCGGGGTCCGGCGAAGCGCCGATGGCACTCCGCAGCACAGAGAGCTCAGACCTCGGAGGCCACCGCCGACGGATCTCCCTCCGTCGCCGTGATCATCTCGATCACGCGCTCGGCCAGGTCGGCTTCGTCCCCGGCGAGGATCAGGCCCTCGAGGCGGATCAGCGTCTGGTCTACCCAGTCGACGTCGATCGGCACCTCGCGGACGGCGCGCAGAATCCGCTTCGCCGCGGTCGGCCGGGCCATCTCACCGGAGCCGAACAGCTCCTCGTGGAGCTTCTCCCCGGGGCGGATGCCGGTGTACTCGACAGCGATATCGCGGTCGGGCTCATAGCCCGCAAGGCGAATCATGTTGTGGGCGAGATCGAGGATGCGCACCGGCTCTCCCATGTCGAGGACGAATACCTCGCCCTTGCCCGAGCCGATGTCGCCTGCCCGGATCACGAGCTGCACGGCCTCGGGGATGGTCATGAAGTAGCGGCTCATCTCCGGATGGGTGACCGTGACCGGCCCGCCGCGCTCGATCTGGCCGCGGAAGATCGGGACGACCGAGCCCGAGGACGCGAGGACGTTGCCGAAGCGGACGCTCGAGAAGCGGGTGCGCGGGTGGCGGTGGCCGGCTGCCTCGACGATCCACTCGGCCATCGCCTTCGAGGCGCCCATCACCGTCTTGGGACTGACCGCCTTGTCGGTCGAGATGAGCACGAACCGCTCGGCACCAGATGCCGCGGCGGTCTCGGCGGTGATCCGCGTCGCCAGGGCGTTGTTGCGAACGGCCTCGAGCGGGTTCTGCTCCATCATCGGGACGTGCTTGTAGGCGGCGGCGTGGAAGACGACGCTCGGCTTGAAGCGCTGCATCACCTCGACCATCCGGGCCGGCTCGCGGCAGTCGGCGAGGACCGCCTCGGCCGACGTGAAGTGGCGCTCCTCGACCATCTCGCGGTCGATGTTGAAGAGGTTGTCCTCAGCCTGGTCGAGCATCACGAGGAGGCGGGGACCGACGCGAGCGATCTGGCGGCAGAGCTCGGAGCCGATCGACCCTCCGGCGCCGGTCACAAGAACGATGCGGTCCTGGAGATAGGCGCCGACACGGTCGAGCTCGACGACGATCGGCTCGCGCCCGAGGACGTCCTCCACCTGCACGTCGCGAAGCTGCTTGTTGAGCTGGACGCCGCCTCGCAGCAGCTCGAACACCGTCGGGAGGGTGCGAACTCGGATCTCGCGGGCGCGACAGGCGGCCACAACCGAGGCCCTGAGTGTTCCGGGCGCCGACGGGATCGCGATGACGACCTCATCGGGCTCGGTTTCGTCGAGGATCGTCTCGATCTCAGCGGTGGAGCCCATCACCTTCAGGCCACCGAGCATCCGCATCCCGCGCTTGCGGGGGTCGTCGTCGATGAACCCGATCGCGGTCTTGCCGAGTGCGGGGTTGAGCTGGAGCTCGCGGACGACCATCTGCCCGCCCGAGCCGGCGCCGATGATCAGGACCTCCTTGCCCTTCGGAAAGCGCGCGCCCCGGGACGGCCGCTCGATGATCAGACGGACCGCCAGCCGGGCCCCCGCGACCAAGAGCAGCGTGAACATGAAGTCCATGACCGCGACGGAGCGCGGCAGGTTGTCGGCGAACGGGTGGATGACCGTGAAGGCGACGACGAGAATGGCGCTGGACACGGCGCAGGCGCGGAGGATGTTGAGGAAGTCGCGGCCGTTTACGTACCTCCACCACTTCTGGTAGAGGCCGAAGGCGGCGAAGACGACGACCTTGCCGAGCGCGACGAAGGCGACGGACTGGGCGAACAGGGTCCAGTAGCGCTCGGGGATGCCCGACGACTCGTCGAGGAACCGCAGCTTGAAGGCAAGCAGGAACGCGATCGCGCAGAGCACCGCGTCGGCGAGCATCTGCAGAGACCGGTTGCGGTAGACGGGATGGTTCAACCGGTGCATGAGCCCGGTGATTCTAGATGCTGGGCGCCGTTTGGAGGGGGAAACGCCGGATACGCCGACGCACTGCAAACGGCCGTTCAGACTACGTACAGCCGCTTTCTCGTACCATGACGCGCTCCCGCCCCATCCGGAGCCTCCGGGCGTGGCGGTGATCCACCGTGCTGATCCTCGCGAGCATCACAGACGGCATCGTCAACGCCGGCACCGACTTCATCGGCTCGGCCGGGCTGCCTGCCGTGTTCGTCCTGATGCTCATGGAGTCCGCCTGCCTGCCGGTCCCGAGCGAGGGGATCATGCTCTTCGCCGGCTTCTCGGTCTTCAACGGCGACCTGTCGATGGCCGGCGTCATCACGGCGGGCGTGCTGGGGAATCTCGTCGGCTCCTGGATCGCCTACGGGGTCGGCTACTACGGGCGCCTCGAGGTCCTCGAGCAGAACCGGTTCATCCACATCTCGAAGAAGCACCTGGCGTGGGCGGACAGCTGGTTCGAGCGCTACGGCGCGGCGACCGTCTTCTTCACGCGGATGATGCCGATCATCCGCACCTTCATCTCCCTCCCCGCGGGCATCGCCCGGATGCCGTTCTGGCGATTCACGCTGTTCACTCTTCTGGGCTGCATTCCCTGGATCGCCGGCCTCGCAATACTCGGCAACGCGGTTGGGGCGAACTGGGAGGACTGGAGGTCCCACCTGCACTATCTCGACTACGCGGTGATCGCCGCCATCGTGGTCGGCATCGGCTACCTGATCGTCCGCTGGCGCCGGGGGGACTCGG
>JBBSQE010000097.1:0-11418 GCA_038258095.1 Solirubrobacterales bacterium | reverse complement strand
GCTTCGTCGAACCTGTGGAGGACCGGGTGTCTGGAGTTGCGGCCTCCGGCTCCCGCACAGGCGCCGGGCTGGCGGGAGGAGAGGGAGGCGGCGGCGCGTCAGCCGGGCTCGCGGCCCCTGCCGGCACAATCGGCCTGCCCGGCTCGCGCGCCCGGCGCTCGGCGAGGCGCCGCAGCCACTCGCTCGGCGGGATGCGCTCACCCTCAGTCGGGGCGGCTCGCTCGGGCTCTGGAAGGGGTTGGGCCAAGGTCTCGGGTTCCCGGCGGAGTCGTACGTTCGTCCGGGCGGCCATCTTAGGCTCGCCTCGCCGGCTTGTCGAAAAGATGGCCCTTCTGGGCGAGAGGGTTCAGGCCGCGCGAGCCGAGAGCACCGAAGATCCGGTCTCCACCGGAGCCGGTATCGCGAGCCTCACCGTTGCCGCGGCCGCGGCTGACCGGACCCGCTCTCGTCGCACCGGCCTGCCGAGCGCCACGGCCCGTGGTTTTGCGACGCAGCCCTCGCAGACCGCGGCCTCGGAGCCCCCGGCGGCGAAGATCCCCACGATCTCGCCAACAAGCGGCGTGCGGGTGCAGATGGCGCAGGGGTCGTGCTCTTGCATCCCGATCCCTTCGGCGGGCCCGCGGGCCCTCCTGCCCGCGAGCCGCCCGAGCGTCCCCGCCCATACACTCGGTGGTCGATGGGCCCAGTCCGCGCGGAGATCGAGATCGACGCCCCGCGCGAGCGGGTCTTCGAGGTGATCTCCGATCTCGCGCTGCGTTCGACCTTCACCGAGCACTTCATCTCCGACCTGCGGCTCTCGCGAATCGAATCGACGGGCGTCGGCGCCGCCGCGCGGTTTCGCTTCTTCGCCCCGCCGCAGGCGCTCTGGATGGAGACCCAGATCACGAGGGTTGACGCCCCCCACCGGTTGTCCGAGCGCGGACGCGGCGGGCGGGGGAACCGCCTCACCTCCGCGACGGAGTGGGAGCTGACCGAAGGCCCGGGGCCGCTGATGACCCTGAGGGTCGTCTACTGGACCGAGCCCACGCACCCGCTCGACCGGGCCAAGGAGAAGCTGGGTGGCTCCTCGGTCTGGTACAGACGGGACTGGCAGCAGGCGCTGAGGAGGCTTCGCGACATGGTCGAGTCCGGTGCGCCCGACGGGGAGCGGGTGGCGGTCGCCGGCGGCAACCGCCTGACGACCGGCATCCCCTAATAGACTCCGCGACCGCGATGACGTCCTCCCGCCGAAACCCGCTGATCGCCCTTACCGCCATGGCGCTGCTGCTCGCCGGCCTGATGTTGAGCGCCTGCGGCGCATCGAACGAGACCGAGCACGTCGCCGAGGGAGAGCAGGTGACCCTCGGGAACATCGAGTACAACCTCGTCTTCTCGCGCTACCTGAACCCGAACGACAATGAGGATTCCGCCTATCTGGTCGGTCAGCCCCCCGTCGCTCCGCACGGCCTCTACCTGGGTCTCTTCCTGCAGGTGAAGAACAAGAGCTCCGACGAGACGGCCACGCTGCCCCTCAACTTCAAGGTCCGCGACACCTTCGGCGCCGAGTTCGACGCGATCCCGAACGACAGCCTCTTCTCGCTCCCGCTGGCCGGCCGGCTCGAGCCCGAGATGGGCTTCCCGACCCAGGACTCGACCGCGCAGACCGGTCCGATCGAGGGGTCGATGCTCCTCTTCCAGATCCCTCAGTCGGTGACCGAGAACCGGCCGCTGGAGCTCGTCATTCCGGGCGAGGAAGAGGATGCGACGATCGACATCGATCTCTAGGTCGCGACTCACCGCCGGGCTTCAGGGCGGAGTGCTTCCCTGGGCCCTCCTCCTCGCGGGAGCCGGTTCACTTCTGATCCTTCTCGACCTCTTCGGCGCCCCCGCGCGGGCCGTGGGCCTCGTTGCCGTCATCGCCGGGACCGTCCTGGCGGCGCCGTTCGCGGACCGTCCGGGCGCAGCATCGGGAAGCTGGTGGACGATGCTCGCGGCAGGCTCGGCCCTGGCCCTGGCCGGGACAGCCGTGGCGCTCGGGATCGACACCCTCGGCGGGCTCCTGGCGGTCGTCGGCGGCGCCCTGGTCGCCGTCGGTGCCGTGCTCGGTTACCCGGCGCGCTAGAGACCGGCGGAGAAGATGCCCGCCACTGCGGGCGCGGCGACATCGCCGCCCGCGGCTCCGGCATCGATCAGCATCATCGCGATGGCGAGCTTCGGCTTGTCGGACGGGGCGAACGCGGTGAACCAGGCGTCCTTGATCTGGATCGGGTTCTCCGCATTCTCCTGGCCGGGTTCGGGTCCGAGCTCGGCTGTGCCGGTCTTGCCGGCGACCTGGCCCTCGGGTATGGCGCCCTGGGTCCCGGTGCCGCTCTGAACGACTTCGACCATCAGGTCCTTGAGCGTCTTGGCGAGCTTCGGCGTCATCACCCGGACCGGCTTCGCGTCCGACTGCAGCTTTTTGTTGCGCACGATCGGCGTCGGGAGCCTGAGGCCCTTGTTCGCGATCGTCTGGGATATCGACGCCATCTCCAGCGGCGTCGCCAGGACCTGGCCCTGCCCGATGGCGGTCACGCCGAGGTCGACGTCCTCGCCGATGTCCTTGGGAATGCTCGGCGGGTCTGCTCCCACCACTTTGGTCGCCGCCTCGTTGTAGAGAGTCGGCGGGCGGTTGAACCCGAAGCGCTGGGCGACGCGCACGAAGGCGTCGTTTCCGATCTTCGGGCCCAGGGGGGCGAAGTCGGCGTTGCAGGACTCGGCGAAGGCCTCCGAGAACGTACCGCCGCAGTACTCCCCGCTCGCGTTGTAGATGAAGCGACCTCCGACGTTCGCGCCATTGGTGATGTCGAAACTGTCGTCGAGCGAGGCGTTCTTGGTCTGGAACGCGGCTGTCGTCGTCACGATCTTGAAGGTCGACCCGGGGGGCTGCGGCACGGAGAAGGCGGACCCCGCGAGGGCCCGGACCGCGCCGGTGCGTGCGTCGAGAACGGCGACCCCGCCGGAGCGTCCTGCGAGAGCGTCGACAGAGGCCTGCTGGAGGGCCGGATCGATCGTGGTCTTGAGGGGAACGCCGGGCAGGGGCTTGCCCTTCGCGAGGACCCGGGGCTTCGCGGATCGGCCGGCCGGGGGGACCGCGAGCAGGCGACCGCCGGGCTTGCCGGCGAGGCGCGAGTTGAATGCCTTCTCGAGACCGGAGACGCCGACCGGGGTGCCCGGGGGATAGCCCTTCCGGGCCAGCGCCGCCGCGTCCTTGGGATCCGCCTCGCCGACCTCGCCGGTGACGTCGAGGGCCGCATCGCCGAGATCGTGCTGGCGAGCGTCGGCCGGCCCGGAGGCGAGGGCGCTGCCGTCCTTGGCGAGGATCGGGCCCCTGCCGGCGAGGCTGACCTTGTTGTCGAGCGTCTCGCCGAGCCGCAGTCCCGGGAACAGGAGGCTCGAGTCCCAGACGATGCCGCCGTCTGAGTATGGGATCTCGAGGTCGGCGGAGGCCCTGCCGAACGCGAGCGTCGCCACGTCGACAGGTACCGGGACGATCGTCGTGCCCTTCCTCGATTCGGTGCCGCCGGGCGAGCCGGGGTCGATCGTGCGTAGCGTCGCGACGGCTTGCGCGTCGGCGTAGGCCTTGGCGAGACCGTCGGTCGTGATCTCCTTCTTCGAGGCCTCGTTCAGCTCGGCGTGCATCGCGGCGAAGTCCTGGCGTGTCCACGCCTCCACATAACGGCTCGCTGCGTCGCGCTCCGGTGACCCGCCGGCGCCGACCGAGGCTCCGACCATGAGCGAGATGACCGCGACGATCCCGAGCGGAAGCGCACGGGTCATCAGTCGGCGTCGCCGCTCCACCTCGGTCATGGGACGTGTCACTTGACCCGAAAAGGTAATGCCTACGGCCCCGCTGCTTTGATTCGGCTATGACCGCGCTTGACTGGGGGATCGTCGCCTTCACGGCGGCACTGGCTCTTTGGGGCTATCAGCAAGGCCTGATCGTCGGGGCGACGACTCTCACCGGGTTCGCCCTCGGAGCGCTGCTCGGCAGCCGCCTGGCGCCCCAGTTGCTCGACGGCGGCTCACAGTCTCCCTACGCGCCCCTGTTCGCTGCGGTCGGGGCGGTGCTGCTCGGCTCGGTGCTCGGGCTCGGCTTCGAGGGTGCCGCCCACGACCTGCGGATGCGGATGATCAGGGGGTCGGCGCTGCACTTCGTCGATGGAGCGCTGGGGGCGATGCTGGTCGGAGCCGTGGCGCTCGGCATCGCCTGGATCTTCGGTGCGGTGGCGCTCCACGCTCCGGGCGCGGTAGAGCTTCGCCGCGACGTTCAGCAATCGCTGATCCTGCGCAACCTGAACGAGACGCTGCCCCCGTCCGGAGCGATCCTGAACGCCCTCAACCGCGTCGACCCGGCTCCCGACGTGACCGGCCCGCGGACGCCGGTCGCGCCCCCTGACTCGGCCGTCGCCGCCGATCCCGACGTGATCCGCTCCGGCGATTCTGTGGTGCGGGTCCTCGGGACGGCGTGCGGGCTCGGGATCGAGGGCTCCGGCTGGTCCGCGGCGCCGGGGCTGGTCATCACCAATGCCCACGTCGTCGCGGGTGAGGACGACACCTCGGTGACGACGAGGCAGGGCACCGTCGCCTCCGCCGTGGTCGTCTACTTCGATACGCGCAACGATCTCGCGGTGCTGCGGACCTCGCTGAGCCTGCCGGTGCTCGCACGGGCCCCGGACCCGATGCGGGGCACGTCGGCGGCGGTACTCGGTTATCCGGAGAACGGGCCCTACTCCGTTGCCCCGGCCCGCTTCGGTGAGACGACGGACGTGCTCTCCGAGGACGCCTACGGGCGCGGTTCGGTGCGGAGGTCGATCAGCTCGTTCCGCGGCGACGTGAGGAGCGGCAACTCCGGTGGTCCGCTGATCGACGCGGACGGCCGCGTCCTCGCGACCGTCTTCGCCTCCACGCAGGGTGGGCCGCCGGCAGGATTCGCCATTCCCGATGCCCCCGTGGCGGCAGCTCTGAGCGGGGCCCACGGGCCGGTCGACACGGGACCATGCACACCCTGAACGCAGACGGGCCCGGCACTTACGTTCTGTAAGCTTTTTTTCGGTGAGTGGAAGACCGGCGTCTTCATCTCCAGCTCGGAACGTCTCCGAGCGGCCCCGTCCCGAGGGAGTCTGCCCGCATTTTCATGCGGCCATCGAGTTGATCGGCAAGCGCTGGTCCGGCGCGATTCTCTCGGCGCTCGAGGGCGGCTCCCTGCGCTTCGGGCAGCTCGCCAAGGCGGTGCCGGGCCTCTCTGACCGTCTGCTCTCACAGCGCCTGCGCGAGCTCGAGGATGCCGGTCTCGTCGGCCGGTCGGTCGAGGGACAGGCCCCGGTCCGGGTCAGCTACGAGCTGACCGAGAAGGGCGTTCAGTTGAAGCCGGTCATCGCCGAGCTGCGGAAATGGGCGCAGCGCTGGCACCAGGCCGCCTGAGACCCGCCCGGCCAGGGCGGGTCAGCTCGGCTTTGTGGCGATGATGAACCTCACCTTCTCGCCGCCGCCTGTGCGGCAGAGCCAGAACAGGCGACCCTCGGCGCGTGCTGATCGGTGGCAGTGAAAGCCCCGCTCGCCGGCGGTGCAGGCCCCGAATGCGCAGGTGGCGCTGTCGAGGATCTCCTGGGCCAGGTCGGTGCCCTCGCTGCAGGGCACATTGCGCACGAAGATGCGGAATGTCTGAGCGTCGGGAAGCGGAGAGCAGGGGTGCACGTCACCGGGGATGACGGTCTCGCTGTCCCCGTGCTTCACCGTCAGTAGGTGGGGAACGGCGACGATCACGACGGCCGCAAGGGCCGCGAGGATCACCTTGGCGCGAGGGGAGAGACGGCTCATCACGGCCCTACGTCTACCAGCCCCGGGGATTGCCCGGCGGGATGTCGTCGTGAACGAGGACCGCCTCGACCGCTGGGACCGGTGGGCTGCCCGTCGATTCACGGTACGCGTCGAGCTCGACGGGGCCGACCGCGGCGAATGCCGCCTCGACGGTTCGCAGATACGGGGCGAGCACCACGGCTCCGGCCGGCGGCTCGGTTGCGAGGTGGCCCGGCTTGGCCACGTAGGCGACGACGAGATCGAAGTCGGGGGACTCGGCTTCGGCGGTCACGTCGATCCGCTCGTAGCGCAGCTCCCGGAGGTCGAGCCTCGAGAGCTCGGCCTCCGTCACCTCCACCAAGGCTCCCCGGGGCGCGGGTGTCTCGCTCCCATCTTCGTCCCGCTCGATGTTCAGGCCGAGGATCGCGGCCGGGATCTCGCCGCCGGGATCGATCGCGAACGTCTTCTCGAACGTCCTGTTGTCTCGCCAGATCGACCAGCGTCGCTTCCACCCCGGCAGCGTGGTGAGGTGGCTCGGAGGCACCTCCCTGCCGAGGGTGAGTGCCGCCGACGCCGGGTCGACAAGCGACCCGTATCCGAAGACCGCTATGCGCGCCATCGCCGGATCATCGACCATCTCGCCTGTCATCGTCCCGTGCATGGCCGAGGAGCACCCTCAAGCCGCGACCGTCGTGGACCCCGAGCTGCCGGGACCGTTCGGTGTCGGTGATTACGCAAGGGTCCTGCAGCGCGAGCTGCGCAAGCGGAAGCGCGTGCTGCTGATCGGCGAGGTGTCGGGCTTCAGGCTCACGAGGGTCCAGGCCTACTTCGAGCTGCGCGACGGCGACGGGGCGGTGCCGTGCGCGATGTGGCGGAACGAGTTGGAGCGCCTGGAGGTGTCTGAGGCAGCTCTGAAGGACGGTGCGGAGGTCGTGATCGGGGGCGGGCCGGACTACTATCCCGGAGGGCCCCAGGCGTCGCCGAGCTTCCACTTCCGAGCGAGCCACCTCCGGCTCGCCGGAGCGGGGGACCTGCTCGCCCGCCTCGCGGCGCTGCGCGAGCGCCTGCGCCTCGAGGGCCTGTTCGAGCTCCAGCCTCAGCTCCCGCGGTCCCGGCTTCCGATGACGATCGGCGTCGTGACGGCCGAGTCGGGCGCCGCCCGGCAGGACCTGCTGGCGGGCCTCGAGCGGCGCGGCTGGCGTGGGACGGTGATCTGGGGCTTCGCGCCGGTGCAGGACCGCCATGCGGCGCCGAAGATCACCGCGGCCATGCAGGACCTCGCGGCCCGGCCCGAGGTCGAGGCGATCGTCGTCTGCCGCGGCGGCGGGAGCCTCGCGGACCTCTGGGCGTTCTGCGATGAGACGCTCTGCCGCACAGTCGCGATGCTGCGGATCCCGGTGATCAGCGCCGTCGGCCACGAGCGCGACCGGACCCTGATCGACGATGTCGCAGCCGAGTCCTGCTCGACTCCGACCCATGCGGCCGAGGCGGCGGTGCCGATCGACTGTCACGAGGCACGAGCGTCCATCGCTCGCTGCGGAGGCGTGCTGGAGCGGACGGCCCAGGGCGCGATCGGCGGCCGTGCCCGGCACCTGGCCGCGCTCGCCCGCGGGCCCGACCGCGCCCTCGGGCGCGAGCGCACGAAGCTGAACCAGATAGCTCGCGAGATGCGCGCCGCGTCCGAGCGCCGGGTCGCGGAGCGGGTCGGTTTCCATCGGCGTCTGGCGATGGTGGTGCTCGAACGGGCTCGCCGGCGCGGCCTGGCGGAGGTAGGGGGCGCAGCCGGTGCCAACGCTCGCTTCGCCGCGGGGCTGGAGCGCGTCGCCGGCACGTCGCTTGGCCGCCGCTCGGAGGCTCTCGAGCGCTCGGCGAGGCTGCTGCGGGCCCACGACCCGGACCGGACCCTCGAGCGCGGCTACGCATTGGTCGAGGAGCCCGCGAGCGGCGACCCCCTGACCAGCGCCGGGGCGGCCGAAGCCGCGAGTGAGGTCACTCTTCGCTTTGCTGACGGGCGCCTGTCCGCCGCCGTCACCGGGAGACTGAAGGACAAAGAAGAAGAGGAGGGGAGTGGGAATGAGTGACGACACCGAGGCGGCCGAGCCTCTCGCAGAGCAACCGGAGAGCTACGAGGTCGCCGTCGAGCGCCTGGAGACGATCATCGACCGTCTCGACTCCGGCCAGGCCGGACTGCGCGAGACCCTGAACCTGTGCAGCGAGGGCCGCGAGCTGATCACCTACTGCGCCGGAGAGCTGGAAGCGGTGGGGGAAGGCCTGCGCGAATTGCGCCTCGACGAGCTCGCGGCAAGGCTCGAATCGGCCCCGGCGGAGGGTGCCGAGAGCTGACCGTTGGAGGATTGATGTCGCCCCGACGACGGAAATCCTCCAACGTCGGCGCTGGCAGCTCCTCGGGCCGCAACGGCCTCCGGGCGTGGCGCCGGTGACGGGCACAGCCGCCTGCGGGCCGGGCAGTCGCGGCAGAGCGGCCAGTCGGGCTCGGCCGTGACCTCGAAAATGCCACCGGTCACGGCCTCGACCGACGCGCTCAGCGCGGCCCGCGCGGCGGCGAGCTCCTCCGGCCCGAGACGGACCGAGGCGGGCTCACCGGGACGCTCCAGGAAGACGTAGACGACCTCGACCTCGGGCACCTTCAGCGCCTCGGCGACGGCGAGCGCGTAGATGTTGCGCTGGATCCCGTAGCGCTCGGCTCTCGCCGCCGGGTCGTCCCCATCCAGGCGGTCGGTCTTGTAGTCGAGGACGAGCGGCGGGCGTCCGGGCCGCTCGGCGAGAAGGTCGATGCTGCCGCGAATCGTCGTCCCCGCGATGTCGAGCAGGAACGGATGCTCGGCTGAGAGGCGAACGCCGCCGCCGCGAAGCTCGGCCGGTAGGTCGGAGCCGAGCCAGTCCGTCAGCTGGGTGTCGATTCGCTCGGCCGCCTCGGTATCGGCCGCAACGATCCCCTGGCGCGCCAGCGCCGCTCCGATGGCGATGCCCGTCGCCGGAGCCCAGCGAGTCTCGGCGCTGCGGCGCAGCAGTTCGTGGGTCGCGTTGCCGAGCGCCATCGCTCGGTTGCGGGGGCGCCCTGAGCCATCGGCCTCGCCGCCGTCCGTCCCGCTCAGCCCGAGAACCCGTTCGACGTAGAAGCGGTAGCCGCACCGGGCGTGCTCGGAGAGGGTCGAGTAAGACAGCGTGCGGGCCGGGAGTGCCGGCGCCGGACGATCGACGAGCGGGGGAGGGGCATCGGGCTCGGCGCGGTCCCGGGCCAGAGGCCGTCGGCGCTCAGCCAGGCCCACCGCCGTCTCGCTGTCCGCGGAGACGACCGAGACCGCGAGCTCCGGCGCGGGTGGAAGGTCACCCGTCAGGCCGGGGATCGGCTCGGCCGCGGCGAGCGGGATGGCCTGGCCGTCCTCGGGCACCTCATTCCCCAGCCCGGCGAGAACCCGCCGCAGCACCGGCATCGCTCGCGGCTGGTGGTTCTGGGTGCCGAGAACGCCGCTGAGGATCAGGTGGTCGCGGGCCCGCGTGACCGCCACGTAGGCGAGCCTGAGCTCCTCCGCCTCGGCGCGCTCGCGGGCCTCCTCGACGAGTTGCTCCCAGTGAAAGAGCTTCAGCGGGTCGGCGCCGAGGCGGGGTAGTCGCAACCCCGCCCGGAGCGGGTCCTCCGCCGGTCTCCCGATCGCAAGGTCGGAGTCGCTGCCGCGGATCAGGGTGCGCCCGAGCTGGGCGACGGCGACCACGGGGAACTCGAGCCCCTTGGCGGCGTGGATGGTCATGATGCGGACGCCCGAGCCCTCCTCGGACTCCACGGCGGCCGGCGCCTCGGCGTCCTGCTCTGCGCTGAGGGCCGCGTAGTCGAGGAAGCCGCGCAGGTCGCGTCCCTCGACCGCCTCGAAGTCGCGCGCCAGGCGCATCATCTTGCGGACGTTCGCGTAGCGCTCGCGGCCGTGGTCGGCGCGGAGGATCGCGAGGTCATAGCCGGTCTCCTCTACGGCGCGGCCGATCAGTGTCTCGAGCGGCAGCCGCGTCCCGGTGGAGCGCAGAGCCGAGATCGCGGCGGTGAAGGTCTCGAGGCGCCCGCGCTCGGCCTCGGGCAGAGCGGCGAGCACCGCCGGGTCCTCCAGTTCGACCTCGGACCGTCCGGTCGCCGCGAGCAGAGCCATCCAGATGCTGCCGCCCCGGCCGATCGACCTGCGCAGTGCCCAGAGCGTGTCGGGGAGGACCCCGCCGGCGGGGGAGGCGAGCGCGCCGAGCAACGGCTCATCGGCGAGGGGGTTCGCGATCGTTCCCAGCAGGGCGACCATGTCTTGGGCCTGCTGGCGCGACCAGTATCCGCCGCCGACCACGTAGGCGGGCAGGCCGGCGCGCTCGAGCGCCCCCTCGAAAGCCTCCACCTGCGTAAAGGCCCGCAACAGGACCACGATCTCGCCGGGGCGACGGCCCTCGTCCACCAGGGTGCGGAGCCGCTGCGCCAGGGCCCGCGCCTCGACGACGCACTCGAGCGGAGTTCGGTCTCCTTCGGCGCGGTCGAGCTTCTCCTCGCAGTCCTTCCAGTCGCCGCCCCGGGTGACCAGGAACTCCGCCGGGACCGGCGAAGCGGCCGCCCTCCCGACGGTCAGCGGGGTGAACCGCTCGAGCAGCGAGTCCCCGATCGCGTTGACGGCGGCGACGATCTGCGGCTGCGAGCGGAAGTTGCCGCGCAGCTTCATCGTCTCCGCCCCCCGGCGCTCATCGAAGCGCTCCCGCTCGCCGGTGAAGATGTCGACGTCCGCGTGGCGGAAGCCGTAGATCGACTGGAACTCGTCGCCGACGCAGAAGAGCTTGGTCTGCGGACCCCGCAGCGCTTCGATCAGGCTCAGCTGCAGCGCGTTGGTGTCCTGGAACTCGTCGACGAGCAGGTGTCTGAATCGCTCTCGGTAGGCGATGCCGATCTCGGTGTCGCGGGCGAGCAGGTCGACGGCCCCTCGTTGGAGATCCTCGAAGTCGAGGCCGGACCGCTCGGTCTTCGCCTCCGCGAACCTCTCGGCGAAGGCCCGCAGCAGCGCGTCGAGCGCCTCGTAGGCGGCCAGGCCCTCGCCGGGCTCCGTGGCCACGGCGACCGCGGCGCGGATCGCGTCCTGGCAGGCCTTGACCTCGGGCACCTTTGTCGAGCCCCGGAGTTCGACATCCTCGAGCTCCGGAACGGTCGGGGTGTGGTCGCGCCGGGCTGCTGCGAGCTCCCGTGCCAGGCCGACCCCGTCCTTCTGCTTGGTGGTTCCTTTACCGGCCTCGGCCATCGCGTCGGCAGCGGATTCGATGGCGGCCAGGGCTTCGTCGAGATCGCGCGGGTACACCGGAGGCAGCTCCGGCGGATCGCCGCGGCTCACCAGCTCGTCGTGTGCTCCGAGCACGATCTGCCGGGCGCGCGGCACGGTCAGCAGCGCGAGCAGCCGCTCACCCTCATCGCCCGCGGCGTCGGCGAAGTCCTCGAGGGCCTGATCGAAGGCCGCCCATCCGACCCGGCGCGCCTCGGCGGCATCGAGCACCCGGAAGCGCGGGTCGAGCCCCGCGGACACCGGGTGTGAGGCGAGCAGGCGGCGGCAGAAGCCGTGGATCGTCGTTATCGGCGCG
>JBBSQE010000096.1:0-11470 GCA_038258095.1 Solirubrobacterales bacterium | reverse complement strand
TGCGCACCGCTCACCCCCGACGAGGCGCGCGTCGAGGAGTTCGGCCTTAAGGAGATGTATCGCTCACCGAACGGGACGATCCGCAACATCCTCGGCGGCGTCATCTTCCGCGAGCCGATCGTGATCTCGAACGTCCCGCGCCTCGTTCCCGGCTGGACCAAGCCGATCATCATCGGCCGCCACGCATTCGGTGACCAGTACCGCGCCGAGGACATGGTTGTTCGAGGCAAGGGCACCCTCAAGCTGACCTTCACGCCCGACGACGGCTCCGAGGAGACCGAGATCAACGTCTTCGAGTTCCCCGGCGGCGGTGTCGCGATGGCCATGTATAACCTCGACGACTCGATCCGCGACTTCGCGCGGGCCTCCATGCGCTACGGGCTCGATCGCGGCTTGCCGGTCTACCTCTCGACCAAGAACACGATCATGAAGCGCTACGACGGGCGCTTCAAGGACCTGTTCGCGGAGGTCTTCGAGACCGAGTTCTCAGATGACTTCGAGGCCGCCGGCATCACCTACGAACACCGCCTGATCGACGACATGGTCGCCGCGGCGATGAAGTGGGAGGGCGGCTATGTCTGGGCCTGCAAGAACTACGACGGCGATGTCCAGTCGGACACCGTCGCCCAGGGTTTCGGGTCCCTCGGGCTGATGACGAGCGTGCTGATGACGCCCGACGGCAAGACCGTCGAGGCCGAGGCGGCGCACGGAACGGTCACCCGCCACTTCCGCCAACACCAGGAGGGCGAGCCGACCTCAACCAACCCGATCGCCTCGATCTTCGCTTGGACGCGGGCCCTCGCGGCGCGGGGCCGCAGGGATGAGACGCCCGAGGTCACCGAGTTCGCAGAGACGCTCGAGCGGGTATGCGTGGAGACTGTCGAGAGCGGGAAGATGACCAAGGACCTGGCGCTCCTCGTCGGGGATGACCAGGCGTTCCAAACGACACAGGAGTTTCTCGCCTCGATCGAAGCGAACCTGCAGCAGGCGATGGCCTAGCTCCCAGAGCAGCCGCCGCGTCAACTTCAACCCACATACACAGGAGGACGAATCTTGAGCAGCCCAGTGAAGGTCACGGTCACCGGCGCCGCCGGTCAGATCGGCTACGCACTTCTCTTCCGGATCGCCAGCGGGCAGATGCTCGGTGAGGACACGCCGGTACACCTGCACCTGCTCGAGATCCCCGACGCGGTCAAGGCCGCCGAGGGAACCGCGATGGAGCTCGACGACTGCGCCTTCCCCCTGCTCGCAGGGGTCGACATCCATGACGACCCGAAGCCGGCCTTCGACGGCGCGAACGTCGGACTCCTGGTCGGCGCGCGGCCGCGCGGACCGGGTATGGAGCGCGCCGACCTCCTCGAGGCCAACGGAGCGATCTTCAAGCCCCAGGGCGAGGCGATCAACGCCGGCGCCGCGGATGACGTGAAGGTCCTCGTGGTCGGCAACCCGGCCAACACGAACGCGCTGATCGCGATGTCGAACGCGCCTGACGTCCCGCGCGAGCGGTTCACGGCGATGATGCGCCTGGATCACAACCGTGCGATCGCCCAGCTGGCCGACAAGCTCGGCATCCCTCTGACGAAGGTCGAGAACATGACCATCTGGGGCAACCACTCCACGACCCAGTACCCGGACCTGGTCAACGCCAGGGTGGACGGCGCGAGCGCCTGGGACGCAGTAGGTGACGAGGACTGGATCGCCGGCGAGTTCATCCCGACGGTCGCCAAACGTGGTGCCGCCATCATCGAGGCCCGTGGTTCGTCATCCGCCGCCTCCGCTGCCAACGCGGCGATCAATCACGTCCACGACTGGGTGCTCGGCACGCCGGATGGAGACTGGGTCTCCATGGGCGTCCCGGCGGACGGCTCCCACGGGATCGGCGAGGGCATCATCGCCGGCCACCCGTGCACCTGCTCGGGCGGCGAGTACTCGATCGTCGAGGGTCTGGAGATCCCCGATTTCTCCCGCGAGCGCATCGACGCAAGCGTGATGGAGCTGCAGGAGGAGCGCGACTCCGTGAGTCAGCTCGGTCTGATCTAGAAACCGGCCACAGACCACACCGCATCACCTGCAGTGCTGGTCGCCTACGAGGACGGCACCGCCCCGCACCCCGCCCCGCTCCTCGAGGCCCGGCGCTTCCTCCCGTCTAGGCCTTGGAGCCCGCGACCGGGTGGTACTTGCGCCCGTCCTTGCGAACGCGCCCTTCCTTCTCCAGGTCGGCGAGGACCCTGTATAGGTAGTTCGGCTTGATCTTCATCTCCTTGGCGATCTCCGAAGCGGAGATCCCCGGGGATGCTTCGACGAGCTTCACGGCCTGATCGCCGCGGGTGCCGCCACGCCGGCGCCGGCGCCTCTTCGGCGTCGTGGAGGAGCCGGAGCCGTTTCGCGACCCGCGCGGCCGGCCGGGGCCGCGACGCGCCACCCGCCCTCCGAGCTCGCCGATTGCGCGCTTCACCTGCTCACGCTCCTTGTCGATCTCAGCGAGACGACGCTCGAGGAGTGATCGTGCTTCCTCTATGACACTCGATGTTGAAGCCAAATCGCATTCCTTCCATAAGCGGTGCACTCTGTGTGGTGTACTCATACTGTAGAGAGTGTGTGTGAAAACACCATTCGGTGTCACGGTTCTTTCGTAAGTTGTGCTCGGAAATGCCCTCCGCTCCTCCACAGGTCGCAGTCGCTCGCCGCCTCCTACCGGCGGGTACCGCAATGCTCGAGGACCGGTTCGAGGTGAGGACGGGCGGCCTCGATGCCGACCGTGCCACGGTGCTCGACCTGGTGCGGGGAGCTGATGCGGTGGTTGCGGACGCCACCGTCCCCGTAGACCGAGAGCTGCTCAAAGCAGCCGGACCGGGCCTGAGGGTCGTCGCGAACTTCGCGGTCGGCTACGACAACATTGACCTCGAGGCGTGTCGTGCCGCGGGGGTCGCCGTCACCAACACGCCAGACGTACTGACGAACGCAACGGCGGAACTGGCCCTGGCACTCACACTTGCCGCTGCGCGGCGGCTCGCCGAGGCCGAGCGGGATCTTCGCACCGGCAACTGGCGAGGGTGGGACCCGGGTGAGCATCTCGGTTTCGAGTTGACTGGCGCGACGGTCGGAATCGTGGGGATGGGGCGCATCGGTCGGCGCTACGCGGAGCTGACTACCGGGTTCGGGGTTGACCTGCTGCACTTCTCGCGTTCGGCAAAGCCGGAGGCCGAGCGAGATCTGCCGGCCCGCGGGGTTGGGCTGGACGAGCTTCTCAGCAGCTCCGACGTCGTCAGCATTCACGCGCCCGCAACCGCCGAGACCCACCACCTGATCGATGCAAGCGCACTCGGTCTCATGCGCCCTACGGCTGTCCTCGTCAACACCTCACGAGGAGACTTGGTGGACTTGGGGGCACTATCCGCCGCGCTCGAAGGGGGGCGGCTGGGTGCCGCGGGCCTCGACGTCTACGAGGGCGAGCCGGCCGTGCCCGACCGGCTGCTGGCGGCGCCGCGCACCGTGCTCAGCCCCCACATCGGTTCGGCGACGGTGACGGCCCGGGATGCCATGGCGAGAACCGTCGCGATGAACGTGATCGCAGTCCTCGACGGTCGCGATCCGCCCAACCCGGTCACAGCGGGATAGGACTGCGGAGGACCGGGTCAGTTTCGGGAGGTTATGTCGCTTGACGGCGTAACCTTGTGGCGTCGGCGCGGCATGGTGCGGAACACCAGGTCCCAGAGTGGGGAGGAGACCCCGTAGCCGTAGCGGTGATCCTGGAAGTGGTGGCGCATGTGCTGCTCGCGGTTTCGCCTTGCGAACTCTGACTTTGGCACGTAGTGATGCACGTAGTAGTGCGTGTAGTCGTATGCGAGATAGCCGGCGATGAAGCCGGCGAAGAGCGGGTAGGCCGCGGGTGTGCCGAACAGGGTGGTGAAGCCCAGGAAGAAGAGTGCCGCGAGCGGGATGCTGACCGCGGGAGGCATGACAAGGCGAAGCTTGTCGTTCGGGTGGTCGTGGTGGACGCCGTGGATGATGAAGTGCATGCGGCGCCCGAATGCGTTATCGGGCTGCCAGTGGAAGACGAGGCGGTGGAGCCAGTACTCGGTGAGCGTCCAGATTCCGACGCCGCCGAGGACCAGCAGGGCGATGCTGGCAGCGCTCGAGCCTCGATCGGCGCCGAGCCAGATCATCAGGCCGACGACCGGCCCGAAGATGAGGGCGGGGATCGCTGGATGGACTCGCGAGAAGTAGTTGAGGAAGCCGCTCTGGAAGAGCTCCGGAGAGGCCGCGAGGGTTTCAGTGCGTTCCTTTGCCACTGCTCTGAATGGTAGCGGCGACGGGGCATCTCGCAAAGCGCGGAAAAGTGTGAACGGCCGGTGAACGAAGAGGCAGCGATTTGCGGATTCACCTCCCACGGGGGGCTCGGTGGGTGGCATAGTCGGCCTCGTTCCGGTCACTCACAGCGGTGGAGCGTCCGGCCCGGAGCGAGTCAATCCCGTCGAGAGAGGAGTCCGATTTGGCGCAGCGTGGAGGTCGTTCGAGAAAGGGCAAGGCGCCGTCCTGCGCCGACTGCTACTTCGGTCAGAACATGCTCTGCGCCCTCGAGCTCGACGCTCCGTGTGCCACCTTTCGGCCCGACCGGCCGGAGGGCCTTGTGCCGCCGCGCCAGCCGGTCCTCCTCATGCGCGCCCCACGCTGGGCGGCCGCTCAGCGCGCCGCGTAGGTCCCTGCCGCGAGGTCCGATCCAGCCGGCGTCCCGATCGGTCATGGCTCCCCCGGACGCACGGCCCCCTACCGAGATAGGTTCTAAGGTTCCGCTCCAGAGAGAGATCTTGGAGAGGACGCGTTGAGGATCACGGTTTTGGGCAAGTCGCCGTCCTGGCAGGACGCGGGCGGCGCGGGCAGCGGCTATCTCGTCCAGACGGACGAGGTCACGGTGCTGCTCGATTGCGGGAACGGCATCTTCGGGAAGCTGCGCCAGTTCGTCGACTATGTGGATGTCGATGCAGTCGTGGTCTCGCACCTGCATGCCGACCACTTCCTCGACCTGGTGCCCTACAGCTATGCGTTGACCTACGCGCCGCGCCAGCAGCCCGTCCCCGTTGCGGGCTTCCCCGGGACCGATGATCCGGCGCACCCGCGGCTCGTCGCACCGCCGCGGGCCCGCGAAACGTTCCGCCGCGTCGTCGGCGCTTGGGGAAACGACGATCTGATCGAGGCTGCCTTCGACTTGGAGGAGTACGCGCGCGAGGACACGGTCGAGATCGGCGACCTCCGCTTTCGCTTTTCCGAGGTGCCCCATTTTGTCCAGACCTTCGCGGTCGACGTGACCTCGGCGGGGTCGGCCGGCCGCTTTACCTTCGGCGCCGACTGCCGCCCCAACGACGAACTCGTCGAATTCGCGAAGGGGACCGACCTCCTGATCATCGAGGCGACGCTGCCCCGCCCGGAGCGGACCGGCATCCGCGGCCACCTGACGCCCGCCGAAGCCGGCGACCACGCCCGCCGCGCCGGCGCCGCCCACGCCGTCCTGACCCATATCTCCGACGAGCTTGACGCGGACTGGGCGCGTGAGGAGGGTTCGAAGGCGTTCGGAGCACCGCTGGATGTCGCCCGGGAGGGCGCCGTTTACGAGGTGTGAGTTCTTGGCGGGTGGCGCGCGGGTCCTGACGGTGGTGGGGGGCCCATCCCGGCTGCGGTAGCTAAAGCTTCCTCGCCGGGATACACCCGCCACCGCCACCCGCGCGACATCCACCCTGCCCCGCGGGGTGAACAGCGTGAGGGCCATGAGAAGCCTCGCGGATCAGACCCGCAAGGCGACCACAACCGCATAGGAGGAGCCGACCATGGCAAAGGCTTAGGACCCTGGTGGGTCTGGATGTTCACGCGACCAAGGTGGTCGCGGCGATCCTCGACACCGAGACCGGCGAGCTGAGGATGAGACGGCTGGGAGGAGAGGTGGAGCAGAGCACCGAGCTCTGCTCCTCCCTGTCGGGCCCCGCGCGCAGCACCTATGAAGTCGAGCCGACCGGCTATGTCCTCGCCCGCGGCCTCGAGGCCGCGGGCGTTGAGTGCGTGGTCTGTGCTCCGGGGAAGATTCCCCGTGGCCGACCGACAAGATTAAGACCGACCGCCGCGACGCCGAGCCCTGCTCCTGCTGCTTTTCGCCGGCAAGCTCGCAGCGTTCCGGGTCCCGAGCATCGAAGAGGAGGGCCTGCGCGATCTGGTCCGTGCCCGCGAGGCGGTGCGGACCGACCTGATGCGCGCCCACCACCGGCTCTCGAAGCTCCTGTTGCGCCACGGGCTGCGTTTCCGAAGGGTCGCCTGGAGCAAGCAGCACCTGCTCTGGCTCGACCGGGTCGAGCTGGGCCAGCCGGGGTCCCGGCTGGCCTATTGGGACTGCCGCGAGGCAGTCGAGGTGGCGCTGGCGCGGCGGGTCCGGACCGAGTCAGAGATCGAGCGGCTCCTGGTCGGCTCGCTCTGGGAGCAGACCGCGTCGAGACTGCGCTGCCTGCGCGGGGTCAGCACCCTGACCGCGGCCGGGCTCTGCGCCGAGATCGGCGACTTCGAGCGATTCGCTCGACCCGGGGCAGCTGATGAGCTACCTCGGCCTGGTTCCCTCCGAGTCCTCGACGGGATCGAGCCGCCGGCTTGTGGCGATCACGAGTCAGGGTCGGTGCACACCCGCCGGCTCCTCGTCGAGACCGCCTGGCACTATCGCCGCCACCCTGCGGTCGGAGTGAAGTTGCGGCCCCGCCAGGAAGGCCAACCGTCGGAGGCGATCTCGATCGCCTGGGCTGCGCAGCGTCGCGGACACCACGTCCGGGAGCGCATGCAGGAGCGCGGCAAGCGGCGGACCCTGATCGCCGTCGTCGTCGAGCTGGCCGGCTTCTGTTGGGCGATAAGCGCTGCGGCTGGAGAGGCGGCGCGGCCCGGCCTCGCGCGAGGGAATCGGCGGTTTCGCTATGAGCGGCGGGAGACCGTGAAGCTCGAAGTTTGTAGAGAGCCGGCCCTCGAGACGAAACCCGGTCCCCCGAGGGCGGGGTGCTCAGTGCTGCCGACTTGACAAACGGCGCGCCATATCAGCGGCGGAGGGCCGCGCGATCCCCGCCCACCCACCGGGCTAATCTTGACCCCGATGACCGAGCGCGACCTCTTCGCCAACTTTGCCCGCATGCGCCGCGAGATGGATCAGCTGCTCGGGGACGCATGGGGCCGCACCGCCTATGTGGCGAAACGGGCCAGTGGCTTTTCCCCCTCTGTTGACGTCTATTACGCCGGGGATCCGGAGCGGGCCGTCGTCAAGGTCGATCTCTCCGGCATCTCCCTCGCGGGTGTCGGGATCGAGGTGTCCGGCCGGGAGCTCGTGATCAGCGGCGAGCGGCCCGTGCAGGCCACCGAGGGCCGCGTCTACCAGCAGGTCGAGATCGCGACCGGGCCTTTTCGCCGGGTGATCGAGCTTCAGGTGGATGTCGATGCCGAACATGCCCGCGCGACCTATGAGGAAGGCGTCCTGAGGATCGAGCTGCCCCTGCGCCAGACCGCGGACGTCACGCGAAGCGTCCCGATCGAGCGGGACTGAGTGGAGGGACCGCACGGGCTCGAGGTCGTCGAGACCGATGACATCGACGCCGGCGAGATCAACTTCTCCGAACCGCTTCCGGACGCGCTGCCGGTGCTTCCGCTGCGCGAATCGGTCACCTATCCGGACACCCTGACTCCGCTCGCCGTCGGGCAGCCCCGCTCGATCAGGCTGGTCGACGACGTCCTCGGGTCCAACCGGATGCTGGCGATGGTCGCCTCCAAGGACCCTGCCGACGAGGAGCCCGGCCCCGAGAAGCTCTACGACGTCGGCGTCGCCGGGGTGGTGGCCCGGATGCTCAAGGTTCCCGACGGCTCGGTGCGGGTCCTGGTGCAGGGGACGCAGCGGGTCAGGATCGCCGACTACGTCACCGAGGACCCCTACCTGATCGCCAGGATCGAGGATCTTCCCGACGTAGTCGAGCAAACGCCCGAGCTCGAGGCGCTCACCCGCAACGTGCAGCGCACCTTCTCGGAGATCATCGAGCACATTCCCTACCTACCTGAGGAGCTGCAGATGGCCGTCGCCAACATCGACGAGCCGTCCGCCCTGGCGCACCTGATCGCAGGAGCCCTGCGGATCTCCTCACCCGAGAAGCAGGAGCTTCTCGAGGAGCTGAACGTGGCCAAGCGCCTCCGCCGTCTATCGCAGATCCTCGCCCGAGAGCTCGAGGTCATCCGCCTCGGCACCCAGATCCAGACCCAGGTCCAGTCGGAGATCGACCAGGGCCAGCGCGAGTACTACCTGCGCTCGCAGCTCAAGGCGATCCAGGAGGAGCTGGGGGAGACCGACGAACAGGCCGCGGAGGCAGCCGAGCTGCGGGAGCGCCTCGATGAAGCCGGGCTGCCCGAAGGTGCCCGCAAGGCCGCCGACAGGGAGCTGTCGCGGCTCGAGAAGCTGCCTCCGGCCGCGGCCGAGTACGGCGTCATCCGCTCCTATCTCGAGTGGTTGGTCGACCTGCCGTGGTCGAAGTCCACGGTGGACAAGCTCGACATCCGCAATGCGAAGAAGGTCCTCGATGCCGACCACTACGACCTCGAGCAGGTCAAGGACCGGATCCTCGAGTACCTGGCCGTGCGCAAGCTGAACCCGGAGTCCCCGGGGCCGATCCTCTGCTTCGCCGGGCCTCCCGGCGTCGGCAAGACCAGCCTCGGCCGCTCCATCGCAAAGGCTCTGGGCCGCGAGTTCGAGCGCATCTCCGTCGGTGGAGTCCGCGACGAGGCGGAAATCCGCGGCCACCGCCGCACCTACATCGGCGCGATGCCCGGGACGATCGTGCGAGCCCTCCGGGACGCCGGCTCGCGCAACCCCGTGTTCATGATCGACGAGATCGACAAGATGGGCGCCGACTTCCGCGGCGACCCCGCTTCGGCAATGCTCGAGGTGCTCGACCCCGCGCAGAACGACTCGTTCCGGGATCACTATCTCGACCTCGAGATCGACCTGTCCCACGTGATGTTCATCGCTACTTCGAACGTCCTCGACACCATCCCCGGGCCGCTCCGCGACCGGATGGAGGTCATCAACCTCGCCGGATACACGCTCGACGAGAAGCAGCACATCGCCCGCCGCTACCTCGTGCCCCGCCAGATCGAGGCCAACGGGCTTCTTCCCGCCCAGATCGACATCTCCGACGCAGCCCTACGCGCGATCATCGAGGAATACACGCGCGAAGCAGGGGTGCGCGGCCTCGAGCGCCAGATCGGCACCGTCTGCCGCAAGGTGGCCCGCAGGGTCGCCGAGCGCAAGGCGAGGGGCAAGACCCGCGTCTCCGCCAAGCGGGCCCGCGAGCTCTTGGGCCGGCGCCTGGTCTTCGCCGAGCAGCGCCGTCGCACGCGCGACGCCGGGGTGTCGACCGGCCTGGCCTGGACTCCGGCGGGCGGCGACGTCCTCTTCGTCGAGGCGAGCGCGATGCCGGGCTCGGGGAAGCTGATCATCACCGGCCAGCTCGGCGACGTGATGAAGGAGTCGGCCCAGGCCGCGCTCTCCTACGTGCGTGGGCATCAGGGCAAGATCGCCCCGAAACTCTCTGAGGACTGGTTCGCTGACCACGACATCCACATCCATGTCCCCGCGGGCGCGGTCCCCAAGGACGGGCCCTCCGCGGGCATCGCGATGACCATGGCCCTCGCCTCGCTGCTAAGCGGGCGGCCGGTGAGAAACGACGTCGCGATGACGGGTGAGGTCACCCTGACCGGCCAGGTGCTGCCGATCGGCGGTCTGAAGGAGAAGTCGCTGGCGGCCCAGCGCGCGGGCATCAAAAGGGTCATCGTCCCGGCCCGGAACGAGGGTGACATGGCCGAGATCCCGAGGCACGAAAGGGGCGACCTGGAGTTCGTCTTCGTCGACGATGTGTCCAGGGCAATCGAGGCCGGACTGGGCACCGGGTGACTATCCGGATACCCAGCGGGTATAACCTCCGCTATCAACCTTAAGAGAGCGGAGGAGCACTCAGAATGTCGAAGAACAGCAAGGCAGGCAAGGCGGCTGGAGTAGCAGGAGGCGCATACAGCGCGGCCCGCTCCAACGAGTACGTGCAGCGCCTGATCGACGACGAGGACCTGCGCGACAGCCTGCGCGATGCCTACGACGCCGCTCAGGCTGCCTATGGCCGCGTCACCGGTAGCCGCCGCGGCCCCGTCAAGGCGGTCGCTTCGGACAAGAAGGCCCAGAAGGAGCTCCGCAAGGCGGCTGACGCACTTCGCGACGCGGCCGAGCAGCTGCGAGGCGAGAAGAAGCGCAAGCACCGCTTCGGCAAGCTCCTGGTGCTCGGCGCCGTCGGAGCCGGTGTGACGCTCGCCCTCTCCGAGTCCGCTCGCAAGACCGTGATGGACACGTTGTTCGGCGCCGAGGAGGAGTTCGAGTACAGCTCCACGACGTCGGGCAACTCGGCGAGCTCGACCGCCGCCCAGTCGACGCCCGCTGCGAGCACGGCGAGCAAGGCCGCGGACTCAAACGTCAAGACGGCCGAGGCCGACAAGGCCGCCGGCTCCGACGAGCCCGCGGACCCCGACAAGCCGGCAAGCTAGGCCCGGGCGGCCGCAGGCACCGCGGCCCCGGCCGCGCACATGGACCGGCTCAGCGCCATCGACGCATCCTTCCTCGCGCAGGAGCGCGACGGATCTCACATGCACATCGGGAGCGTGATGCTGTTCGACGGCAGGTCGCCCTCGAAGGAGGAGTTCACCGAGCACATCTTCTCGCGCTTGCATCTCGTGCCGCGCTACCGGCAGAAGCTGGTGGTCCCACGGATGGAGCTCGGCCGCCCGCTCTGGGTGGATGACCCGACCTTCAACGTCGATTACCACGTCCGCCACACGGCCCTGCCCGCACCCGGCTCCCACGAAGAGCTCCGTCGGCTCGCAGCGCGGATCTTCTCGCAGCGACTCGACCGCTCGAAGCCGCTCTGGGAGTTGTGGCTGGTCGAGGGCATCGAGGGGGGCGGCTTCGCCCTCATCAACAAGACGCATCACTGCCTCGTGGACGGGATATCGGGGGTCGACATCACGACGGTCCTGATGGACCTCGACCCCGACCCGCCGGATCTCAGAGGCGACGACGACGACTGGATGCCGGGTCCGACGCCCTCGACCGCCGCGATCGCGGCGGCAGGCCTCGTCGACCTCGTCAAGGCCCCAGGCGCCCTCGCCGAGCGCGCCCTAGCCACCCTGCGGTCGCCCGGTCACTACCTCGCTGAGGCGAGGGAGGCCGCGGAAGGGATAGCGGAGATCGCCTGGGGGTACGTCAACAGCCCGCCCGCGACCCCGCTCAACGTGGAGATCGGGCCGCACCGCCGCGTCGCCTGGATGACGACCGAGCACGCCGACCTGAAGGAGATCAAGAACGGTCTCGAAGGCACGCTCAACGACGCGTTCCTGGCGCTGGTGACCGGCGCGCTGCGGCGCTGGCTCC
>JBBSQE010000095.1:0-11549 GCA_038258095.1 Solirubrobacterales bacterium | reverse complement strand
GATCGGCTCCTGCTCGGAGATCGAGACGCGCTGGTAGGCGATCACCTGCTCTGTCACCGACACCTCGCCGAAGTTGAGCTCGACGCCTGCAACCTGGCGCTGCGCTTGGATCTTGTCGATCCATATGTCGGTCTCCTTCTTCGGGCGGGTGAACCAGTCACCGTCGAACGAGCTGACGACAGCGTGGCACGAATCGACATCGAGGCGCTCGACCTCATACGAGCGACCCATGTGCAGGTAGATCGCGCCGGGGTGGATGGTCGTGAACGAACGCTCGGCCTCGACCGTTCCGATCATCTCGCCGGAGTCCCGCTCCATCACCGCGATCGAGTCGGCGGACGCGGAGCGCAGCGGGATGCCGGAGGCGACGAAGCCCGAGCGGCGCGGCAGCATCCGGCCGGCGGCACGACGAAGCTCGCCGTCTTGGACGAGTCGGTCGGCCCGCTCCGGATAGGTCGGGCCGAAGATCTCCTCGTCCTCGCTGGTGAGGGGCAGCTCGTAGGCCGCCGCGACCAGGTGGCGCGATGCGATCTGATCGGAGGTGTGGTCGAGGATCGCCGCCTCGACGGGCCGGCCGATGAACTCATCCGGATGGCGGCAGAAGAACTGGTCGAGAGCGTCCTGGCCGGCGACGTAGACGGCGAGACCCCGGCGCTTGCGACCGGCACGGCCCCACATCTGGCGGAGGCTCGCGACCGTGCCGGGGAAGGTGACGCAGACAGCCGCATCGAGCTCCCCCACATCGATCCCCAGCTCCAGCGCGTCCGTGGCGACGACCGCAAGCAGCTCACCCGCGACGAGCCGCCGCTCGATCTCGCGGCGTTGCTGCGGCGTGTAGCCGGCGCGGTAGGGAGCGATCCGCGCGGCGAGCTCAGGCTTTCCGCGCGCTGTGAGATTGTCGCGGGTGAAACGCTGGATCAGCTCGATGCCACGGCGGCTCTTCAGGAAGCAGATCGTCCGCACGCCTTGGCTGACGAGCTCAGCGAGGAGGTCGGCGGCCTCGGCAAGGGCGGAGCGGCGCGCCCCCGTCGCCTCGTCGATCAGCGGCGGATTCCACATCGCCACATCTCGCCCGGCCCGGGGAGCGGCGTCGTCGTCGATCAGCTCGAAGGGGGTGCCGACGAGCTCCGTCGCCAGCTCTTCCGGGTTGGCAATCGTCGCCGAGGCGAGGATGAAGCGCGGCTCGGCGCCGTAGGCGCGGGCCACGCGTCGGAGGCGGCGGAGGACGTTCGCGACGTGTGACCCGAAGACCCCGCGATAGGTGTGGGCCTCGTCGATGACGACCCAGCGGAGGTTGGAGATGAAGTCCCCCCACTGGCGGTGGTGGGGCAGCATCCCGACATGGAGCATGTCCGGGTTCGTGAGGACGAGGTTCGAGCGGCGGCGGATCGCCGGGCGCTCGTCCTTCGGCGTGTCGCCGTCGTATATCGCCTCGCGCAGGCCGGGAGGTCGGAGCCGGCCGAGCGCTCGCGCCTGATCCTGGGCGAGCGCCTTGGTCGGGTAGAGGTAGAGGGCGCGGCTCTTCGGGTCGGCTGCGATCCCGTCAAGGACGGGCAGGTTGAACGCGAGCGACTTGCCGGAGGCCGTGCCGCTGGTGATGACGAGGTCCGAGTCGGCTGCCCCTTCGAACGCAGCGAGCTGGTGTGCGTAGAGCCTCTCGATCCCGGCGGCGTACAGGGAATCCGCCAGGCCCGGGTGAAGCGCCCCGGGGAGCCCGACCCGCCGGGCCCGCCGCGAGCGCTCGACCGACTCGGCGACGATTCGCCCGTCGCGGCGCGCCGGGTCGATCGCGATCGACCAGGGCTCGGCGAGGAGTGACTTGCTCATCTGCTCACTGTGACACGGCGGGCGGGATGTCTCGTCCGCCGCTGCCGCTCTGCCCGGGCGAAATCGGGCCAGTGGCTACTTACTCGTGCATAACACGAAAAAGTAGCCAGGTCGCCCGAGTGAGCCTCTACGGAAATCGGTCGCACCCACATATAGACTAAGTCCATGACTAAGTCTGTTGGAGTGCACGAGGCAAAGACCCACTTCTCCCGCCTGCTCGAGCGCGTGGCCGGCGGTGAGGAGATCCTGATCACCCGCCGCGGCGAGGAGGTCGCGCGGCTGGTGGGCGTTCACCGCACCGCCGCACGGCGGCTCGGGATCGACCGGGGCCGCTTCACGGTCCCGGACGACTTCGACGCCCCCCTGCCCGAGGAAGCCCTCGAGTCGTTCGAGACTTGAAGCTGCTGCTCGATACCCACGTCTTCCTCTGGCTCCAGACCGAGCCGGAGCGGGTCGGCGAGCACCTTCCGGCGGTCGAGGACCGCCGCAACGAGCTGCTGCTGTCCGCGGCCAGCTCCTGGGAGATCGCGATCAAGCACGGCCTCGGAAGGCTCTCCCTTCCCGAGCCGCCGAAGCGCTACGTTCCCGACCGGATGCGGGCCCTGGGGGCCGTAGGCGTCCCAATCCAACACGACCACGCCCTCTCGGTCGCCGCGCTTCCCCCCCTGCACCGCGACCCGTTTGACCGCCTCCTCATCGCCCAGGCCCAATCGCTCGGCGCAACGATCCTGACGGCGGATGGGACGCTTGCGCGCTACCCCGTGCAGACGCTGCTGGTCGGCGGGCGCTGAGGGCGGGACGCCCCCCGGACGCCCGCCCCCCGGACCTACCCCCCGCCCCGGATCGCCGCCGCCACCCGCATCGCCTGCAGCGCCGAGGCATCGTGCAGGCGCAGGATCGAGGCGCCGGAGGCGACGGCCAGCGTCGTTGCCGCCACCGTGCCCCACTCGCGGTCGCCGGCCTTCCAACGGCCCTCCCAGGACCCGGCCAGGAGCGCGCCGATCAGGTCCTTGCGGGAGAGGGAGACGTAAAGGGGGCGGCACAGCTCGGCCAGCTCGTCGAGCCGGCGCAAGATCTCCACGCCATGACCGGCATCGAGGTCGAAGTCGAGCCCTGGGTCGATCACGATCTGCTCCTCCGCCACACCACGGGCGACGGCCAGCTCGATCCGCTCAGTGAACCAGCGCTTCAGGTGCTCCACGACGTCCCCGTAGACCGGCACCGGCCGGTCGACGCGTGGCGGGCCCTCGATGTGCATGAGGACATAGCCGCAGCCCGTTGAGGCGACGAGGTCGAACATCTCCTCCCCTCCGCCGCCGATGTCGTTGACGACGACCGCGCCGGCGCCGAGCGCCTGTGCCGCGACCTCCGGTGAGAACGTGTCGGCGGAGACAGGCGTGCCGGTTGTCGCCAGAGCTTCGACCGCGGGGACCAGCGCCGCCGCCTCTTGCTCGGCGCCGACGTGCGGGCCGCTACGAGCCGCAACCGCGCCGACATCGAGCATTCCGAAGCCCGCTTCGATCAGCCGCGTGCCGTCGAGAACGGCCTGCTCGGGAGTGCCGCTCCGCGCGCCGGAGAACATCGAGTCGGTGGTGACGTTGACGATCCCCGCACCGAGCGGCTCCCCGAGGTCGATCATCCCTCCGCTCACCTTCCAGACAGGGGGGATCATCGGCATCTGGGCTACCGTAGCCAGCCTTGCCACTCAGATGCGTCTACACCGATCTCGACGGGACCCTCCTCGGCCGCGGAGGGGCCCTGTTCCGTGACGCCGAAGGCGGGTTCTCGATGATGCAGGCTCGTGCGCTCGAGGCCTGCAACCGCGCCGGCGTCGAGGTCGTGATCATGTCCGGGCGGCGGCGGCCACAGGTCCACGAGCTGGCCCGGCTGATGGGCGAGGACTCCTACATCTTCGAAGCGGGCTGTGCATTCGTGATCGGCGGCGAGGAGACCCTGCTCACCGGCGACTTCGCACCCAGCGATGATTCGACGATCTTCGCGCAGCTCCAACAGGCGGGGATCCCGGCGCTCCTCTTCGACCACTTCGACGGCCGCCTCGAGTACCACTCGCCCTGGCACACGGGCCGCGAGTACTCCCACCTCTTTCGGGGCAAGATCGATGTCGAGGAGGCGAACTCGGTCCTCGAAGCCGAGGGCCACACCGGTCTGCGCGTGCTCGACAACGGCGCGATCGGCACGCCGATGCCGGGCCTCGAGATCACCCACGCCTACCACCTCGTCCCTGCGGTCGTCAGCAAGGCCGGGGCCGTTAGGGCCCACGCCCAAGTCCGCGGTTACGAGCCCGCCGACTGCATCGGCGTCGGCGACTCCGTCGAGGACATGGAGGTGGCCCCGGCGGTGGGGCGCTTCTTCGTCGTCGCCAACGGCCCCGCCAGAGACCCCGGCCTCAAGGCCGCGATCGGTCGGCGTGACAACGTGACGGTGACGGAAGGCGACATGGGCGACGGGTTCTACGAGGCCGTCGTCACGGCGCTGATGGAGAGTCGATGACCGGCCGACAGGCCGCTGACGCAGATCATGGTCTTTCGTGCACTCGTTCGGCGCGAAGCGAAAACGACACGACTCACCTTGAAGTTCAAGGTCTTTCGTGCACTCTCTCCAAGACCGGCGACAACGACACGACTTTCCATGAACGGATTCCTCGCCGGAGAGAGCTGGAGAAGCGTTTGGCGCGTCAGTCCCGCCGCGGCGCCGCTGCCCCACCGCGCATCGCCGCGAGGAGACGGTCGGTGAGCCGCGGTGCGACCCCGTTGAGCCCGAGCAGGCGGACGTTCTTCGGCGCGAAGACAGCGCGGCTGTCGGACTCGACCCCCTCGAGGATCGCCGACGCGAGGTCGGCGGCCTCCATCTCCTCGTCGTTGTTCCGCCAATCGGGGAGGCGGTCGCGCTGGTGGGCGTGCAACTCCGTCGCGACCTCGCCGGGAAAGATCGTCGTCACCGAGACGCCGGTACCGGACAGCTCGTGGCGGAGCGCCTCGGCGAAGGCCCGGTTCGCCGCCTTCGTCGCCCCGTAGACCGCGCCCCAGGGGAAGGCCCGAAGGCCGGCGCCGGAGGAGACGATGACAATGTGGCCGCCGGCGGCGTCGAGCATCGGGTCGAGCCCGGCCTTGACCGTGTAGATCGTCCCGGAGACGTTGACATCGACCATCTGGTCGGAGTGCTCGAGCGGCATCTCCGAGAACGGCGCGTAGTGCATTACGCCGGCGTTGGCGACGAGGAGGTCGAGGCCGCCCGCCTCCTCGCGGAACGAGTCGATCGCTTCCTGGATCGAGGCGGCATCGGAGATGTCGGCCGGGAGCGCGATCCCGCCGAGGCGCTCGGCGGCGGCCTTCAGCTCATCCTCGCCGCGGGCGACCATTCCCACAGCGGCGCCGCGGCTCCGCAGCAGCTCGCAGGTCGCGAGGCCGATTCCCTTCGAGGCTCCGGTTACGAGCGCCCGCGTCTGAGGTCCGATCTCCACGCAGCCATCCTCTCACGCCGCCCTGCCGGGCAGCCGGAGCCGGACCGGGAGCGGCTGCGCCCCGGTCGGGGCGGTGACTAGTATCGACGTGGAACCCAGATCGCCCCGGAAGGAGCAGCACTTGTCGCACGATCAGGCGACGGTCGCAGAAGAGGAGTACCTGCAGTCGATCTACTGGCTGATGGAGGCCGGGCTGCCGATGACGGGAGCGAATCTGGCCAGGGCGATGCAGCTGTCGCCACCGACGGTCCACGAGATGATCGGCCGCCTCGAGGCAGACGGATACGTGACCCGCGCCGGAGACAAGTCGCTCGACTTCACCGAGAGCGGGCGCGAGCACGCGGAGCAGATCGTCCGCCGCCACCGGATGATCGAGCGCTTCCTGACCGATGTTCTCGGCATCCCCTGGGACGAGGTCCACGAGGAGGCGGAGCGTCTGGAGCATGCGATGTCCCCCGTCCTCGAGGAACGGATGCTGGCTGCGATCGGCGACGCAAAGACCTGCCCGCACGGACACCCGATCGTCGAGGGCGTCCGCGAGGAGGGGGCTCTGCTGGCTGATGTGGAGGAGGGCGCCGATGTCCTCGTCCTGCGCTTCGAAAACGAGGCCGAAGAACTTCTGCACTACCTGATGGACGCCGGCCTTCGCCCCGGCCTGCGCGGCAAGCTGAAGTCCTCCGGCACCGACTCCGTGGTGATCGCCTCGGCGGACGGTGACCACGAGGTATCCCGAAGTGTCGCCGAGACCGTTTCGGTGCGGGCCGATCCGGCGCCGGCACCGCGGGCTCCTCTCCCGGAGGCGCTCGTCCTCTCCGCAGACCGCTACGGACGCTAGGAACGCGCGCCCCCGCGGGCCGGCCCCCGTCGCCGCACGCCGACCTTTCATCTCCCCGTTACGGACTCTTTACTCCCGCCAAAGACCGCGGTGGGATAACGGGACCTCACCATCGGCGATTCCGGGTCCCTGGGTCGGGGGTCCGGGAGATTGGAGAATTTCATGATCACCACCACCCGAGTTCCGATCGAGAGATCAACCGACGACCTGCCACTGGATGTCCGCGAGCGGCAGCTGGCGGAGCGCCGCCTGCTGCTTCTGGCGGCAGCGGTACGCGAGCACGAGCGCGAGCAGCGCCGACTGCCTGGCTCGATCCGCTACCCGGACCTCGCCCTCTACCGGCGGCTCCGCCAGATCTCCGGAGGGGCATGATGCAGCTGCTCCGGACGCGCCCCGATGACCGGCTCTTCCCGGGCGAGGGAGCCGTGAGGAGCCCGGTGGCGCTGTGCCGGCGCTGCGGCTCGGTGCTCGACGGGCCCCGCGAGAACCCGAGGACTCAGAAGCTGGGGCGCAAATGCGCAGACTGCCTGTCCTGGCAGCATCTGCCTCCGCGCGATCAGCTGACGCACCAGGTCCGCCGGGCGGCACGCCGCTTCCCGTAGCGCCGGAGCCAGGGCGGACGCCGGGACCAGACGGGGGACGCCGGGCCGCTCCCGCCGGCCCGACCTACGCGGGGGCGCCGGCGCGCAGGGCTTCGAGAGCGCGGGCGATTCGCCCGACGCCCTCGGGGATCCTCTCGGGCGGCACGCCCGCAAACGACAGCCGCAGGCTGGACTCGCCGCCGTCGGTCATGAAGTCGGGGCCGGCGACGAAGGTCACACCCTCCTCCTTGGCTGCGGCCAGGAGGGCGACGGTGTCGACATCGCCCGGAAGGTCGAGCCAGAGGAAATAGCCGCCGCCGGGGACGACGAACTTCGCTTCCGGGATCTGGCTCTCGAGAGCCTCGACGAGCGCGTCGCGGCGCGCCTGCAGGGCCCCGTTGACGAACTTCACGTTCGACTCCAGGATCCCGGAGCGGCACATCTCGAGGACGATCGACTCGGCCAGCATGTTCGGTGAGATGTAGTTCTGGCTGCCGCGCGTGGAGATCTCGGCGATCGGCTCGGCGGGGCCGGCGAGGTAGCCGACGCGGACGCCCGGGCTCACCGTCTTCGAGAACGAGGACGCGTGGATGACGCGGTCCGCGGTGTCCAGCGAGAGCATCGTCGGGAACTCTGACGGCTCGAAGGCGATCAGCCGGTAGGGATCGTCCTCGAAGAGCCGGAAGCCGTGCTCGGCGGCCAGCTCGACGAGGCGCTCTCGCTTCGGCGCTGAGAGCGTGCACCCGGCGGGGTTATGGTAGTTGGGAATGATGTGGGCGAGCTTCACGGGGCCGTCGGCCAGGGCGGCCTCGAAGGCGTCGAGGTCGACGCCGTCGGCCTCGACCGGCACGGGGACGAGCTCGACACCGGCCTGGTTCAGGAGCAGCAGCGTGCGGTCGTAGGTCGGCTGCTCGACGATCACCCGATCCCCGGGGGAGAGCAGGTGGCGGAAGAGCAGGCTTGCCGCCTCCATCGAGCCGTTCGCGATCATCACCCGCTCGGGTTCGATCCCGTGCAGCTCGGTCGCGACCCACTCGCAGAGGCCCGGGTGGCCCCGGCCGGTCCCGTATGAGAGCGCCTTCTGCCAGTCGCCCTCCAGGGCGCCGGCGGCGGCCTTCCTAACCGCCTCCGCGGGGAGCAGATCGGCGCTGGGGGCGCCGCGAGCGAAGCTGATCGTTTCTTCGGCCATGCGTGGCCGAGTATAGGTATCGGCGTTATCGTCATCCGGCAGTGTCCGAGGTCCAGGGAGAGCCGGTCGAGCTGGCCGCGCTCCAGCGGCCTTAGGACCCATCTCGGTAGGCGACCCCGCGTGTCCAGCAGGACACGCCAGCGCTCGAGGAACTGCCTGACCGCCCGTCCGCGCCGCCCCGAGCAGGAGCCGGCCCCGTCAACGCAGACTCTGGGCGCGACCCGGGGCCGTTGGCGCCGGGCTCGTCGAGAGGCCCGCTAGGCGCTGCGCAGCGTCTCGACCGCGATTGCGGCGGCCTCGGAGGGGCTCTCGCCCACCCGCACACCCTTGGCCTCGAGCGCTTCCTTCTTAGCCGCCGCGGTGCCGGAGGAGCCGGAGATGATCGCTCCGGCGTGGCCCATCTGCTTGCCGGGCGGCGCCGTGAAGCCGGCGATGTAGGCGACGACGGGCTTGGAGATGTTCTCGGCGATGAAGTCGGCGGCGCGCTCCTCGGCGTCGCCGCCGATCTCGCCGACCATGACGATCAGGTCCGTCGCGTCATCGGCCTCGTAGAGGGTGAGGATGTCGATGAAGTCCGAGCCGACGATCGGATCGCCGCCGATGCCGACGATCGAGGAGTTGCCCTCTCCCGCCTGCTTCAGCTCGTTGCCGATCTGGTAGGTCAGCGTGCCCGACTTGGAGACGACGCCGATCCGGCCGGGGTCGAAGAACTGGGCGGGAATGATCCCGACGTTCGCCTTGCCGGGCGAGAGGACCCCAGGGCAGTTGGGTCCGATCAGCCGGACGCCCGCCTCCTTGGCCTTCCAGTAGGTCGGGAGCATGTCGAGCACCGGGATGCCCTCGGTGATCGCGATGACGGTCTCGACGCCGGAGTCGATCGCCTCGTTGATCGCCGCGGCGGCGAACCTGGCCGGGACGAAGATCATCGAGGTGTTGGCGCCGCGCTCGGAGACCGCCTCGGCGATCGTGTCGAAGATCGGGACGCCCTCGACGTCCTGGCCGCCCTTCTTCGGGGTCACGCCGGCGACGAGGTCGGTGCCGTAGGAACGGTTGCGCAACCCGTGGAACGAGCCCTCGCGCCCGGTCAGGCCGCTGACGACGAGCTTCGTATCGTCGTCGACGATGATGCTCAAATCTCGGCCCGCCTGCTCTGCTCTCGCTCGCTCGCGCTGATCATGACCGGGAGCCTCGCTCACTCGCTGAGGAAGCCGAGGGCGACCGGTGGGCGGGCGATTGCTCGCCTTCCGCGGGCGGGCCGTCTCCGGCCAGCTCGACGACGCGCGCCGCGGCGTCCAGCATCGTCGTCTCCTGGTGCAGGTTCGAGAGATTCGCGTCGGAGAGGATCTGCAGGCCCTCGGCCTGGTTGGTCCCGTCGAGGCGGACGACTATCGGCATCTCGATGCTCATCCGCTGGGTCGCCTCGACGATGCCCTTGGCGATCTCGTCGCAGCGGGTGATGCCGCCGAAGATGTTGAAGAGGATCGCGGTGACCTTGTCATCCGACGTGATGACGGTCAGGGCGTCGACGATGGAGTCCGCCTTCGATCCGCCCCCGGCGTCGAGGAAGTTCGCGGGGGCCCCGCCGGCCTGGGCGACGACGTCGAGCGTCGACATGCAGAGCCCGGCGCCGTTCCCGAGGATCCCGATGTTCCCCGGAAGCTTGACGTAGATCAGGCCCTTCTCCTTGGCCATCGCCTCCTGCGGATCATCCGAGGGGGTGTCGGCGATCTCGGCCAGATCCACGTGACGGTAGAGCGAGTTGTCGTCGATCGTGACCTTGGAGTCGAGCGCGACGACCTCGCGGTCCGAGGTGACGATCAGCGGGTTGACCTCGATCAGGGTCGCGTCCTCGTTCGCGGCCGTATCGGCCAGCTTCGAGAGGACCTCGGCGGCCTGGTCGCGAATGTCCTCATCGAGCCCCGCGTCGTCGATGATCGGGCGCGCGGCGGCCGCGTCGAAGGGCGCCGTCGGGTCGATGTGGCGCTTGACGAGCGCGTCGGGGTCCTCGGCGGCGACGGCTTCGATGTCCACGCCGCCCTTCGCCGAGACCATCGCCAGCAGCTTCTTCTCGGAGCGGTCGAGGATGACCGAGGCGTAGTACTCGGAGGCGATGTCCGAGCCCCCCTCGACCCAGACCTGATCGACGCGGAAGGGCCCCTCCCCGTGGGGACCGGTGATGTCCATCCCGATGATCGCGTCGGCGTACTCACGCGCCTCGCCGGCATCGTTCGCGATCTTGATCCCCCCGGCCTTGCCGCGCCCGCCGATCAGGACCTGGGCCTTGATCGCACACGGGTAGCCGATCCTCTCGGCGGCGGCCACCGCGTCGTCGACCGTCGCGGCCATCTCGCCGCTCGGCACGGACACGCCGTGCTTGGCGAAGAGCTGCTTTCCCTGGTATTCGAGTAGGTCCATTTCTCTCTCGGCCCTGAAGGGCGCCGCGGAGCCTACCTACACCGTGGCCGCGCTGAGGGCCGGCCCGTGAGATGCCCTCACAGGCCGAGGACGAGAGCCAGCGCTTCGTCGACCGCGCGCAGCTCGCCGGCCTCGAGGCGACCAGCAGATCGGCCGAGCCGCTCCGGGTCGACGACCGTCGTCTGCTCCACCAAGACGCGCGTTTCGTGCCCATCCACCGTGATCGACGGCCG
This sequence comes from Solirubrobacterales bacterium, assembly GCA_038258095.1. GTDB lineage: Bacteria > Actinomycetota > Thermoleophilia > Solirubrobacterales > 70-9 > JBBSQE01. Next base: position 988 of record JBBSQE010000095.1, on the reverse strand, counting down.
GAAGGTGCCAGGGAGAGCACTTGTGGAGGTGGGAGCTACCAACATCGCGCTCAGACCGAGAAACTCGTCTCCCTGCACCACGACCGCGAACCGGGCGCCTAGCACGATTTGTGCGACAACCGCCTCTTGGAGGCCAGTGGGGCCGCCCGCGGAGGCCGCAAAGCTGCCCTCGTGGCACATCGGCCATAATGCCGCTCCGCATGCCGCTCCCAGCACTCAAGAACATCACTTTCGTCACGACTGATTGCTACGGCACTCTGATCGACTGGGAGAAGGGCATCGTCGACGCCGTCGGCAAGGAGGCGAAGAAGGACGGGTTCAGCTTCGACGACAGTGCCTTCCTCGCCCGCTTCTTCGAGGTGCAGGCCGAGATCATGGCCGGCTCCTACGAGCTCTACGCGGAGGTCCTGCGACGGGCGATCGTCAAGGTCGCGGGAGAGCTCGGGTGGGAGATCGAGCCCTCGCGTGCGCAGTTCCTGCCCAACAGCGTCGCCTACTGGCTGCCCTTCCGGGAGTCGAACGCGGCCATGGACCGGCTCGGCAAGAGGTACGACGTCGGGATCATCTCCAACATCGATGACAAGCTCCTCGGCATCTCCCGCCGCCACCTGCGGACGGAGCTCGACCTGGTGGTCACCGCGCAGCAGGTCCGCAGCTACAAACCGGACCCGACCCACTTCAAGGAGTGCGCCCGGCGCCTCGGGCAGAAGAAGGGCTGGGTCCACATCGGCTGCAACTACACGAACGACGTCGAGCCGCTCCTGAAAATGAAGGTACCCGTGATCTGGGTGAACCGCCACGGCGACAAGCTCGAGGGCCGCAGGCAGCCCTCCGCCGAGACCAAGAACTTCCGCGAAGCCGCCGCGAAGCTCGGCGCGAAGTAACTACCGGCTCAGAGCCGCTTCGTGAAGTAGAGGTCCGCCGCGCCGTCCCAGCGCTCCGGGGTCCCCGACTCGAAGCCGATGTCGCGGTATAGGGCCAGAGCCTT
>JBBSQE010000094.1:0-11580 GCA_038258095.1 Solirubrobacterales bacterium | reverse complement strand
GAGCCTTGGCGTCCTTTGCGGATGAGTCCTTCAAGTTCTTCACTGTGTCTCCAGCCATGTTTGTCACCTCATTGCTGCCCATTTGGTGTACCCCTGGGCAACTCGACTTGCGCCAGCGGCGCATACCCAGCGCCAGCCGACTTGGTTTTCGAAAGGTAGAGCGTCAATCGGACGGCATGAAACGGCTCCAGCAGCTCCCCTGAGAGCCGTCCGGGCGGTTTTCGGACGGGCTCTTTGCGCCCCGGTCCGTCGCGGGCGGCACGAACCCGCGCAACGGTCACATGGGGCCAGAACTGCCGCTCCGGCTCGAAGATCCCGGTCTCGACGAGCTTCGCCTCGACATCGGCCTGCAACGCCACGGCGGCGGGCGACCGGCACCCCAGGACGAACAGGCGCTTTCGCCTCCGCTTCTCCCTCGGCATCCCGGTTGCCTCCGGCTCGAACCAGATCCGAACCGGCCCCGGATCCGCCTCGTAGATGACCTCAGCCGCCCGCTTCAGGTCGACGTCGTCGAGATCCCCCAGGAACGCCAGGGTGATGTGGAGCGAGGCCGGCGCCAGGGACCGCAGCGCCGGATCGTCCAGAGCCGCGTCCCCCCACGCCCCGACCCCGCTGCGAACCTGCTCCGGAAGGTCGAGCGCTATGAAGGCTCGGGTAGTTTTCGGGGCGTCGCCGGTCATCGGCGACAAATCTAGGTGCCTCCGGATCACCGAACAAGGCGTGGATGTGCCGATTTCGCGCAGACTGTGTGCCAAATGCCCCACCGCCCGACCGAGCGCCCTCCATCCGACCCACCCACGATCCCGGGTGCCGAGCGTCGCCAGGTCGTCGCCGGGGGCCTGCGCGTCAACTACGCCGAGTCCGGATCGGGCCCGCCGCTGCTCCTCCTCCACGGCTGGCCGGGCCATCACTACCTGTGGCATCGCCTGATCCCCGACCTCTCCCGGGACTTTCGGGTCATCGCCCCCGATCTGCGCGGCTTCGGCCAGACCGAGGCCCCCGGTTCGGGGCATGACGGCGAGACGTTCGCACGCGACCAAGTGGCGCTGCTCGAGGTCCTGGAGATCGAGCGCGCCAACGTCATCGGCCACGACTGGGGCGGGTGGACGACCCTGATGCTCGGCCTCCTGCACCCGGCTCGCGTCGAGCGCCTGATCGTCCTCAACGCCCCGCACCCTTGGTCCGAGCCGAGCCCGAAGGCCGCCAGGCAGGCCCTGATGAGCTGGTATGGCCTCCTCAACGCGACCCCGGTCCTCGGCCCCTTCCTGCATCGCCGCACCCCCTGGATCTCCTACAACCTGCGCAGGAGCACCGGGGGAGCCATACCGGAGGACGAGATCGCGATGTACGCGGAGAGCTTTCGCGACCCCGAACGCGCCCGGGCCGTCAGCCACCTCTACCGCTACTACCTGCGGACCTTCGGCCAATCGCTCGCCGGGCACTGGAACTCGACCAAGCTCGCGGCCCCCACACGGCTTCTCTTCGGCGAAGACGACGTGTTCATCAGCCCCGAGCTCCTGCGAGGCGACGCCCATAGGCGCCACTCAGACGACATGGAGATCGAGTTCGTTCCAGGCTGTGGTCACTTCATCGCCGACGAACGGCCCGAACTCGTCGCAGCCGCGGCCCGCGAGCACTTCGGCGCCGCCGCCTGAGGACGGACTGAGCGGCCCTCAGATCGGCGGCGGCTGGTCGCCCAGAAGCACGCGTAGCATATGCAGGCCGACCAGGGCCGAGCGCTCGCGGATGTCCTCCCGACCCCCCGGGATCACCGGGGAGCGGGCCATCGTCTCCCCGCCCGCGGTGCGGGCGTGGAAGCAGACGAACCCGACCGGCTTCTCCTCCGTCCCACCGTCCGGGCCGGCCACCCCGGTGATCGAAACCGCGACGTCGGCCTCGAAACGTTCCATTGCGCCGAGCGACATCGCCTCGGCCACCTCCGGCGAGACCGCGCCGTGCGCTTCGATCAACCATCGGTCGACGCCCAGAAGCTCGGTCTTGGCCTCGTTCGAGTAGGTGACGGCTGAGCCCGCGAAGTACTCCGAGGCGCCGGCCACCGTCGTGATCCGGGCCGCCAGCAGCCCGCCGCTACAGGACTCGGCGAGCCCGAGCCTGCGGCCCGCCAGGAGCTTCGCGACCTGGGAGTCGATCGTCTCGCCATCGAGGCTGAACAGGTTCTCGGGGTGGCGCTGCGCCATCTCGTCGCGGACGCGCTCGGCGACGCCCTCCGCCTCGTCTCGGTAGCGGACGTCGATCTCGATCTCCCCGCGGCGCAGGCAGGTCGTGATCTCGACCGCGTCGAGGTCCGTCCCCTCCTCCTCCATCTCGCGGAGACTTCGTGCGATCTCGGATTCGGGAACGCCGAACATACGCAGCGTGTAACCGCGCAACGGGGTAGCCCTGCCGAGGACGTCGCGCACCGCCTCCGCCGCGAGCGCCGCCGGCCACATCGGCTGCAGCTCGCGCGGCGGCCCGGGGAGCACCATGACGACGCGGTCTCCCGCGGGCACCACCAACCCCGGCGCCGTTCCGATCGGATCGAGCGTCGTTGCCCCGATCGGCACCATCGCCTGCTTGCGATTCGCGGTGCGCAGGGCGTCCTCGTCGAGCCGCAGCCGCCGCGCGAAGCCACGGATGATCGCCGCGATCTTCTGCTCCATCGGCTCGTCCAGCTCCATCTCCAGACCGGCGAACTTGGCAACGACCTCGGCCGTCAGATCATCGGCAGTCGGCCCGAGGCCTCCGGAGGTGACGATCAAGTCAAGGCCCTCGGAGGCCATGAAGCGGAGCGCGGCCTGGAGATCGTCACGGCGGTCGGCGACGATCATGATGTGAGCGACCTCGACGCCGAGCTCAGCGAGACGCTCGGAAACCCACGGCCCGTTGCGGTCGACGATGGTCCCGGTGATGACCTCGGTGCCAGTGACGACGATGCCGGCGCGTACGGGGCTGGAGCTCATCGGCCCATTCTGCCCGGACCGCGTCGCCGGTGCGTGAGTGCTTTCCGAAATGTTCCTGCCGCGGCTCAACGAGGTACGGGTGACCGTCTGGAGAAAGCGGCCGCCAAGCCGCCCTGCCACCTGGATGGGAACGCTCGTCGTTGTCCTGAGATGGGGACAAGTGACAACCGTCCCCAGGATATGCCTGGGTTGGGTTGTCCATCGCCGGCCATCGAGGAGGCACGCAACCGTTCCCAGGTACCCCTTGAACCGTGCGAGCTCGGCCGAGCCTCACTCGAGGCTCGGGGATCGAGTCGCTAGGAGTCTTCGGAGACCCCGACGGCCGCGGCCGGGTCGAAATCATCAGCGGCGCTGTCGCCCTCCTGCCCGCTGAGGACCCTGGGCAGGTCAGCCGCGGTGATCAGGACCTGGCGCGGCTTCGATCCCTCGTAGCCGGAGATGACGCCTCGGCGCTCGAGCATGTCGATCAGGCGGCCCGCTCGCGTGTAGCCGACGCGCAGGCGGCGCTGGATCATCGAAACCGACGCGGTCTCGGTCTGGACGACGGTGCGGATCGCCTCGTCGAGAAGATCGTCCTGGTCGGGATCGAACTCGCCCTCCACATCCGGGTCCGCAACCTCTGCGGGGGCCTCGAGCATCTCCTCCTCGAACTCCGGCTCGCCCTGCTTCGACCAGAAGCGGGTGATGCGGGCGATTTCCTCCTCGGTGATGTAGGCCCCCTGGATCCGCTGCAGCTTCGATGTACCGGGGCCGCGGAAGAGCATGTCGCCCTGGCCGAGGAGCGACTCGGCTCCGCCCGAGTCGAGGATCACCCGGGAATCGGTCTGCGAGGAGACGGCGAAAGCGATCCTCGCCGGGATGTTGACCTTGATCGTGCCGGTGATGATGTCGGTCGACGGGCGCTGCGTCGCGAGCACGAGGTGGATCCCCGTGGCCCGGGACTTCTGCGCGAGGCGGATGATCGAGTCCTCCACCTCGGTCGGAGCGACCATCATCAGGTCCGCAAGCTCGTCGATTACGCAGAGGATGTGGGGCAGCGGCGGCTCGCCGGCCTTGACCCGGATCTTGTTCAGCTCGGCGAGGTTGCGGGCGCGGGCCGCGCTCATGATCCCGTAGCGCGTCTCCATCTCGGCGATCAGGTTGCTGAGCACGTTCGCGGCCAGGCGCGGTGATGTGACGACCGGCGTCAGTAGGTGCGGGACCGCCTCGTAGTGATTCAGCTCCACCTGCTTGGGGTCCACGAGCACGAGGCGCACCTCATTCGGGGACGCGTGCATCAGAATCGAGGAGAGAATCGCGTTGACGCAACCGGACTTGCCCGAGCCCGTCGTGCCCGCGACGAGGACGTGCGGCATCTTCTGGAGATCCGTCCACACCGACTTGCCGGCGATGTCCTTGCCGAGCCAGGCGACGAGAGGCGAGGACTTCGCAGGCCGGTCCTCGTAGATGTCGCCGAGGCGGACGATCTTGCGGCGGTTGTTGGGAACCTCGACTCCGACCGCCTGCTTGCCCGGGATCGGCGCCAGGATCCGAATGTCGGTCGAGGCCAGCGCGTAGGCAATGTCGTTGGCGAGCTCGGTGACCTTCTTGACCTTGATTCCCGGGGCCAGGCGAAGCTCGTAGCGGGACACGTGCGGGCCGCTGACGATGCCGACGATCCGCGCCTCGACCCCGAAGTGGCCGAGTGTTTCGACCAGCTTGCGGCCGATCACCTCGTGTTCGCGGGGGTCGGGGCCGGAGTCGGCCTTGCCCCGGACCAGGGCCTTGGCCGGAGGCATCACGTAATCGATCTCCTCGGACTCGGTGACACCGCGCGTCTTGGCCATCGGCGTGAACGGCGCTCCCGAGGCCTCCGAGCGATCGAGCGGATCCTCCTCGACCGGAGGAGGATCGGATGCAGCGCCCGCATCCCCTGACTCGTCTCCATCCTGCGACTCGAGAGCACTCAAAGCGGCGTCGAAGTCCTGCGTGACGGCCTCGTTCTCGAAGCCCTCGTCCTCCTCGTCCGCAGTGAGCGCCACGGTGGGCTCGGCCGCCTCCTCATCGGGATAGTCGTCCATGACGCTTGTGGGGTCGGGCTCCGTCGCGAAGGGATCGTCGTAGTCGTCGACCACGCCGCCGCCGTCGGCGGCCGGCGCGCCGCGACGGGCAGCGCGGCTGCGGGCCACCGTTCGAGCCATCTCCTCGCTGCCCGTGCGAGCCTTCTTGATCGCCTGCCCGCTGCCGGACAGGAACGCCGCGATGGAGGCGCCGCTGAGCAGGAGCACGCCGATCGCCAAGAGGAGCACGGCAAAGATGTGGGAGCCGGCGCGCGAGAAGAGCGTGCTGGTCGCGCCATAGAGGGACTCCCCGAAGACTCCGCCATGTTCACGCATCCACGATGCGTCGAACAGCTCCGAACGAGGCGGGTGGTTCGGTCCGATCCCGAACGTCTGCGCGGCGAAGGCGAGCAGGAGGCCGAGCGCCAGGCAGATCGACCCCGTTCGCACCGGCCGGACGGCTGGGAGCAGAGGGTTGAGGATCAAGCCGGCGGCTGCGGCGGCCAGGGCGATGGGCGTGAGGTAGGCGACCTTCCCGAACAGGTAGGTGAGGCCCACGTTGACGCCGCTGCCCAGGCGTCCCCCATCCCAGCCGAGGTAGAGCACCACTCCCAGATAGACGGCGAGAGCGAGAAGGGAAAGCCCGAGGACCTCGCGCTGGTGTTGCTCGAGCTCGGCCGGCAGGAACTCCGGCCGTCGAGAGGAGCGGGCCGGCCTGCGCGGGGCGGCCTTCCGGGCAGCGGGCTTCCGCGCGGGCTTGGACCCGCGGGCCGGGCTGCGGCGCGCCGCTCCACTGCGACGCTTCTTGCGCACGAACATTGGCGATCCCTTCGACGCAGGAGCGGCCGTCCCTGCGCCCGGGACAGCCGAGATGCGGCCTAAAGGCCCGTTAAATCTCCTGCTGAATCACGCCCAGGTCCGCGTAACATCGTTCGCATGGGCCCGGATACTGAGACAGGCGGCGGTCGCGTGCTCGTCGTCAAGGACGATGTCGAGATCACCGACGTGCTCCGGCGCTCGCTGCGCACCGAGGGATACGACGTGAAGACCGCGCTCGACGGGGTCGAGGCGCTCGACACGGCGGCTAGCTTCGTGCCCGACGTCGTCGTTCTCGATCTCGGCCTCCCCCGCCTCGACGGCATCGAGGTTTGCCGCCGCCTCCGTGAGGAGGGTGACGTGCCGATCCTGATCCTGACGGCAAGGGCGGAGACCGAGGACCGCGTGTCCGGGCTCGACAGCGGAGCAGACGACTACCTCGCGAAGCCGTTCGAGCGCCGAGAGCTGCTCGCCAGGGTCAGGGCGCTGCTCCGACGCCGGCCGCCGCGCGGGAGCGCTTCGCTCGAGATCGGCGACCTGAGTCTGAACCCGGCGACTCGCGAGGTCAGACGAAGCGGGCGCGACATCGAGCTGACCAAGCGGGAATTCGAGCTGCTCGAGTACATGCTCAGAAACAGGCGGCTCGTCGTCTCCCGTGAGCGCCTCCTCGAGGAGGTCTGGGGCTACGACCCGAGCGCGGCCACCAACACGATCGACGTGTTCGTCTCGAACCTGCGCCGCAAACTGGAAGAGGGCGACGCGCCCCGTCTGCTCCACACCAAGCGTGGCGCCGGCTACGTCCTCAAGGAGTAGACCGGCATCAAGTCGCGGTCACCGTCAAGCCGGCGCCTGTTTCGCCCGATCACCTGGCCGGTCCGGTGGCGGCTCGCCCTCGCCTCCGCCAGCCTCACGCTGGCAATCCTGCTGGTCTTCGGAGGAGTCATCGGTCACCTCGCAGGAGAGCGCGTTCACGACGATTTCAACCGCGAGCTGCGCGGGGCCGTACGGACTCTGGCCGGCGAGCTCGTGATCAGCGTCGACCCGATTACCGGCAAGGCCCGGGTGGTCAGCGGACCGGACCTGACCGACTACGCGTCGCCGAACGACGCGTCGGTGCGGATCTTCAACTCGAGCGGCGTGCTCGAGGGTCAGAGCAGAGGCGCCGGATCTCTCGGCATCCCCACCCAGACCGGACTGAGGGACGAGGGCCAGTTCCGGATCGCAACGTCGGCTGTCACGGCACGCGGCTCGGTCGCCGCTTTTGTCGAGTACGGCCGCAGCCGTTCCGAGGTCGATTCGACGATCGAGCGGCTCTGGCTCTTCATCATCGCCGGCGTCCTCGGCGGGACGCTCCTCGCAACCCTCGCCGGGCTGGCGATCGCCGACCGGGCGATGCGGCCGATCGCCTCCCTGACCGCTGCCGCGCGAGAGATCGCGACGACGGGCGACCCCTCACGCGACGTTCCCCAGCCGGCGGCGAGCGACGAGGTCGCCGAGCTGGCGCAGACCCTCCAGGACATGCTCCGCGCCCTGGATTCGGCGCAGACCGAGCGGGAGGCCGCGCTCGATCGCCAGCGGGAATTCGTCGCCGACGCGTCCCACGAGCTGCGCACTCCGCTCACCAGCGTCCTGGCCAACCTCGAACTGCTGCAGGAACACCTCGAGGCGGACCGCGGCGAGGAGACGGAGATCGTCGAGTCGGCTCTGCGCTCCTCACGGAGGATGAGCAGGCTCGTATCGGACCTCCTCCTCCTCGCCCGGGCGGACGCCGGGCGGACCGGAACCCACCGGCCCAGCGATCTGGCTGAGATCACACGCAGCGCGGCGGGTGAGGTCGCAGCGGTGGCCGGAGATCGCACCGTTCGCGTTCACGGCTCAGCCCCGATGACCGTGAACGGCAACCCCGACGAGCTGCATCGTCTCGTCCTCAACCTGCTCGAGAACGCGGTGCGCCACACGCCCCCCGACGCGAGCGTGGACGTGACGCTGAGTCGCGACGACCGCGAAGGGACCGTCGTCCTCGAGGTGGCCGACGATGGCCCGGGAGTGCCAGAGGAGCTGCGCGAGCAGGTCTTCAGCCGGTTCGTCCGCGGGTTCGGGCCCGCCGACACCGCGGGCGGCTCCGGCACCGGTCTCGGCCTCGCTATCGTCAGCTCCGTCGCGGCGTCCCACGGAGGCGGGGTTGTTGCCCTCGAGGCTCCCGACGGCGGCGCTCTTTTCCGCGTCAGCCTCCCCCACTCAGGGTCTGAGAAACCAATTACGGAGTCTTTGGGAAGCCTTTAGAAAGCGGGCGTAGGTTGATTCGTGGACGAGACACCCGATCCACCGAGACCTCCCCTGAATTGTGCGTCACGGTGGATCACCCGGCCTAAACGCCGGTCCACCGCCGGGCTCCCCCCTCCCTGGAGCCCGGCGGTTTCTTTTTGTGGGCACGCCGGTGAGGGATGGGGCGCTCGGGCGGCGGGGCCTGTCGGATGCGGGGCCCATCCGGCCTGCGGTAGCTAAAGCTTCCTCGGCCGGATACACCCACACCCGCCACCCGCCGCGCGAACGCCGCCGTCCATCAGAGGCACCCACAACGATCCGTCGAGGAGGGCTTGAGCCCGGATGGCACTGGACTTCTTGCATGTAGGACAACGACCTGGCCGGCTCGGACGCAGCGAGGCGGCATGGCGCATGATCCCGTGGGCCCTTCCGGCCGATTCGGTCCGTCTTCGTTCTGCCTGGTACGGCCGCTTGTGGACCGGGTGGCCTGGGGGGGTTGGATCGGTTGCCGAGGAAGCTTTAGCTACCGGAGGGAACCGATGGGCCCCACCCGTGACAGGACCCGCTGCCCAAGCCCCCGGGTCAGACTTCGACGACGACGGGCAGAACCATCGGCCGGCGCTTCAGCCGCTTGTAGACGAACTTGGCGACGTCGTCGTGCAAGTCCTCCTGGATCAGGTGGATCTCACGTACGCCGTTCTTCGCGGCGTCCTCGAGAGAGGCCTCGATGACATCGCGCAGGTCCACGACGAAGTTCTCGGATTCCTCGAGGAACGGGACCCCGCGGAAGATGACCTCGGGGTCCGCCATGACCTCGCCATCGTCGGACGCAAGGGTGGCGACGACGATGAAGATCCCGTCCGCGGAGATCGTGCGACGGTCGCGGAGGGCGACGTCGTCCGGGTCCCCGATGTCGACGCCGTCGACATAGACGACTCCCCCGTGCTGGTCCTCGCCCAGGCGGGCACCCTTCTCGGAGATCTCGATCGGAATGCCGTTCTGCGAGCGGAGAATGTTCTCTGGTGCAACCCCCACGGACTCGGCCAGCTGGCCGTGCAAGCGCATCCGCTTGTTGTCCCCGTGAAACGGCAGGACGTAGCGCGGCTTGGTGAGGTTCAACATCAGCTTCATCTCCTCCTGCCAGCCATGGCCGGAAGCGTGAATCGGCGCGTCCTTGGCGGTGATGACCTCGGCCCCGATCGCGTAGATGCGGTCGATCGTCTCGTTGACGGCGCGCTCGTTGCCGGGAATCGGGGTCGCCGAGAAGACCACGGTGTCTCCAGAGTGGAGCTCGACATCGCGGTGGTCGTTGTTGGCCATGCGCCGCAGCGCCGAGAGCGGCTCTCCTTGGCTACCGGTCGAGATGATCACGAGCTTCTCGTCGGGGAAGTTGCCGATCTCACGCGGCTGGATGAAGAGGCCCTTGGGAGCCTTGGAGATCCCCAGGTTCGAGGAGATGTTGAAGTTCTTGCGCATCGAGCGGCCGACGAGCGCCACCCGGCGGTCGAGCTCCATCGCCGCATCGATGACCTGCTGGACCCGGTGGATGTTCGAGGCGAAGGAGGTGACCACGATCCGCCCGTCACAGCGGCTGAAGGTCTCGAGGAGGGCCGGCCCGACGCTGGACTCCGACGGGGCGACGCCTGGGCGGTCGGCATTGGTCGAATCACCGCAGAGCGCCAGGAGGCCCTCCTTGCCGATCTCGGCGAGTCGCTGGATGTCGGCGGGACGACCGTCGACCGGGGTCTGGTCGAACTTGTAGTCACCGGTGAAGAAGACCGAGCCGATCTCGGTCGTGATCAGGGCGCCGCGCATGTCGGGAATCGAGTGGGAGAGGTGGACGAGCTCGAGCTCGAACGGGCCGAGCTTGACCTTCTGGCCGGGGGGAAGCTCCTCCAATGGAGCGTTCTTCATCTTGTGCTCGTCGAGCTTCGAGCGCACCATGCCGACCGTCAGGAGACCGCTGTAGATCACCGGCGGCATGCCGATCGAGCGCAGCAAGAACGGGAGCGCTCCCACGTGGTCCTCGTGACCGTGGGTGAGGACGATCGCTTCGATGTCGTCCTTGCGCTCCTTCAGGTAGGAGAAGTCCGGGAGGACGAGGTCGATCCCGAGCATCTCGGCAGTCGGGAACATCAGGCCGGTGTCGACGACGATGATGCGGCCGTCGTACTCGACGACCGTCATGTTCTTGCCGATCTCCCCCAGCCCGCCGAGCGGGAGGATGCGAAGGGTTCCGGCCATCAGCGACCGGCCCCGGAGAGGGCTCCGGCTCGGTCGAGGGCGCTGCGTACCTGGGCTCGTTGTGATTCGTCGGCTTGGGTCATCGGTAGGCGCATTGTCGCGGAGCAGATGCCGAGCATGTCGAGTGCTGCCTTCAGCGGGATGGGATTCGTCACCGACATCGCCTCGTAGACGCCTCTCAAGCCCACGTCGATCTGCTTCGCGCGAGCGGCATCCCCGGCCTTCGTCGCCTCCCAGACCTCCCGCATCCCATCGCCGACGACGTGCGAGGCGACGAGGATGCCACCGGCCCCACCGAGCTCGAAGGTGCGCAGGAAGACGTCGTCGTTCCCTGCGAGGAGGATCATGCCCTCGATCAAACCGATTTGAGCATTGTTCGCCTGCTTGACCGCAACGATGTTGTCGACGGTGGCAAGCTCGGCAAGCAGCTCCGGCTCGACGTTGACCACCGAGCGTGACGGGATGTTGTAGAGGATCTGGGGCAGGTCGGGAGCCGCCTCGGCAACCGTTTCGAAGTGCGCACGAAGGCCCGCCTCGTTCGGCTTGTTGTAGTAAGGAGTGACGACGAGGGCCGCATCGGCGCCGGCGTCCGCCGCGGCCTTCGTCAACTCACAGGAGTGCCGGGTGTCGTTCGAGCCGGTCCCACAGATGAGCAGGAAGTCTTCGCCGAGCTCCTCACGGACCAGCGCCATGACCCGCAGCTTCTCCGCGTCGGAAAGCGTGGCGGCTTCACCGGTGGAGCCGGCGGCGACGATCCCGTTGGAGCCGTGCTCGGCGAGATGGCGCGCCAGGCGCCGGGTCGCGGGCTCGTCGAGACGCCCGTCGGCGTCAAACGGCGTGGCCATCGCGGTGATCACACCTTCGATCGGAGGCATGGCAGGGAGCCTACCGCGGGTCCAGAGAAGCTTCGGCGGCGCTCAGGAGGCGAAGACAGGGGCTATGCGGTCGGCCCACGGAGATGCCTCCTCGAGCTGCGAAGCGACCCGCAGCAGCAGGTCCTCCCGCCCGAACTCGGCGATGAACTGGACTCCGATCGGCAGCCCGGCCTTGTTTGAGTGCAGCGGGAGCGAGATCGCCGGCTGGCCCGTGGCGTTGAAGGCCGCCGTGAACGTTCCGAGGATCTCGGCCCGGCGGAAAGCATCGAGGGGATCGTCTCCGTGCTGATCGAAGCTGCCGAGGGGCGGCGGCGGCTCGCCGAGGGTCGGGCTGAGGACCAAGTCATATGTCGCGTGGAGGCCGGCCATCATCCGGCCCAT
>JBBSQE010000093.1:0-11678 GCA_038258095.1 Solirubrobacterales bacterium | reverse complement strand
CTCGGCACGTTCCGCGAGCGGCTCGCCGAGCTGCCGTTCACGGTCGAGGGCGTCTCGCGCCTGCGCAGGCCGGCGGAGGTCAAGAAGGCCCTGGCGGGCTTCACGGGTGGCCAGGTCGACATCCTGATCGGCACCCACCGGCTGCTCTCGCGCGACGTGCGGGCGAAGGAGCTCGGGCTGGTCATCGTCGACGAAGAGCAGCGCTTCGGTGTCAAGCAGAAGGAGTTGCTCCGCCAACTCAAGCTGAAGGTCGACGTCCTCTCACTGTCGGCGACGCCGATCCCGCGGACGCTGCAGATGTCCCTCGCCGGCCTCCGCGACATCTCGGTGATCGAGACTCCACCCGAGGGTCGCCGGCCGATCCGCACCTACGTCGGCCCGTGGGACGAGGATCTTGTCAAGCGGGCCATCGAGCGTGAGATCGAGCGCGAGGGACAGGCCTTCTTCCTCCACAACCGGGTCGACACGCTGCCCGAGATCGCCGAGCGAATCCGCTCGCTGGTTCCCGGCGCCCGCGTCGCCGAGGCCCACGGCCAGATGGACGAGCGCCAGCTCGAGGAGACGATGCTCCGCTTCCTGCGCGGCGACGCGGACTGCCTGGTCGCGACGACGATCATTGAGTCGGGGCTCGACATCCCCTCCGCGAACACCCTGATCGTCGAGCGTGCGGACCAGCTCGGGCTCTCGCAGGCCTACCAGATCCGGGGCCGGGTCGGACGATCCAACGAACGGGCCTTCGCCTACCTCCTGTACCCGTCGGAGATGGTGCTGTCCGAGGACGCGTCGGCCCGTCTTTCGACTCTCTCCGACCACACCGAGCTCGGCTCGGGCTTCCGGATCGCGATGCGGGACCTCGACATCCGCGGAGCGGGGAACCTGCTCGGTGACGAGCAGTCGGGCCACGTCGCCGCGGTCGGCTTCGAGCTCTACTGCCAGATGATCGACGAGGCCGTGACGAACATGTCCGAGGACGCGGATCGCGCGGAGGGTCCCGAGCCCGTGCGCTTCGACGTACCCGTGGATGCCTACCTCCCGGCGGACTACATCCCCTTCGAGGCCGCCAAGATCGATGTCCACCGGCGCATCGCCGGCGCCCGGGCCGCCGGGGAGCTGCGGGCGGTGCGCGACGAGCTCGCCGACCGCTTCGGAGCGCTTCCGCCGGAGGCCGAGAACCTGCTCGCCCTCCAGAAGGCGCGGATCGAGCTCGGTCGCGCCGGCGCCCGGAACGTCGAGTTCCGCGGCGGTCGTCTCAGCGTCACGGGGGTCGAGCTCGAATCCGGTCAGGTCACGAGCCTGAACGATCAGATCGAGGGTTCTCGCTACGAGTGGCGCGAGCAGACGGCGAGCGTCCGGGTGTCGGACGAGCCCGAAGCACGCCTGGCCGCGGTGCTCGCGCTCGCCGATGCGCTGAGGGAGGCGACCGCGACGGCGGCCGAGGTCGTGGAGGCATGACGGGGCTGCTGAGTCATTCTTGGGGCTGCGCGGATATGCTGCCCGGTCCGTGAGCCCGACGCCCAAGGACAAAGCCCGCCCGGCGAAGACCGGCAACACACCGGCCGCCAAGTCTCCGGGCCGCCTCGACCGCCCCCGGCGGCTGGGCTTGATCATCTTCGGGGCCACGCTCGTCATCCTCTTCGCGGTGATCGCCGTCGCCCAGGGGATCGGCACTCCGGGTGTGTCCTCCGACGACCTAGCGGTCGTCGAGGACGCCGTGCCCGACACGGGCACGATCACCCTGAAGGACCTCGACCGCGCGATCGAGCAGACCGCGGCCAGCTCCCAGACGCCCACGGTCCCGAAGAAGGGCACCAAGGCCTACAAGAACCTCCAGGATGCGGCGATCAACCAGCTTCTCGACTCGGTCTGGATCCAGGGCCAGGCCGGCGAGATGGGCATCGAGGTGACCGACTCCGACATCGCCGACGAGCTCGCGACCATCAAGAAGTCGCAATTCCGCTCCGAGGCCGAGTTCCAGGCCTTCCTCAAGCAGTCGAAGTTCACCGCAGCAGACGTGAACCTCCGAGTCAAGCTCCAGCTCCTCTCCGACGACATCCAGAAGCAAGTTGGTGAGGACGCGCCGAAGCCGACCGACTCCCAGATCCAGGACTACTACGACGCCGCCAAGTCCCAGTTCGCGGTCCCGGCCTCCCGCGATGTCCGCCTCGTGCTCAACAAGGACAAGACGAAGGTCGAGCAGGCGAAGGCGGAGCTGGAGAAGGGCTCGACGGACGCCGACTGGAAGAGGATCGCCACCAAGTACTCGACCGACCCGGCCTCCAAGGACACCGGCGGCCTGCGCCCCGGCCTCACCGAGGGCCTCGTGGAAGAGCCGCTGAATGGAAAGATTTTCGACGCCGATAAGGGCGAGATCGTCGGTCCTGTCCAGACTCCGCTCGGCTACTACGTCTTTCAGGTAGACAAGATCACCGAGGCGTCCACGCAGCCGCTGAAGAAGGTCCGCAAACAGATCTCCGACCAGCTCGTCCAGGCCAACCAGCAGCAGTATTTTCAGAGCTTCGTCGAGGACTACGGCCAGAAGTGGCAGTCGAGGACCTTCTGCAACGCTGACTACCTCGTCGAGCGATGCGAGAACTTCAAGGCCCCGGCGCATCCGGAGACGGTTCAGGGCGTACCCGTCGACAAGGGCTGCTACGAGGCCCATCCGGACAAGCAGCCGAAGGCGTGCCCCGCCCCGGTCGCGCTGCTCTCTCCAGCCCTCCCCGGAACCGTCACCGTCCTCAACCCGACCGGCACGGCTCTCCCGCAGCGTCCGCGCCCGGAGGGCCTCAAGCCGGTCCCGCCGGCCGCCCCGGGGCTGCCGGGAGCTGTGCCCGGCAGCCTCCCCCCCGGCGCCACCGGGGCACCCCCGGGTTCGACGCCCGGCGGCTAGCCGCGTGACCGGCGAAGCCCGCGCCGCCGCCGCCGCCGCCGCCGCGGTCGCCGAGCTCGACGAGGTGACGAGGCGGCTGCGCCGTGAGTGCCCGTGGGACCGCGAGCAGGACGAGCGCTCGATCGTGCCCCACGCCGTCGAGGAGGCCTACGAGCTGGCCGATGCAGCGAACACCGGCGACGACGCGAAGATCCTCGACGAGCTCGGTGACGTCCTCTTCCAGGTCCATTTCCTCGCCCTGCTCCTGGAGGAGCGCAGCGCGGGGAGCCTGGCCGAGGTTGCGGACTCTTGCCGCGAGAAACTCGTCCGGAGGCATCCTCATGTTTTCGGCGACGCCGAAGCCGACAACGCCGGGGAGGTTCTGCGGAACTGGGATCGCATCAAGGTTGAGGTCGAGGGGCGGGGCGGGGAGGATCCGTTTGCCGACGTTCCCGAGACCCTGCCGGCTCTTCTCTACGCGCGCAAGATCCAGCGCCGGGCAGCGAGCCGCGGAGTGGGTGGCGAGCTGGCACCGGAGCCGATCGAGGCGGCCGGCCGCTCCCGCCGTGCAATGGCCGAGTTGGAGGCGTTCGCCGCCGGAGGTGCCGACGCGGGCGCCGCTGCCGACCCGGAGGAACGCGACCGCGTCGAGCGGGCCCTCGGGGAGGCCTTTTTCTGGGCTGTCGACGCTGCCCGCCAGCTCCGTTGCGACCCGGAGCTCGCGCTGCGCGCTGAGGCCGAGCGTTTCCGGGTGCGAAGCTCCGGTGGAAGCTGACAGACTCCACCGCCGATGAGCCAAATAGAGAAGATCCACGCCCGCCAGATAATCGATTCACGGGGCAACCCCACGGTTGAGGCCGAAGTCACGCTCGACTCTGGCGCCAAGGGAGTCGCCGCCGTTCCGTCCGGGGCGTCCACGGGTGAGTTCGAGGCGGTGGAGCTGCGCGACGGGGGTGACGCCTGGGGGGGCAAGGGCGTGATGAGAGCGGTCGACGCGGTCAACGGCGAGATCGCCGAAGCCCTCCGGGGGGCCTCGGCCAACCAGACCGACGTTGACGAGACCCTGATCTCCCTTGACGGCACGCCGAACAAGCAACGCCTCGGCGCGAACGCCATCCTCGGCGTGTCCCTGGCGCTGGCGAAGGCGTCCGCGATCTCGAACGACCTGCCGCTCTACCGGCACCTGTCGGATCTCTACGGCGGCGGCGAGCCGAAGGTCATGCCTGTGCCGATGATGAACGTCATCAACGGCGGCGTCCACGCCGACAACTCGATCGACTTCCAGGAGTTCATGGTCGTCCCGGCCGGTTCCGGCACGTTCTCTGAGTGCATGCGCGTCGGCGCCGAGGTATTCCACTCGCTGAAGAAGACGTTCTCTGACCGGGGTCTCTCGACGACGGTCGGCGATGAGGGTGGTTTTGCGCCCGACCTGGACTCGAACGAGGCGGCTCTCGAGGCGCTCATCGCCGGGATTGAGGCCGCCGGCTACGAGCCCGGCGGGGACGTGTTCATCGCGATGGACCCGGCGACGTCGGAGTTCTTCGAGGGCGGCTCCTACGTCCTCGAACACGAGGGCCGCACGCTGGATGCGGCGGAGATGACCTCCTACTGGGCCGAGATGACCTCCCGGTATCCGATCGTCTCGCTCGAGGACGGCATGGACGAGGAGGACTGGGAGGGTTGGAGGGCGCTGACCGAGAAGATCGGCGACAGTGTGCAGCTCGTCGGAGACGATGTCTTCGTGACGAACCCGGAGCGTCTGGGGCGGGGAATCGACACGGGTGTCGCCAACTCGATCCTCGTCAAGGTCAACCAGATCGGCACGCTGACGGAGACCTTCGCCGCGATCAGGATGGCCGAGGAGGCGGGGTACACCGTCGTCATCTCCCATCGCTCCGGTGAGACCGAGGACACGACGATCGCCGACCTGGCCGTCGGTACCGGTGCCGGCCAGATCAAGACCGGCGCTCCGTCTCGGAGCGACCGGGTCGCCAAGTACAACCAGCTCCTCCGGATCGAGGAGGAGTTGGGAGGGGCTGCTGAGTTCCCGGGCCTGCAGGCGTTCAGTCAGGCGTCCGCTGGGTGAAGGGGTGGTGCGACCCGCCGCGAAGGATGCGGCATGCCGCAGCGCGCCGCATATGCCGGAACCGCAGCGAGTGCCCGGCGCGCTCCGCCCCGTCGCTCTTCGGCCCGGCGACCCTCAGCCCGTCGTCCCGGCGCGCGCCGGAGGCCGAGCCGGGTTCGCTGGGATCGCGTCGGCCGTCTCGCACTCACCCTGGTCCTCGGCGTCATCCTCCTCTCCTATCTGAACCCGGCCCTGAACTTCGTCCACGTTTATCGCGGGACGAGCGTGGCGAAGGCCGAGCTGCGCGGCCTGCAGCGCGAGAATGGCCAGCTCGAGAAGAGTGTCGATTCAGCGAACGACCCGGCGGTTCTGGAGCGCGAAGCCAGGCGCCAGGGAATGGTCGAGCCGGGCGAGCAGTCGGTCGTGATCATCCCCAGCAGGCACTGAGCCCGCGGTCGAACGGGCCGCCGGTTTCCCTCGGGCCACGAAATGAAGCGCGCCGAGGGCTCACAGCGGTCCCGACGCCAGGGGACCCGTCGTGAGCCTCGGCGAATACCTCCGGGGGCTCGCTGAGCTCACGCTCGTCGTCTCACCGCTCGGGTTCGCGGCCTACCGCCTCCGCGTCCGGCTGATGCCTTCCTGGTCGGATGCTCCTGCGCGGCTCGTCGAGATCATCGTCACGGTCGGCATTCTCACCGTTGTCGCTGAGGTGCTCGGCATCTTCAGCCTGTTCGCTGACATCCCGCTGATCTTTGCCTCGCTCCTGATCGGGGCCGCAGCGTGGCGCTTCGCAGCCCCTCGCGGTGTGGGCCGGCCGTCGATGCCCGAGGCACCTCCCGTCGCCACGTTCGGGCTCGTGGCGGCGGCCGGAATCGCCGCGATCCTGTTCGCGCACTACGGATTCGAGACAAAGCAGAGCCTCGACGGAGGCATCGCCAACTTCGACTCGCTCTGGTACCACATGCCGTTCGCGGCGGACATGGCCCAGAGCGGTTCGACGACGGGACTGCACTACACGGACACCGTCTTCCTCAACTGGCTCTATCCGCAGAACTCCGAGTTGCTCCACGCCGTCGGAATCGTGCTCACCGGCCGCGACACGCTGTCCCTGTTTCTCAACATCCTCTGGCTTGGCGTGGCCCTCCTTGCGGCCTGGTGCATCGGGCGACCCTATGCGCGAGGACACCTGACGGTGACGGCAGCGGCGATCGTCCTGGAATTCCACACGCTCGTCGTTCGCGAGCCCGGCGCCGCAAAGAACGACGTCGCCGCCGCGGCGCTCCTCCTCGCTGCGGTCGCGATCTTCATCACCGCACGGAGCGCGTGGCGCAGCGCGAGAGCCCAGGCGCTGGAGCGACAGGACGAACCCGGGGGGTCCTCGGGCGTCGGCCCGCCACCTGAGGACGGCATCACCGGATGGCCGCTGGCAGCAGCCGGTCTCGCCGCAGGGCTGGCAGCGGGAACCAAGGTCACCGTCCTCGCCGGGGTCGCCGCGCTCAGCATCGCTGCGATCGCCCTGGCGCCGTCCGGGCGCCGTCGCGTCGCGACCGTCTGGTGGTTCGCACCGGTCTTCGCCGGCGGCATCTTCTGGTACGCGCGCAATCTGATCGTTGCCGCGAACCCGATCCCGCAGGTCCGGAGCGTGGGCCCGATCGGCCTCCCCGGTCCGGACCGCGTCCAGAGCGGACGGCCCGATTTCACCGTCCTCCACTACCTGACTGACACCGGGGTCTGGCGCGAGTACTTCGCTCCGGGCCTGCACGAGGCATTCGGCGTCCTCTGGCCGGTCGTCCTGCTGGCGGCCCTCGCCGGGACCCTCATCGCGATCGCCAGGGGGCGGAACCGGGTGATCCGCTGGATGGGATTCGCCACCCTGGTCGGCCTCGTCGCCTATCTCGGCACGCCCCTGAGCGCCGCTGGGGCGGAGGGCGCTCCGGTCGCCTTCGGCATCAACGTGCGATTCGTGGTTCCGGCGATGATCACGGGCCTCGTCCTGCTTCCGCTCGCCAGGGTGTTCGACGAGGCGCGAAGGCAGTGGGTGCTGCTCGCCGCGCTGTTCGCGGTCCTGGTCGTGACCGACCGCTCCGATGCGATCGTGCGGGTGCCCGAGCGAGGCTTCGGGCTTCTCGTCGCCCTCGTCGCTGTCGTGGTCCCCGCGGGCCTGCTGATGGCCCGTTGCAGAGGAGCCACCCGGGGAGCCCTGCTGGGCGGGATGGCGGCCCTCGCCCTGGCGGTCGCCGCCATCGGCTACCCGGTCCAGCGCAGCTACCTGCAGGATCGCTTCGTCACCTACGACTTCGCGAATGAGCTGGACCCGGCCTTTCGCTGGGCGAATGACCTATCTGACCAGCGCATCGGCCTGGCCGGAACGACGGCCGGCTTCTACGGCTACGGATTCTTCGGAAACGACCTCTCGAACCGCGTCCGCTATCTCGGGCAGAAGGGCCCGAAGGGGGCATACAACGCGATTCCGACCTGCAGCGAGTTCCGGCAGGCGGTCAACGACCAGCACCTTGACTACCTCGTGACGACCCCGTTCCTCAACTTCATCCAGTTCGGCCAACCCCTTCAGTCACCCGAGGCCGGGTGGCTGAAGGGCGAGAAAGCGGTCGAGCCGATCCTCCGCAGCGGCGACGTGACCGTCTGGAAGGTTGTCGGAGAGCTCGATCCGGGGGCCTGCGGCCCGCGGAACGCCCCCCTGCGCAAAGTCCCCGACCAGCCCGGCGCCTGAGCGCCGCTGGGCAGGGCGACCTGCGGCCGCCGATCTCGATCATTGACTCGTGGCGTCGACGGGTAGTTGAACCCTTGATGGTGCTGGGACACCGTCAAACGTTCACGCTTCAGCTCACGCGGCGGCGATCGCCTCGGCGCGACCTGCGCAGTCGTAGAGGGTGGCGCTCGATGACGTTTGCCCATCGGCGGCCGACGACCTCCCGGCGGCCGACCCTTGAGTCCCAGACGTCCCCCCGCTGGCCGACGAGGTCGCCGAGCCGGTCGCGTGGGCCCTCGCCGGGATCCTCCTGCAGGACGCGGCAGCCGCGCTGAACGCGTCGGCACTGCCCGTCCGCCCGTCCTGGCCGACTTGCATCGTGCCACTGCCATCGCTGAGCACCCAGCGGACGCGGCCCTCGCGGACGGCGTCCGCCAACCAGGAGACGCTGACGGTGCTTTCGCGGCCGGAGAAGCCGCCCAGCCCGGCGATCGGGGCGTCAGAGCTGACGATGGCGCCGGCGGCCTCCTGCTGGCTGGAAACACCGATCGTCCCGCCGCCGTGGGCCTCGGTGTAGGAGACGACGGCATCGAGGGACTCGGTGGGTGCTCCGTCGGGGTCGCCGCCGAGCCCGCCCGGTGCGCCGGGGAGTGCCGGCTCCCCGGGGGGAATCGCGCCGATCTGCGGAGTCCCCGAGGGTGTTCCACCGGGGATCCCGCCCCCCGGCGCGAGCCCGGGTGGCGGCGCGAAGCCCGGCGGCGGCGCGCCGGGAGATCCCGCCCCCGGTCCACCGGGGAGTCCGCCAAACGGTCCCCCGCCAGGCGGACCGCCCATCGTGTTCGCAGCCGACTCGGGCCCTCCGGCCGGGAACGTGCCGCTGGTCGGATGCCCGAGCGTCTCGGCCGACCAGGCCGCGGGGGCGATCAGGAGCGCGCCGAGCCCGATGGCGAGTGCAAGTGAGCGCCACCTGGCCGCGCCCGGCATCGCGAGGGCGAGCGCCGCGCCGACGGCGATCACGACGAGGATGGGCGGCAGCCAAGCGAGGTCATCGGGATATCGGTCGAGCACACCCAGCTCGGTGACGGCGCCGGCGGCGATCGCCGCCGGGCCGACAACACGCGCCGGCAGACCGCCGGACCGGACGACCCCGACAAGCGCGCCGACGAGCCCAGCCGCGAATGGCGCCAGCAACGAGACGTAGTAGGGATCTCGCAACTGACCGCTCGCTGGCCCTCATGGCCCCCGCTGGAACGGAGCGGCGGCCTCGCACCGCCCGAGTCGACGTCGCCATCCCCGTCTACAACGAGGCCCAGGTTCTGGAGGACAGCGTCAGGGGGGTGCACACCTATCTCACGGAGAGCCTGTCCCAGACCTTCCGGATCGTGATCGTCGACAACGCCTCCACCGACGGGACGCTCCCCCTCGCCCGCGGCCTGGAGGCGGAGCTCGACGCGGTGAGCGTCGACCACCTCGCCGAGAAGGGCCGGGGCCGGGCGCTCCGGCACGCCTGGGAGGGCTCGAGCGCGGACGTCGTCGCCTACATGGATGTCGACCTCTCGACCGGGCTTGAGGCCCTGCCCCCCCTGGTCGCTCCGCTGATCTCGGGGCACTCGGATATCGCGATCGGCACACGCCTCGGTCGCGGGTCGGTGGTCGAGCGCAGTCCTCGGCGCGAGCTGATCTCACGCTCCTACAACCGGGTGCTGCGGGCCGTGCTCCGCGCCCGGTTCACGGACGCGCAGTGCGGGTTCAAGGCGCTGCGCACCGATGCCGCGCGCGAGCTGCTCCCGCAGGTGCGCGACGAGGGCTGGTTCTTCGACACCGAGTTGCTGATCCTCGCCGAGCGCTCGGGCATGAGGATTCACGAGGTTCCCGTCGACTGGGTTGAGGACCCGGATTCGAGCGTCGCGATCCTGCGGACCGCGATTGAGGACCTCTCAGGGACCTGGAGGCTGCGAAAGCAACTGACTCGCCGGCGCCTTGCGGGACTGGGGGCGCCGGCGCAGCTTCTGCGCTTCGCCGCGGTCGGGGCGTTCAGCACCGCCCTGTACGTCGGGCTCTACCTGGGCCTGCGCGTCGAGATGGCTCCGCAAATCGCGAACGTTCTCGCTCTCGCGATCAGCGCCATCACAATACGGCCGCCAACCGCCGCTTCACCTTCGCCCGGCGCGGCCGCGGGGCGCTGGTCCGCCACTACGCTGAGGGCTTCGGCGTCTTCGCCCTCTGTCTGGCCCCCACCTCCTCCGTGCTCGCAGGGCTCATGTTTATCGCGCCGAACGCCTCGCCCCTGGCCGAGACGATCGCACTCTGCCTCGCGAATGCGCTCGCGACGATCCTGCGGTTCCTCGGGCTGCGCCTCTGGGTCTTCGGCCCGAAGCGCGGGGCCGCCCCGCTCGGCTAGCAGCGAGTGAGCGAGCCTTTGGAGCCCACCTCGATAGGTGATCGCACGCCCGGATGAACGCCATGACGCCTCGCGGATCCACCACCGACCCGGTTCCCGCATGGCTCTGCCATACGGGAACCGTCCCGCCGGCGTCCCGCTCGGTCATGGCGTCCCCCGGACGCACGCCCCCTACCGAGATACGTTCTTAGCCCTTCGGTCATTCGACCGCCAGCCGCACGGTGAACACCGCTCCCCCGCCCGGGGCATCGGCCGCGCCCACCTCGCCGCCGTGTGCCGCGACGATCGCGGACACGATCGCCAGACCGAGGCCGGCGCCGCCGCTCGCGCGGCCACGGTCGGGGCTCGCGCGCCAGAAGCGATCGAAGAGCTCGGGGCCCACTGCGTCGCCGAGGCCCGCGCCGTGGTCACGGACGGAGATCTCGGCAACAGTCCCCTTCCGAGCGAGGCTGAGCTCTATCGGTGTGCCATCCGGCGTGTGGTCGAGCCCGTTGCGGACGAGGTTGGCCAGCACCTGTCTGACTTGGTCGGGATCGGCCGAGAGTTCGACCGCATCAGTTGCGGCGATCGTGATCTCGCGGCCTGGCGCCGCGACTCCGGCGTCGTCGCGGGCCTCCTCCAGCAACCTCGTGAGATCGACGCGTTCGCGACGGGGCTCGCGCACCTCGTCGAGTCGGGCCAACGTGAGCAGGTCGTCGACCAGACCGCCCATCCGGATCGACTCGCTCTCGATGCGCCCCATCGCCTTCTCGATGCCCTCGGGACTCTCCGTCGCTCCGATGCGGAAGAGCTCGGAGTAGCCGCGGATCGAGGCGAGGGGAGTGCGCAACTCGTGCGAGGCATCGGAGAGGAAACGGCGCATGCGGGCCTCTGACACCTCGCGTTCGGCGAATGCGGCCTCGATCTGCTCCAGCATCGAGTTGAGTGCGATGCCGAGCCGCCCCACCTCGGTCTTCGGATCGGCCGGCTCCACGCGCCGGGTCAGATCGCCGGCGGCGATCTCTCCGGCCGTCTTCTCCATCCGCTCCAGCGGCCGCAGGCCGAGGCGGACGACCCACCACGCGAGGAACCCGAGGGCCACGAGGACAGCGAGGGCCACGACCAGCTCGATGAGCGCAAGTCGGTTGAGAGTGGCGCCTGACTCCGTGGTCGGCACGGCAACGACGATCGAGCTGCCACCCGGCATGTTCTGGAGCGCAGTGGCTCGGAACTTGGTCGAGCCGCTGCCCGTCGATCCGACGGTGACGATGCGGAGATCCTTGCCGGGCGGAGCTGCGACGATGTCCTCGGGGAGGTCGGGCTTCGCCAGATCCGGTTGCCCGTAGGTGAACTCGACCGAGTCGCAGACACGGCCCGACGGGCTGCGCAGCTCGGCGTAGGTCCCGGGCGGGAGCTGGACGTTCGTCCTCGGCTCGTCCGGGCCGACCCCGAGCGGCCCCGACCCCGGCCGCGGGGGGCCACCGAGGGGGCCGCGGTCGGCTTCACCGGGCGCTCCCGGGGCGGATGGCGCGGTCGAGGGCGCGGACTCTCCGGAGCAGGCCCGGTTCCCGGGCCGGGAGAGCAGAGCGATCGCCGCTGGGTCAGCGGCGGAGCGGACCTGGTCATCCACCCGGGCCCCGAGATATGAGTCGAG
>JBBSQE010000092.1:0-11703 GCA_038258095.1 Solirubrobacterales bacterium | reverse complement strand
GGCCCCAGGCGCCCTCGCCGAGCGCGCCCTAGCCACCCTGCGGTCGCCCGGTCACTACCACGCTGAGGCGAGGGAGGCCGCGGAAGGGATAGCGGAGATCGCCTGGGGGTACGTCAACAGCCCGCCCGCGAACCCGCTCAACGTGGAGATCGGGCCGCACCGCCGCGTCGCCTGGATGACGACCGAGCTCGCCGACCTGAAGGAGATCAAGAACGGTCTCGACGGCACGCTCAACGACGCGTTCCTGGCGCTGGTGACCGGCGCGCTGCGGCGCTGGCTCCATACGCGCGGCATGAGGACCGAGGGCGTCGAGCTGCGCGGCTGCGTCCCGGTCTCCGTGCGCCGGCCGGACGAGCAGGGCTCGCTCGGCAACCGGATCACGATGATGGCCTGCCCGCTGCCCGTCTACGCGGACGACCCGGCGACCCGCTTTCGGATCGTCAGCGAGTCGATGGCCGGGCTCAAGGAGTCCAAGCAGGCGCTCGGCGCCGAGGTCATCGCCGGGCTACAGGACTTCGCACCGCCGACGATCTTCGCGGAGGCCTCACGCCTCAACTTCTCGAGCCGGATCTACAACCTCCTGGTCACCAACGTCCCGGGCCCGCAGTTTCCTCTCTACCTGCTCGGCCGGGAGATCAAGACCATGGTCCCGGTGCCATTCCTCGCACTCGACAAGGCCCTGGCCATCGCGATCTTCAGCTACAACGGCCACGCGACGATCGGTCTGATGGGCGACTACGACGCGCTCGCCGACATCGACAGCCTCGAGACGATGATCGAGGAGGAGACGGCGGCGCTCACCGAGGCCGCTCGCGCCCGCTCCTCGGCAACGGCCAAAGCGGAATCCGGCGTCTAGAGTGGCGCATCCCGTGGAGGCGGCTACGAACGATCCGGAGCTCGGGGGGGACAAGGCTCAGCGCATCATCGACGCGATGCGCTACTGCGTGGCGCGGCGCGGCGCTTCCGGCTCGACGTTCGAGCAGGTCGCGGCGGAGGCCGGCGTCAGCCGCGGCCTTCTCCACTACTACTTCGGCACCAAGGAGCGGCTTCTCGTCGAGGTCGTGCGGCGCGATGCCGAGATCAGGATGGAGCGCCTCGAGGGCCCTCTCTCCGCCGCCCGGACGGCCGACGACGTCATCGACGTCCTCGTCGCGAGCCTCAATGACCTGATCGAGAACGAGCCCGAGTTCTTCACGCTTCTCTTCGAGATCTTCACCGCCGGGAGGCGCAATCCCGAGATCCGCCAGGAGGTCGCTCAGCTCTTCGTCCGCACCCGGAAGCAGGTCGCTGATGTGCTCGAGGCCAAGGAGCGAGAGGGCGTTCTCGCGCTGCGGTATGACGCCGACACGATCGCGTCGTACCTCTTCGCCTTCGGCGACGGTTACGCGCTGCAGGCACTCTCGGACCCGGATCGCGACCACTCCGGCACCCTCGCCGCCGGCATCGCCGCCGCGCGGCACCTCCTGACCAGCGAGTAGCGCAAAGCCGGCGACTGACCCGCGCCCCGTGGGGCCCGATGACGTGGCCGCTGTCCGGCTCGCCATCAGCCTGCCGCGAGCAGGAGCGCAGCCTGGGAACGGTTGTAGGTGCGCCGCGGCGCGAGCCGGCGACAAGCGTTCCCTGGATATACCTGGGGTCGGTTGTCGATGTCTGTCGCCCCGAAGTCACCCGCAAGCGTTTCCAGGTCGGCTCATCGCCGCGACGGGAAGCCGGGGGTGAGGCCTGGCGGCGGCCACGGGCAAGGCTCATGTCCCAGGCCGGGAGTGGACGGGAAGTCACCTGCGGCGCATATCCTCCCCGCGGTGACCAGGCGAGTCGGCCGACGGGTGGTTCCGAGCATGGACAGCGCTCGCGGCACCCGCGCGGGCGAGGGGCCCGCCGGGCTCGAACCGGACGCCGAGCCCACCCTGCGCCAGAAGGCGCGCTACGCCTTCGACAACACGATGGCGCGCGGTACGCCGGCGCTGGTCGGCTGGCTGGCGGCCGTGGCTCTCGCCATGATCGTGCTGTTCACCATCATCGTCCTGATCAGCGGGCTGGGCCCGAAGCGCGGGACCCATTCGGGCGTGCTCGGGCACCTGCTGGACTCGCTCCTGCACGCGCTGGATCCGGGAACGATCGCGTCGGACACCGGGCGCTGGCCCTTCATAGTCCTGATGCTGGCGGTGACGCTCGGTGGCCTGTTCATCGTCAGTGCCCTGATCGGCATCATCGCGACCGGCCTCGACTCGAAGATCGATGAGCTCCGCAAGGGCCGCTCGGTCGTTCTCGAGACCGACCACACCCTGATCCTCGGCTGGTCGGATTCGATCTTCACGATCCTGTCCGAGCTCGAGATCGCCAATGCCTCGGAGAAGGGCCGGTCGGCCGTGGTTCTCGCCGAGCAGGACAAGGTGGAGATGGACGACCTGATCCGCGAGAAGGTTCGTCCCAAGGTCACCCGCGTCGTGACCCGGAGCGGCAGCCCGATCGACCTCGGACATCTCGCGCTGGTGCGGCCGGAGAAGGCTCGCTCGATCATCGTCCTCGCCCCGGAGGATGACCCCGAGCCCGATGCGCAGGTGATCAAGACCGTGCTCGCGCTGACCCAGGGCACGGCCCACCGCGATCGCGACTACGAGATCGTCGCCGAGATCGAGAACCCTACGAACCTCCGAGCGGCCGGCTTGGTGGGCGGCGAGGAGGCCGTCCTGATCGACAAGCGTGAGACGGTGGCGAAGCTGGTGGTGCACTCGGCGAGGCAGTCCGGTGCGTCCGTCGCCTTCACCGAGTTGCTGGACTTCGCGGGTGACGAGATCTACTTCCGTGACGATCCGTCTCTCGTCGACCGGACCTTCGGCGAGCTGCTGCTGCGCTGGGAGGAGTGCGCGCCGATCGGGATCATCGACGACGCCGGTCGCGTCAAGCTGAATCCCGAGCACGACCGTACGCTGGTGGAGGGTGATCGGGTCATCGCCGTCGCCGAGGATGATGCCGCGCTGGCCGCCGCCTCCGAAGTCACCGCCGAGCCTGTGACCGCGGCCATCGCCGGCCGCAAGACGATCCTCCCGCGACCGGAGAGCGTCCTCCTGCTCGGTTGGAACCGCGGTGCGACCTCAGTGATCACCGAGTTCGACGCATTCCTCCGCCCCGGCTCTGACCTGACGGTTGTGGCCGAGTCCGAGGAGGCAGAGCGGACGATCGAGCGCGATTGCGTCGATGTGGGCAACGTGCAGTTGACGTTCCAGTCGGGAAGCCCGACCGACCGCGAGATCCTGGAAGGGCTCGGGATCGAGCGCTTCGACCACATAGTCGTCCTCTGCTGCTCGGATGACCTCGACGCCCAGCGTGCCGATGCACGGACGCTGGTGACGCTCCTTCATCTGCGGGACATCGGTGTGCGCCGGGATGCGAAGTTCTCGATCGTCAGCGAGATGCTCGACGACCGCAACCGCGAGCTCGCCGAGGTGACCGAGGTCGACGACGTGATCGTCAGCGGCAAGGTGATCAGCCTGATGCTGGCCCAGATCTCCGAGAACCGCCACCTCGCGAAGGTTTTCGGGGAGATCTTCTCGGCCGACGGCTCGGAGATCTACCTTCGGCCGGCCGGCGACTACGTCAGCTCCGGCGCGGAGATCAACTTTGCGACGGTCGTGGAGGCGGCGCGGCAGCGCGGGGAGTGTGCGCTCGGCTATCGCTTCGGCTCCAAGTCGAAGGATCCGCTCGCCGCATACGGTGTGAGGGTGAACGTCCCCAAGTCAGAGCCGATCACGGTGGCCCCCGAGGACCGCGTCATCGTGCTGGCGGAGGACTGATGGCGGCCGCCGGCACCGATGACGACATCGCGTTCGCCGGCCTTGCCGAGCAGGCCCGCATGGTGCGCGAGCGCGAGATCTCACCGACCGAGCTCGTCGAGCTCACCCTGCGGCGGATCGAGCGCCTCGAGCCGAAGCTGAACGCGTTCCGGGTCGTGCTCGCGGAGCGGGCGCTGGCCGAGG
This sequence comes from Solirubrobacterales bacterium, assembly GCA_038258095.1. Classification (GTDB taxonomy): domain Bacteria; phylum Actinomycetota; class Thermoleophilia; order Solirubrobacterales; family 70-9; genus JBBSQE01. Next base: position 7,726 of record JBBSQE010000092.1, on the reverse strand, counting down.
CGAAGCAGGCCGAGGGTCGGCTGGGAGCGGGCGACGACCGTCCGATGCTCGGCGTCCCGATCGCGTTGAAGGACTCGGTCGATCTGGCGGGCGAGCTGACGATGAACGGGACCGATGCCTACCCGGATCCCGCCAAGGCGGACTGCGAGATGGTGCGACGCCTGCGTGGCGCCGGCGCGATCATCGTCGGCAAGACCCACCTTCCCGAGCTCGCGATCTGCGGCTACACCGAGTCCGCGACCTGGGGGGTGACGCGTAACCCGTGGGATACCGGGCGGGCGCCGGGGGGCTCCAGCGGAGGCAGTGCCGCCGCGGTTGCCGCCGGGATGGTTCCGGTGGCATCGGCGTCCGACGGCATGGGGTCCATCCGGATTCCGGCGGCATCGTGCGGCGTCTTCGGCCTGAAGCCGCAGCGCGGGCGGATCTCGGTCGCTCCCGACGCTGAGCACTGGCACGGTCTCTCGGTCAACGGCTGCGAGGCGCGCCGGGTGATCGACACTGCGCTCTACCTCGATGTGACGGCCGGCGGATCGACGGAGGCAGGCGCACCGGGCTCGCCCCCCCGCCCCTTCACCGAGGCGGCGAGCCGCCCGCCGCGAAAGCTTCGAATCGCCTGGTCGACGAAGCCGCTGCGGGTCCTGGCACCACCGGAGGTCAGCGACGAGGTCAAGGCCTCGGTTACGGGAACCGCGGACCTCATGCGGTCGCTCGGACACGAGGTCGCCGAGCGCGATCCCGCCTGGGGCATGGTCGGCAACAACGCCAGCGCTCGCTATCTGCGGGGCGTGCACGACGAGGTCGAGGAGGTGCCTCGCCGCGAGGCCCTGGAGCGGCGCACGCGCGGCTTCGCGAGGCTCGGCTCGCTGATCCCGGACCGGGCGCTGCGCCGCGCCCGCGCGGCCGAGACGACCGATCGCGAGCGGATCGGCGCGATCTTCGACGACTTCGACGTCCTGGCGATGCCCGTGATGGCCCGGACGGCCATCCCGGTGCGCCACTGGGAAGGGCGGGGAGCGCTCTGGACCCTGATGGGCATGAGCCGCGTCTATCCTTACTGCGCGCCCTGGAACCACCTCGGCAATCCGGCGGCGGCCATCCCGGCCGGCTTCGGGGCAGACGGGCTGCCACTCTCGGTGCAGCTCATCGGTCGTACGGCCGATGAGGAGACGCTCCTCTCGCTCGCGGCGCAGATCGAGGCGGAACGGCCGTGGGCAGACGCCCGCCCACCCGTTTCCTGAGGCCGGACCCCGCTCAGGTCACCGAACGCGGGTGGAAGACCCGACCGAAGCGCCGCAGATCTCCGGGCGACCCACGGGGGCGAAGGCGCCGTCCGAGGATCGACCGGATCGGGTTCTTGCCCCGCATCGATATCTCGATCCACTCCTCCCAGGAAGTGTCGAAGGTCACGTCGGCTGACTCGAGCGTCCCCGGCTCGACCCGGGTCGAGCCATTGTCGACGACCAGGTTCCAGGGCTCGGCGTCCGAGAAGCGCCACTGGACGCTCAGCGGGGGTCCCGAGGTCGCCGAGCGCCCGGCGGAGCGGCTCATCGTGTCGAAGTAGATCTGCTGGATCTCGCGGTCGGACCGGACCTTCACGGCTGGATCGCCGATCACGCCGGCCTTGAGCAGCTTGATCTGCAGCTCGGCTCGCTCGCGGTGGGGGAGGGAGCGGTCAACCGGGTAGATGTCCGGCGGCATGTCCTCCAGCGGGAAGCCCGTCGCGCGCCACTTCGCCTCGATCGAGCGAGTGCCGAAGGTGAAGATGTCCTCGAGCGTGAAGCCGTAGGAGGTGACGTAGGTCTCGTCCCAGTTGGGGGGCGTGAAGACAGCGAGGGAGTAGGGGAGAACCTCGCGGAGGAGCTCGACGACGGCCTGCTTGCACTCGTCCGTCTCGGCGAACATCTCCGAGAGTGCCTTGACGCCGAAGCCGATGTGCCGCTGCTCGTCGCGTGAGACCTTCTCCATTCCCGCGGTGAAGCCGGGCATCGAGCCGGCCTTTGCGAAGAAGTCCTCGATGAAGTGCTGGCCCGGCTGGGCGAGCGTCGCCTCGACGACCATGTGGTAGAGCGCGATGGCCTGGGCGAACTTCGGTAGGGAGCGGTCGCGGCGGAGCTCCTCGGCCATCCTGTCGAGCCGGTCGAAGACCCCGCGATAGCCCCAGTTCAGCTGCGGCTCGGTGGAGGCGAGGGTCGAGGAAATCGAGTCTCCGGTGCCGATCACCTCCTTGAAGAAACGATGAAAGAAGACGGCGTGGCGGGCCTCGTCGACCTGCTGCGTCGCGAGGAAGTACTTCATGTCCTCACGAGGGGCAGCGTCGATGTAGGGGGAGAGGTTGTCGGTGACCGAGTCCTCGCCGTAGAAGAACATCGAGTAGATCCAGAGACCTGAGCGCTTCTGGATGTCTGACAGCGAGTCCCACCCCTCCTTGTCCTCGGAGAAGTCGAGTGCCGTCGCCTGCCAGTTGCCCTCCTCCCAGCGGCGATAGAGATCCTCGTAGGTGATGTCCTCGGTTGCTGAATGCTGGGCTACTGACATGCGATGGACCTCCTGCGCTGATCGTCGTTCACGGGCTCATGCTCGTCCCGTAGACTAACTGACCGACCAGTCAGTTATGCGACACGATTCCGTGACACCCATCACAGAGGACACCACCGCCCCCCGAAAGCGCCGCCTCCCAGCGGCTGACCGCAGAGAACTCATTCTCGCCGCGGCCCTCGATGCCTTCGCGCCGAACGGCTACCACGACACCTCTCTGGAAGACGTCGCCGCGCGAGCCGGGGTCTCGAAGACGCTGATCTACGAGCACTTCGGCTCCAAACAGGAGCTCCACGGCGCCCTTCTCGAGTCCTACGTCTCCGAGCTGCTGGAGAAGGTATTGCTCGCGGTCGCGGCGGAGGAGCCCGGAGAGGAACGCCTTCGCGCCGGCCTCGAAGCGTTCTTCGCGTTCGTCGAGGAGCGTCGCGAGGCGTGGCAGATGCTCTTCCGCAACTCCGGCGACCCGGAGATCGCCCGCTGGCAGGAGCGCCTCCAGGGCGAGGCCGCGGTGACCATCACGGCACGCATGGACGCCGAACGCCCACCGGAGGCGCGTCTTGATTCCGCGGAAGCGGACCTGGTCGTCCCCATGCTCGCCCAGCAGCTCCTCGGCTCCGTCCAGTTCCTCGCCAACTGGTGGAGCGACCACCGCGAGATCCCCCGCGAGCAGATCCTCGCCACGGCGATGGACTTCATCTGGGTCGGGCTGGACCGGCTGGGGCGCGGCGAGCGCTGGACCTGAGGCCTTCCAGCTCACGGCGGACCGCGATCACCGCGGCGAGCGTGCGCTTCACGTGCTCGGGTTCATGCGCAACTTCCCAGTGCGTGAACCGGAGTGTCTCGAGGCTCTTGGTCTTGTGGACCTGATCGCGGCGCCGGTCCGTCGCCTGCTGGCTTGGCGTTCGGTGATTACCGGAGGCTGTCGGCCTCGACCACGAGCCCGAGGTCCGGCCAGTAGAAGTCGACCCGGTAGCCATTCAGCCATTGCTGGGTCAGGGGCTGCGGGAGCGAGGCCTCGCGAAGGAGACGACGGAACATGCGCTCCAGCTCTGAGTCCGTCAGCTCGAACGTGAGACGGTCTAGCACCGAGCGGACCAACGAGGCACCGGGGATGCGCGAGTAGCGCTCCGCAGCCGCCCGGACCAGGTCCGGCTTGGCGATCCCCAGGGAGTCGGCACGGTTGAGAGCGCCTGCCAGCTCGATCTCCCCCCACCGGTTCGCGTTGTCGATCAAGGTGAGGGCGGGTGAGGTGACCGGAATCAGCTTGTGGCGCCGAGCCTCGCGGGGTCGGCCCCAAAGACCGCAGCGCTCACGTCACCGACGGCGGCCTGGTCTCCGCACCGGAGCGCGTCCTCCATCCATCGCTCCTCCGGAGTCCCACGGGGACGGGAGATCGCGTAGATCTCACGAGCGACCGGGATCAGGCTCCCGCGCTTGACCCGGTGCCGGATGGCCTTGTCGCCGAGGCCGAGGGCGCGGAGTTGTGCGTGCGTGACCCTGTCGTGCTGCCGAGCCGCGATGTTCCAGACCGCTCGCCGAGTTGGTTGGGAAGTTGCCGCCCCCACAGGGGCTCTGAGTCCCCAGTCGGTGGGCTTCGCCCCCTGCGTGCGGCTGTTCGGGCCATTGCCCGCAGCCCGCGACCTTAGGGCCGGTTGCGCCCAAGCAGGTCGTGGGCATCGACCCATTCCTCGGCGACGATCGCGGAGCCGAGGGAGAGCTCTCCGCAGAGGACCGTCGCGGCGACGATCTCGGTGAACTTCTCGACCTTGCCGGAGCCGTAGCAGTCGAGCATCTCGAGGCATTCCCGCTGGGTGGCGAGCCCGGTGCCGCCGCCGTAGGTGGCGACGATCAGCGACGGGATCGTTATCGAGAAGTAGTAATCGTCGTTGTCGCGCAGCTCTGCGTAGACGAGGGCGGCCGAGGACTCGGCGACGTTCGCCGCGTCCTGGCCCGTTGCGATGAACATCGCTGTGATCCCGTTGGCCGAGTGAGCGCCGTTGTTGTTCGTGCCGGACATGAACCCGCCGAGGTTCGAGACCTGCCGGGCCCGGTACATCAGCCGGCTGTCTGAGTTCATGACGCTGTGGAAGAGCTCGTTCGGGATTGTGGCCTCGGCGATCACCCGCTTGCCGCGGGTCCGGAGCATGTTGATGTTCGAGCTCTTCTTGTCGGTTGCGAAGTTGGCCTCCAGGAAGTGGTGCTCGATCGGGATGGTGCCCTCGTGGTTGGCGCGGATCCAGTTGCACGCCGCCTGTGTGGCCTTGCCGGTGAGGTTCTGGCCGGCGGCGTCGCCGGTCGAGTAATTGAAGCGCGTGTAGAGCATGCGCCCGGCCGTGTAGCGGTCGATTTCGAGCAGCTTGCCGGTACTCGTCGTCTCCTCTGCGGCGGCCTTGATTGCGTCGAAGTTCTCATCGATCCACTCCGAGAAGTCACGTGAGCCTCGGGCCGACTCAAAGATGAACGCCGGTGCCCGCTGCATGTGGTCGGTCATGATCGTCGTGGTGACGCCACCGGCCTCGTGGAGTAGGCGCATGCCCCGGTTGTAGCTCGCGACGAGGGTGCCCTCGGCGGTCGCAAGCGGAACGTAGAACCCGCCCTCGGCGTGCTCGCCGTTCACGAGGAGCGGCCCTGCCAGGCCGATTGGAACCTGGGCGACGCCGACGAAGTGCTCGACGTTCCCGCTAAGGATCGCCGGGTCGAACGAGTAGCTCGAGACGTGCTCGAGCTCGGCCCCGGTCTGCTCTTTCGCGAACTCGACTCGCTTCGAAGCTGCCTCTCGCGTGTAGTCGTCCTCGCGATCGCGAGGGACCCGGACCCGCTCGCTCAAGAATCGCTCCCGGGCGCCTTGATCTCGCGCTTCAGGACCTTTCCGGTCGGCCCCTTCGGCAGCTCGTCGACGAACCAGACGACGCGCGGGTACTTGTAGGCGGCGATGGCGTCCTTGACGTAGGCGGAGACCTCATCGGCCTCGAGCTCTGAGTCCGGCTTTACGACCACTGCGGCGCCGATCTCCTCGCCCAGGTCGTCGTGTGGCACCCCGACCACGGCCGCGTCCTGGATCTTCGGATGCTCGTAGAGGACCTCCTCGACCTCCCGTGGGTAGACGTTGTAGCCGCCACGGATGATCAGGTCCTTCTTGCGATCGACGATGAAGAAGTAGCCGTCCTCGTCCATCCGCCCCATGTCCCCCGAGTGAAACCAGCCGCCCTTCATGGCTTCCTCGGTCGCGTCGTCCCGCTCCCAGTAGCCCTTCATGATGTTGTGGCCGCGGATGACGATCTCGCCGACCTCGCCCTGGTCCACGTCGTTGTCGTCCTCGTCGACGATCTTCATCTCGACACCCTCGAGCGGTGTGCCTATCGAGCCGGGCTTGCGCTCCATGTCGGGATGGTTGACCGAGGCGACGGGCGAGGTCTCCGACAGGCCGTAGCCCTCGAGGATCATGCAGTCGAAGGCCTCCTCGAAGTTGCGCATGACCTCAACCGGCATCGCCGAGCCGCCGGACATGCAGCTGCGCAGAGAGGAGGTGTCGAACTCGCCGCGGTCCGGGTGGTTCAGCAGCGCGCCGTACATCGTGGGGACACCCTGGAAGTGCGTGACCTTCTCGTCCTGCATCGTCTGCAGGGCCTCGGTGGGATCGAAGCGGGGGAGCATCGTCAGCGTCGCGCCGTTGCGGATCGAGGCGTTCATGCTGACGGTCTGGCCGAAGGAGTGAAAGAGGGGGAGGGCGCCGAGGACCGTGTCGCCCTCTGTGACCTCGACGGTGCCGTCCGCGCAGATCTCGCAGTTGCGGTCGAGGTTCAGGTGGCTCAGCTCCGCGCCCTTCGGCTTGCCGGTAGTGCCGGAGGTGTAGAGGATCACCGCGGTGTCGGAGTCGTCACGGTCGGCGACGTCGGTCTCGGGCTCGATGTCGTCGAGCATCGCCTCGAATGAGTCCGGTTCGACCTCGATGTACTGGGCGCCCGCGGTCTCCGCGCCGGCCCTCGCGTCGTCGGCGAAGCCGTGCCACGCGAAGAGGATCTTCGCTCCCGGATCCTCGAGGTAGAAGGCGACCTCGCGCTTCTTCAACAGGACGTTCATCGGGACGACGACACCTCCGGCGCGCAGCACCCCGAAGTAGGCCATCGGGAACTCGGGAACGTTCGGGAGCATGATCCCGACGCGGTCACCGACCTCGAGGCCCTTCTGTTTCAGCAGCGCGGCGACGCGGGCGCTGCGATCGTCGAGCTCGGCATAGGTCAGATCCCGATCCTTCAGCCGGATCGCCACAGCATCGGGGCTGCGCTCGGCTGACTCGGTGGCGATGCTGGCGAGATTCAAGCTCGGCTCCTCCGGACGACGGTTCAACTCCTCCGGAGGTGAGTGTATTCAGGCGGGGGAGGGGCCGAGCTTCGGGCTCGTCCAGGGTTGCTCGAGCCGCTCGGCGAGCATCGCAGGGAGGCCCTCCGCCGGCACTCGCGTCTGCTCGAGCGTGTCGCGGTCGCGCAGGGTGACGGTTCCGTCCTCCATCGTCTGGCCGTCGACAGTGATGCCCCACGGCGTCCCGATCTCGTCCTGGCGGCGGTAGCGCTTGCCGATCGAGCCGCCCTCGTCGATCTCCGCCGTGACCCGCTTGCGGACCTGTTCGTAGATCTCGCGGGCCTTCTCCGGCATGCCCTCCTTGGAGACGAGCGGCAGGATCGCCGCCTTCACCGGCGCGAGGCGCGGGTGCAGTCGCAGCACGGTGCGCTGGCGGCCCTCGACCTCCTCGGTGTCGTAGGCGTCGACCAGGAAGGCGAGCGTGGCGCGGTCGGCGCCGGCGGCCGGCTCGATCACGTGGGGGACGAACCTCTCCTTGGTCTGCTGGTCGAAGTACTCCAGCTTCTCGCCGGAGAACTTCGCGTGCTGTGTCAGGTCGAAGTCGCCACGGTTGGCGATCCCCTCGAGCTCGGACCAGCCGATCGGGAACAGGTACTCGACGTCCGAGGTCCCCGAGGAGTAGTGGGACAGCTCGTCATCGTCGTGCGGGCGGATGCGCAGGAAGTCCGGCCGGATGCCGAGGTCCTTGTACCAGCGGTCGCGCTCGTCGATCCAGGTGCGGTACCACTCGTCGGCGTCATCCGGCGGGACGAAGAACTCCATCTCCATCTGCTCGAACTCGCGCGTGCGGAAGATGAAGTTGCCAGGGGTGATCTCATTGCGGAACGACTTG
>JBBSQE010000091.1:0-11715 GCA_038258095.1 Solirubrobacterales bacterium | reverse complement strand
CCGGCTCCCAGGAGATCAGCTTGATGTTGACGCACTCGTAGAACCCGAACTTCGAGTGGGCCCGGCCGATGCCGGAGTCCTTGACGCCGCCCCACGAGCACTGGCAGGCGCCGTGGCTGTAGGAGTGGTCGTTGGTCCAGACCATTCCCGACTCGATCCGCCGCGACATCCGGTCCGCCTTCTGGCGGTCCTTCGTCCAGATCGAGGCGCCGAGGCCGAACTCCGAGTCGTTGGCGAGGTCGACGGCCTCCTGCTCGGAGTCGACTACGACCAGCGGAAGCACCGGCCCGAAGATCTCCTCCCTCATGATCCGCATCTCGTGCGTGACCCCGGTCAGGACGGTTGCGGCGATGAACTTCCCGTCGAGCCCTGGAGGCGAGTCGACCGGGCCCCCGCAGCGGAGGGTCGCGCCGGAGGCGACCGCGTCGTCGATCAACTCGCAGACGATGTCGTACTGGTCCGCGGAGGTCATAGGGCCGATCTCGGTGTCGTAGGCCAGCGGATCGCCGACCCGCAGGCACTTGGCGCCGCGGACGAGCCGCTCCGTGAACTCGTCGGCGGCATCGCGCATGACGTAGACGCGCTCGATGCCCGAGCAGGTCTGGCCGGCGTTGGCGAAGCCGCCCCAGAGGACGCCGCCGACGGCGTGATCCATGTTGGTGTCTGAGCAGACGATCGCCGGGTCCTTGCCGCCGAGCTCGAGCACGCAGCCCTTCAGCTCCTCCGCGCAGACGGCACCGACCTTGCGGCCGACCTCGACCGAGCCGGTGAAGAAGATCTTCTGGGCCGTGGAGCGGCTGAGGGCATCGCCGATGCGGCCGCCGCCGTGGACGGTGCGAAGCAGGCCCTCGGGAAGGCCTCCGCGCTCGAAGACATCGCGGATCGCCTCGCCAAGGAGCGGGGTGAGGCTCGCCGGCTTCAGCACAACTCCATTACCGGCCATCAGGGCGATCGCCACCTCGCCGAAGGGGATCGACCACGGGTAGTTCCAGGGAGCGATGACGCCGACCACGCCGAGCGGCTCGTAGGAGAACTTGCTCTTCTTCGTCTTCAGGAAGGCCTGTGGGTAGGAGACCTTCTCGTCGGCGAGGATGTCGGGCCCGGATTTGGCACACCAATGCAGGGCGTCGATCGTCGGCAGCAGCTCCATCGTGTAGCACTCGTTGATCGGCTTGCCCTGCTCGGTCGCGAGCAGCTCCGCAAGCTCGTCGATGTCCTCGAGCAGCACGTCGGCCGCTCGCTTCAGGTAGGTGCCTCGGGTCTCGAGCGAAAGCTCTGCCCACGCCGGCTGCACGCGCGCGACGTCGTCGACGATCCCCTGCACCTGCTCGGGCATGATCGTCCCGACCGTCCCGACGAGCTCGCCGGTGGCGGGGTTGAGGGACTCCAGCGAGCCGTGGTGAGGATTGGTCACGGACGCGCCCTGGGCTGATGACTTCGTGGCGGCTTCCATGGACCGGAGTCTATGAGCCGACGTCCTAGGGAGTCAAAGCGGCCGGAGGTCCCCAGTCATAGACCTCCGGCCGGCCTTGGCCCGGTCCCTCCCTGGCTACAAATTCGGAAGGGTTCTGACCTACAGAACACCTCTCCCCGGGAGGAGTTGCGGCGATTGCGCGCGGACCCTGAGTCCCGCCCTGTCGCTTGGGTCGCGTATAGCGCTACCCGGGCGCAACTAGGGCTTGTGGAGGCGCTTGCGGACCGCCGCGAGGCGCTCGCCGAGGTCGGCCTCGAAGCCGCGGTCGGTCGGCTCGTAGTATCGAGCGTCTTCGAGGCCCTCCGGAAGGAGCGGCTCCGCGGCGATGCCCGCGGGCTCGTCGTGTGGATAGACGTAGCCGACTCCGCGCCCAAGACGCTTCGCGCCGTAGTAGGCGGCGCTGCGGAGGGCGGTGGGCGGGGTCTTGGCGCCGTGCTCGCGCACCTCGGCCAGCGCCGCGCCGATCGCCCTGTAGGAGGCGTTCGACTTGGGGGCGAGCGACAGGTAGACCGCCGCCTGAGCGAGGTTGAGGCTGCACTCGGGAGGGCCGACGTGCTCGACCGCAGCTGACACCGCGACGGCGAGGGGCAACGCTTGGGGGTCGGCGTTGCCGATGTCCTCGGAGGCCAGGACGATCATGCGTCGGGCGATGTAGCGGGGGTCCTCGCCACCCTCGAGCATCACCGCGAGGTAGTAGAGGGAGGCATCGGGGTCCGAGCCGCGGGTCGCCTTGATGAAGGCGGAGATGTAGTCGTAGTGGCGGTCGCCGCCCTTGTCGTAGTTGATGGCCTTGCGCTGCAGCGCGTCCTCGGCGGCGGTCAGATCGACGGTCGCCTCGCCGGTGTTGCGCGCCTGCTCCACGGCTCGCTCGAGACCCGACAATGCGACCCGGGCGTCGCCTCCGGCCCGCTCGGCAAGCATCGCCAGCGCCTCATCGGTCACCTCCGGCGGGTCGGCGATCCCGCGCTCGGGATCCTCGAGCGCGCGCCGGAGCAGCGATTGGATCTGCCCGGGGTCGAGCGGCGCGAGCTCGTAGACCTGGCAGCGCGACAGCAGCGCGTTGTTGACCTCGAAGTAGGGGTTCTCGGTCGTCGCGCCGATCAGGGTGAGAAGCCCGTCCTCGACCGCCGGCAGCAGCGCGTCCTGCTGGGCCTTGTTGAAGCGATGGATCTCGTCGAGGAAGAGGATCGTCGGGCGGTCCGCGGCCTGGCGGCGTTCCCGTGCGCGCTCGATCACGGCGCGGATCTCAGCCCGGCCGGCGTTGACCGCGGACTCCTCCTCGAAGGCGCCGTCGGCGCCCCGGGCAGCGATGCGGGCCAGGGTCGTCTTGCCCGCTCCGGGCGGCCCGTAGAGGATCGCGGAGTGCGGGTGGCCGGACTCGATCGCCGTGCGCAGCGTCGAGCCGGGCGCGAGGATCTGCCCCTGGCCGATCAGCTCGTCGAGGTTGCGCGGGCGCATCCGCACGGCGAGAGGCGCGTCGGCGGCCGGGACCGGCTTGCGGGTCAGGGGGTCCTCACCGGTGTCGAAGAGGCGATCCGCCATGGCCGGAGTATGAAGTCGCGCAGCCGCCGATGAGATGCCGGCGCATAGGGGTTGGAGGACTGTGGGCGCTCCAGTACCGATAACCGTTCAACTATCGAGGTCGTGCACGCCGCGCGGCCGCTCCGGCGACGCGCGGTGGTCAGCCACTAAGGTCAGCCCCGTGACCTCAGATCTCGGCAACCAGGCGGTCGAGCTGCTCCGCGACCTCATCCGCTTCAACACCGTCAACCCTCCCGGCAACGAGGCCGAGGCCCAGGGGTTCCTCAAGGGCCTGCTCGAGGAAGCCGGCTGGGAATGCAGTCTGCTCTCCAAGGTCGAGGGGCGCCCCAACCTCGTCGCCCGTCTTCGCGGCAGGGCCGAAGGCCCGAACCTCGCGCTGATCTGCCACGTCGACACGGTTCCCGCGAACCCGAGTGAGTGGACACACGACCCGTGGTCGGGCGACCTCGCCGACGACCACATCTGGGGCCGCGGCGCGCTCGACATGAAGGACCAGGTGGCGACCGAGGCCGCGGCCTGCATCGAGCTCGCGCGCAGCGGCTGGCGCCCGGAGCGCGGCGACCTGCTCCTCATCGTCACCGCCGACGAGGAGACCGGCGCCCACAACGGGGCGATGTGGCTATGCGAGGAGCACCCCGACCAGGTTCGCTGCGACATGGTCGTGAACGAAGGCGCGGGCTTGGCACTCGACTTCGACGATCGGCGGCTCTACATGCTCTCGGTCGGAGAGAAGGGTGTTTTCCGGTTCCGTCTCAAGACACACGGGGTCGCCGGCCACGCTTCGTTGCCTGGCGTCGGCGAGAACGCGCTGCTGAAGCTCGGGCCCCTGCTCGAGAAGCTGCGCGACCAGCCGCCGCCGGAGACGACGCCGGACACGCTGCTCTTCCTCCAGACACTGCTTGGCGAGGAGTCGCCGGACCTCTCCGAAGCGATCGAGCGGATCCGCTCCGTGGACCCGTTGCTCGCCGTCCTGATGGCCGAGCCGATGCTCGGCGTCACCCTGACGCCGACGATGGCGAGCGGATCGGGCAAGCAGAACGTCGTGCCGTCGGCGGCCGAGATTCTGGTCGACTGCCGAGTCCCTCCAGGGCTCGGGGAGGCCGAGGTGCGCGAACGGATCGCAAGCGTTCTCGGCGACGGCGACGGCGACGACGGGCGCGATTTCGAGATCGAGTTCACGGAGACGGTCGTCGGCAACCGCTCCGACTTCGACGGCCCGCTGGCGGAGGCCATCGGAGAGTGGGTCGAGGCGACCGAGCCGGGCGCCGAGCTCCTCCCGATGGTGATGCCCGGCTTCAGCGACAGCCACTGGTTCCGCAAGGCGTTCGGGGCGACGGTGTTCGGCTTCTGTCCACAGAACGCGATGAGCATGGCGGAGGAGATCCCCCTGGTTCACGGAGCCGACGAGCGCGTCGCGGTCGCCGACGTCGACCTGATGGCGGGCTTCTTCCACTGGCTCCCGCGGCGGCTGATGGGAGGCGACGATGGCTGAGGCTCGGGGGTCACACCCCAACGGCGACCCGCCGGGACCCGATGGAGCCGCCTCAGACGCGGAGCCGCTGAAGCTCGGCGGCATGGCGCTTCGCAACGGCCTTCTGATCCACGGCCCGACGCACTGGGCGGCCGCAGTTCGCCATCGCAGGGGTGAGATTCAGGTGGCATCGGAGCGCAAGCCGCGCTTCGCCCCCGAGGCCGCGGGGCGGATCGTCGGCCTGCGCGGGCCGCTGAAGCTGCTCGAGGCGATGGCCGTGATCCCGCTCGCGCGCCGCCGCCTTCCGGCCGCGCGGCTGCCGTTCGAAGACCCACGGGTGCTGGCGGCCGTCGGGGCCACGCTCGCGGTGTCGGGGGTCGCGCGGCGCGTTTTCCGCGCGTCGCCGGGCCGCGAGAGCGCTCTGCAGGCGATCGGCGTGATGCCCGCGCTCGTCGCTCTCCGCGATCGCGATCTCGCCGCCTACCACGGGGTCGAGCACAAGCAGATCGCCGCCTATGAGACCGGCGCCGAGGATCCCTCCTCGGTCCCGAAGGAGCACGACCGCTGCGGATCCAATCTGATCGCTCCGATGATGGCCCTGTCGGCCGGCGGCACGATCCTGCTCGAGCGGCTCGTCGATAAGCCCAACTCGGCGGCCCGTGCGGGCGTCGGCCTCGGCGGCGCGTCGATCGCGGTGGAGATGTTCGCCTGGTCGGATCGCCATCACGGCACCCGTCTCGCCCGCGCCTTCCACAAGCCCGGCCACGAGATCCAGCGCCTCATCGCCACCAAGGAGCCGACTCCCGAGCAGATGGAGGTGGGCGCGGCGGCGCTCGCGGAGATCCTCCGGGTCGAGGGTGGTGCCGCGACCGCTGATGGGGCGCCGATGGGCGAGGCGGCGGACGGCGGCTTGGACTCGCGATAATGGCTCCGATGTTCAGCCGAATCGATCACATTGGTGTCGCGGTCGAGGATCTCGACGCCGGGATCGCCCTCTACGAGAGCAGCTTTCAGATGAAGCTCGCGCACCGTGAGACGGTGGAGGAGCAGGGCGTCGAGGCGGTTCTTCTCGATGTCGGCGAGGGACATGTCGAGTTGCTCCGGCCTCTCAGCCCCGACACGGCCGTCGGGAAGTTCCTCGAGCGCAAGGGCCCGGGGCTCCACCACGTCGCCTACGCGGTGGGAGACATCGACTCGACGCTCGAGGCGATCAAGGTCGCCGGCCTCGAGTTGATCGACGAGGAGGCGCGGATCGGGATCCGGGGCAGCCGCGTCGCGTTCCTTCACCCGCGCTCGACCGGCGGTGTGCTGACCGAGCTTGTCGAACCTGCGAATGGGGAGGACCATTGATGGCGGATGCGCAGCGTGTGGAGATCGGCTTCGAGGGCGGGCAGGTGATCCAGTGTCGCCTGACCGATGAGGCACTCGCTGAGCTGCGCTCCCGCTTGGAGAGCGGCGGCTGGTACGACCTCGAGACCGAGGACGGAAAGCTCTCGCTCTACATCGGCAAGGTCGCATTCGTCCGTGTCGAGAGCCCTGACCACCGGGTCGGCTTCGGCCTCGGCGGCGAGTAGCCCGATCAAGCCGCTCCGCACCGCCGCCGGCGCGGGCCTCGCGGTCCTCGGCGCTGTCCTGTGGTGGCGCAAGAACCCCTCGGCATGCCCCTACGGGCAGCGCTTCTGGGTGGAGGCGCCGCACCCGGTCATCACCAGGACGCGGCTGCGGGAGGTTCTGCGCCCCGAGCCCGGAGAGCGCCTGCTCGAGGTCGGGGTCGGAACCGGCTATTACAGCCTCGACATGGCCGAGTGGATCGGCGCCGAGGGAACCCTAGAGCTGTTCGACATCCAGCAGGAGATGCTCGATCACGTGATGCGGGCCGTCAATGAGCGCGGCCTGGGCAACGTCGTCCCGACCCGCGGAGACGCGACGGCGCTCCCCTACGAGGACGACTGCATGGACGCCGTGGTCCTCACCGCCGTGCTCGGTGAGATCCCCGACGGCGACGCGGCCCTGCGCGAGATCGCGCGCGTCCTGCGACCGGGCGGCCGGCTGATCGTCGGCGAGCTGTTCGGCGACCCGCACTTCACCACGTTCCGGGCCCTCAGGCGGCGCTGCGAGGCGGCGGGTCTGAAGCTTGAAGAGCGCTCGGGCCCCCCGCTCGCCTACTTCGCCCGCTTCACGGCCTGAGCCCCGCGGGACCTTTCGGGGCTCGGGTGTGGACTTTTCCGTACTTCCCACACGGAAAACCTTCAGCCCAGCGCCTCCCAGAGCCGTTCCTCGGCTTCGAGGCACACTCCCGTCCGCTCGCCGATCGTGCGCCATAGCTCCGGCTCGGGTGCGTCGGGCTCGCTCGCTGCTTCGAAGGCGTCCGCGAGCCGCGTCCAAGCTGAGCTGGCGTTGGCTGCCAGCGCCGCCGCTTCGTCGCGCCCAACCTCCGCGAGAAAGCGCGAGTACATCGCACGGAAGTTGCCGCCGCCGGTGCCGCGGCGCTCGATCACCTGGTAGGCGAAACGCGCGCACCAGCGCCAGTCCTCGGCGAGGTCCGGCCAGCTCTCCGCCTCGGCCGCCAGACGTCTGAGCGCCGGGAGCCCTCCGTAGTCGCCGAAGGGCGGCTTGCGCATCTCCACAGCGGCGCGGTCGATGGCGGCGTCGGACGCGGAGAGGAGGCGGCCGGTGTCGATCTCACCAGCGACCGTGAACATGTGGCCGGCGAGCGGGTAGGCGGGATGTTGCTCGTGCCGGGCCGTTCGCAGCCCCTCCAGGCTCGTCGCCTGCAGCTCCTCGAAACCGGTGTCTGACACGAAGGCGCTCTTGCCGTCGTATCCGGCGAGGACGACGGCGTGGCCCGGGAAGTGCGCGGAGTTCCCGTAGTGGTCGAGGTGGTAGAGGTCGGTGAGTAGAAGCGCCGGACGGCCGGCGTCGATTTCGGCCTTCGCAGCGGCCCAGGACGCGTCGGCGTCCTCGAAGGTCCGCATCTCGAGAGCCCCGGTCAGCTCGCGAAACACCTCCTCGAGGCGCGCCGTGCGGCCGTTGAACCAACGGGTCGGCGATGCGTCGAGCTCCAAGTAGTAGAAGCCGGCGCCCGCACCGAGCCCGAGCGCCATCTCCTCGGAGATCTCCACGCCCGCGAAGCTCAGCAGGTTGCGCAGTGCCGTCGTACCGCAGTGATTCCCGGGCACGTGTGTGAACCCGGGAACCATCGTCGCCGGGTCGCCGGGGGCGTTCATGCGCGCAGCCGCAGGTACTCCACACGTTCCTCGAACGTCTGCCTCATCTCGCTCGTCAGCTCCTCGAGAAACTCCCGCCGATACACGTCGTCGGTCAGCATCGAGATCGTGAAGTAGAGGCCGGTGAAGGCGGCGATCGCGGCGGAGACGCGGAGCAGCTCGGTCGTCAGGATCGCCTCCCGCCCGCCGATATCGAAGCTGAGAATGACATCGCCCCCCGAGCCGATCCAGCTCTCGAGGATCTGCGAGTCGACCATCAGCAGCCCGAGGGCCATGAAGAAGATGCCGATACTGAGGCTGACGAGGAGGACCTGAAGCGACTGGCTCACGAACAGGACCAGGCCGACGTTGAAGCGCTGGCGGCTCTTCAGCTCAGGGCCCTCCGCGTCGACCTCCTTCTCGAGCGCGCGCACCTCGACCGGAAGCCGCGCAACCAGAAAGATCGTCCCGAGGCCGACGAAGAGCCCGCCGAGGATAGCCAGCGAGACGCCGTCGACCTCGGTGAAGACCTGCCACATCTCGGTCGTCAGGAAGAGGACGATCGAGAAAATCATCAGCAGTGGCAGGGCCTTGGTGATCAGCTCCAGCGACGAGGCGAGCTGCGAGACCAGGCGTGCGCCTGCCCATCGCAGGATCGACAGCAGTCCGAAGCCGACCACGGCGAGTATCAGCCCCAGGAGCAGCAGATTGGCGGCCCCGGTGACGAGACCGCTGCGCCACTGTCCGCCGAAGATGACCGGGATGACCGCCGGCAGCAGGACGAAGCCGGAGAGCTCCGCCCACCCGACGGTCTGCGGAACGGAGCGGGCAGGACGGCCACGTGCCCGGTTCGAGATCGAGATGCCGAGGAGCAGGATCGCCAGTCCGCCGCACGCCGCGGCGAGGTTCGCGCCGACCGACCACTGGAGGTCGATCGCACCCAGCATCTCCAGGAAGAACACGAGCCCGAGCAGCGGCACCGCCCGGTTGAAGATATCGCTCGCCGCCGAGTAGCCCTCGATGAAGAGGGGCAGACCGGCGCGCCTGAACCGCTCTTCGTACTCGCAGGCGCGCGCGGAATCGGTCACGGCGCCATTCCATCGAGCAGGCCGGACGGCGTGGTCCGGAGCGGCGGGCGCATAGCCTCCCACCGTGGAACCGAGGCCCACGCTCGCGCTCATCGCCAACCCCGGCTCCGGGTCGGGTGACAGCGACGAGGTCTCCGGGCTGCTGCGCTCCGAGGGTGCCGATGTCACGCTCCTCGACTGCTCCCTGACCGCGCCGGAGGCGGAGGCTGCCGTCCGCGGCTCCGTTGCGAGCGGAGCTTCCCGCGTGGTCGTCGCGGGCGGCGATGGCTCGATCGCCCCCGCGGCGGCGGCGGCGGGCAGGCACGGAGTCCCGCTTGCGGTCATTCCGGCCGGCACCGCCAACGATTTCGTCCGTTCCCACGAGCTGCCCGGCGACATCGAGGACGCGTGTCGCCTGGCTGTCCGGGGGCAGACGACCCGCCCCCACGACCTCGCGCGGGTCGGCGACCGGCCGTTCGTCAACGTCGCGAGCGCCGGGCTGCCGCCCGTGGCCGCCCGCGAGGCGGAGGGGCTGAAGGCGCGGCTCGGGCCCCTCGCCTACTCGGTCGGTGCGGTGCGTGCTGCAGTCTCGGCCCGGCCGCTCGACTGTGTGGTCGAGTGCGATGGCGACGAGGTGCACCGCGGCGGTGCGTGGCAGGTGAGCGTTGCCTGCTCGGGAGCATTCGGCGGTGGCGCCGAGATCGACGCCGACCCCCGGGACGGGGACCTCGACCTGGTGGTGATCCCGGCCGGCGCGCGAATGAAGCTCGCGTGGCGGGCCTACGGATTCCGCTCGGGCCGGATAGACCGACAGCGTGAGGTGGGCGACAGGCGATGCTCGGCGGTGTCCCTCGACGCGGGCTGCGAGGTTGAGCTCAACGTCGACGGCGAGGTGATCACCGTGGGCATGGTGGAGTTCGGCATCGAGCCGCACGCCTTCGACCTGGTCGTCAGTTGATCCGGCGGCGGACGGTGCGGGTGCTGCCGCGTCCGTAAGCTGCCGCGGATGCTGAATCGGCTCCGCAAGCAGAAGCAGACCCGCCGCGCCCTGTGGATCTCGCGGGGCAATGTGCCGCTGCGGGCGCTCGGCGCCTTGGATCAGTCCGCGCTGCGTTTCCTGCGCACCAAGGGCCACAAGCCGGTGATCGAGGAGCCGATGAAGGTCCTTGGTCTGGCCGGGGAGTACGGGGCCGTCTGGTTCGCAGCGGCGACCGTCGGCGCCGCCGCCGATCCAGAGCGCAGGATGCGTTGGATCGGCGCCGCCGGCGTCGCCCCGGCCGCGATCGTTCTCAACTTCGCCGTGAAGCGCGCGGTCGGCCGCCAGCGACCGGTCATCACCGAGCACCCGGCTCTCGCCAAGGCGCCGAGCAAGCTCTCCTTCCCCTCGGCTCACGCAACTTCATCGTTCGCCGCCGCCGTGGCGATCGGCCGGGTCGAGCCGCGCGCCAAGTTCCCGGCCCACGTTCTCGCCGGCCTCGTCTGCGTCGGCCGCCCCTACCTCGGGATGCACTACCCCTCCGACGTCCTGGCGGGAGCGACGCTCGGCGCGATCCTCGGCCGCCTGGTCCCGTTCCTGGATGACCCGAAGATGACCCCGAGCGGCGATCCTGACACCGGCGAGATGCCGTTGCCCGAGGCCGAGCCGCCCCCAACCGAAGCTGCCCAATGAAGGTCGGAATCGTCGGGCTTCCCAATGCCGGGAAGTCGACACTCTTCAACGCCCTGACGCAGGGCGGGGCACAGACCGGGGACTACCCGTTCACGACGATCGATCCGAACGTCGCGATCGCCGAGGTGCCCGACGAGCGGCTGGTGGCGATCGCCGGGACCGTGAAGAGCAACAAGCTGGTGCCGGCGACGATCGCCTTCCACGACATCGCCGGGCTCGTCAAGGGCGCGGCCGAGGGGGAGGGGCTCGGTAACAAGTTCCTCGCCTCGATCCGTGAGACCGACGCGATCTGCCACGTGGTCCGCACCCACGGCCTCGACTCGGGGGTCCCGCATCCCGATGGCAGCGTCGACCCCCTGCGCGACATCGAGACGATCGAGACCGAGCTGCTCCTCGCCGACTTCGAGCAGGCCGAGCGCCGCCTCGACCGGGTCACGAAGCAGGCGAAGTCGGGCGATCCCGAGGCGATCGCCGAGCGCGACTGGCTCGAGCGGGTCCGCGACGCCGTCGCCGAGGGCAAGCCCGCACGGACGGTCCCGGTGCCCGCCGCCGCGCCCGCCGCCGCCCGCCAGCTCGGGGCTCTTACCTCGAAGCCGATTCTTTACGTGGCGAACGTCGACGAGGGGGACACCGAGGTCCCGGAGGTCGTCGCCGACCACGCCGTGGCGATCGGAGCCGGCGCGGTCGCGGTCAGCGCTCGCATCGAGGGTGAGCTTGCCGACCTTGACCCCGAGGAGGCGGCCGAGATGCGTGAGTCCTACGGCGCGCATGAGTCTGGCCTGGAGCGCCTCGTCAGCGGCGCCTATGGCCTGCTCGGCCTCCTGACCTTCTACACGGCGGGTGAGGACAACGAGGCCGTTGCCCGGCCCCTGCGCCGTGGCGCCAGCGTCTGGGAGGCAGCCGGGAGGATCCACGGCGAGATCCAGGAGGCGTTCATCAAGGCCGAGGTCGTCGGCTGGGAGGAGTTGGTGGAGCTGGGCGGCTACGCACCCGCGCGCGACAGGGGCCTGTTGCGCATCGAGGGCCGCGAGTATGTGGTCGCCGACGGCGACGTGGTGACGATCAAGGTCTGAGGCCCCCGGCTCGCAAACCGCAGGGGTGCTGGAAGTTGGGTCTATAGACACAACAAGGCGACACCCCGTCAGCTAGAGGCCTGATGTGGGTCTAACGACCGTCAAAGGCGACCAGGGAGCGAAGTGGCCGCCCAGTCTGGGCGTTGATGAACATGCCGAGGGTGAGCGCGAGGAGTCGCTGCGCGACCCGCTGGGCGAGGCCGGCCATCGTCT